>JAAZLJ010000151.1 GCA_012799365.1 Syntrophomonadaceae bacterium | reverse complement strand
TACCGAAAAATACTCCGGCCATAAAGCCAAACAGTCCTACTACGGCGTTGAGGTCGCCTCCGCCTATACGCAGGATATCCCGCAGGGGGCACCCCAGAAAGACCAGGGCTCCGATCATCATAAAGACTCCAAGAATGAAACGTACAAAAGTTGAAGAACCACCGCGGCTCCTGAACTCACCCGCACTCATGGCCGCGATAAAAGCACCCAGAACCAGGCCGATCAATTCTGGTCGTGCGTACTGTACTATGCCGGCCCGATGCAGTCCCAGGGCCCCAGCTGTATCCCGCAGGAAACAGGCGATACAGAAGCCCATGTTACCGGGATTTCCCAGGGCTACCAGCAAGACTGCTGCTATCCCTATGACGGTCCCCGTAACCACCATCAGCATTTTTTCCCGACTCAACGACATCACTCCTCGTTAGTTTAGTTATAAAATAATCTTATACAGTATATATTCGCCGCTTAGCGTCATTATCCTTCATGCCAACCATAAATTATAGTTATACCCGGGGTGAGAGTGATTCTGCCATTCTGCTATGAAAATAACTTTGAAACCGCAGATATACGCTGATGGACGCAGATAACGCAGAATATTATGAAAACGCTGAAGAAACAAAATAACCCTCACCAGGAGAGTATTAACCGAGTCGAGCGACTTACGAAGCAGCAGTAGGGGAGGCTTCAGCCTCCCCGGCGGAAGCTAAAAGCTTCCACTACAGTGGAGCGGAAGCTTTTCTCTTACTGCGGTTCCTGCGAAGGCTGAAGCCTCCGCTACGGGGTTAGAACTCAGCGTAAATTCATATACTGCAGTCGACAAGTCCGGGAGCGAGCGGGTTAACCACACTCCATAAATATGTATTTTCATGCCTTCGATGGCGATACATCGTTACCATGAATGTCTGCTATAAAAGGGATGAATGCTTTGTGAGCAGGGTGGCTACGATTTGCATTTGGTTGGTAATATATAATATATTCAGGATACGTACTTATACAAATACTAAGGCTATAACCGTCAAAAGCTATGAATGGTAGTTATATGTTGGACTGCTCCTTTGTTCAGAAATGGGGGACTGGAGAATGGCGGCAAGGAAACTGGTGACCCGTGTAGAGCGGCCAGGGGCGGAACTGCAGCTATGGGAGAATCGGATCGAGGGCCGAAAAGAATGGGAAATGGTGATAAACGGGGTTTTCATCATGGCCTCTTACAACCACCTGTCTTCTGAACTTCTGGTGAAAAATGCCGTACAGAGGATAGATAAGCGGGAGGGTCTGGATATTCTAATTGGAGGCCTGGGTATGGGCTATACGGTGAAGGAGGCCTGTCGGTATCCTGAAGTAGTCCGTATCGAAGTGGTGGAGCTTGACCCAGTGGTGGTACGGTGGAATCGGCTGTATTTTCAAGATGAGAATGCTGACTGCCTGGATGATGCGCGGGTAAGGGTGGTAAACGGCGATTTTCATGACTATGTGATGGTTACCCCTCACGTCTATGATATCATCACTATGGATATCGATAACGGTCCCATGATGCTGGTGCAGGAGGGCAACCGGCGGGTGTATGATAGCGAATTTTTCCGCAAGGTAAGGGACATTCTGGCTCCCGGCGGAGTGTTTGCGGTATGGTCGTGTAACCATGACCCGGGGTTAGCGGAGCGGTTGGAGGAGGTATTTTCCGTCTGTGAAATGGATGAAGTCATCGAAGAACATAATCGGCGTCAGGTACCGTATTATCTCTATTTCGCCTATGATTTGAAACCGCAGATGTACGGTGATGGGCGCCGATGAATCATAAAATAGACGCAGATTAACGCTGATTGTTATGCTGGACGCAGAAGACTTATGGAAAACGATAATGTTGTGATAAGGGATAAATAGAGAGAGATGAACTAATTATGGTGATTTATGGTCTGCTGATTGTTCTGTTGTTGGTCCTGGTACTGCCTTTTGCGATTAAAAAGGTAGAAGAGAACCTGGAAGCCTTTTTATTTATAATGGGTATTACTGCGTGTATCATCGCAGACAAGATGAGTTTACCGCTGGTGCTCAAAGCACTGCAAGAACCATGGGGGATTGCTCTGGCAGTACTGTTGGCGGGTGCTTTGTTTTACTTATTAGGGGAGCATTTTTCTGTCTTTTTAGATAGACTT
>JAAZLJ010000030.1 GCA_012799365.1 Syntrophomonadaceae bacterium | reverse complement strand
CAGGAGTTTTTTGCTGCAAAAGAAGGAATTTCGGGATTTGTGATGAATCTTACCAGAAGTCGAAAAATTATATATTAAGGGAGGAATACGCTGTGAACAAAACGGAACTGGTTAGATCTCTGGCAGATAAGGCCGAGGTAACACAGAAAGAAGCTGTAAAGATTCTGGATGCTACGCTTGAGGTAATCCAGGAAACACTGGCCAGTGGAGACAGAGTGCAGATAATTGGGTTCGGTACTTTTGAGGTAAGGGATCGCAAGGCAAGAACGGTGATTAGCCCGGCGACCGGAGAGGAAATCCAAGTTCCAGCTACTCGGGTACCTGCATTTAAACCTGGTAAATCCCTTAAGGAATCGGTGGCAGCCTCAGTCAAGCCGGCCAAGAAGACCACCAAAAAGAGCGGAAAGAAGGCTAAGAAAAAATAATTCATATTGCTGTATGAATCGAACTAACTATTGTATAGGATAAGTGCCGGGCGTAATGTGCCCGGCCTTTTAGTTTCCGGCATATACTGCAGTCGACGAGTTGGGGAGCGAACGGGTTAACCATACTCCAATGTATGTACCATTTGTTCCTGTGGTGTTAACCTGCTCTCGTGGTATACTGAATCTATAGTGGAGGGGTGTCTCGCAAGTGAGCCCTGGCCCCATCAACAATAACCGGGATATTGTCGGTGCTGCAGGCTGCTTCGTGGTTAACACAGCCCAATAAGGATTTCTGAAAGCTTTTTTACAGGTTGTTATTCTGTTAGCTGTGTTGGTTAGAGGTAGAATGGTTGCAAAGGTTGGGAGGGTAAGGTGAGAAAACGATTACTGGTAAGGGCCGATTTATGCAGCGGTTGTGGAGCGTGTGAGTTAGCTTGTGCGATTGCGAAGACGGGTCAGTACCATCCAGCCCGAGCCCGTATCAGGGTGCGGCGGGAAAAGGTGCTGGGGAGTTACACCCTTCATGTTTGCAGCCATTGTGTGGATGCTCCCTGCATAACGGCCTGTTTAATGAACATAATTGAGAAACAGCCCGGGACCGGGCTGGTTGCCCGACGCGTGGAACAGTGTATTGGTTGTCGGGCCTGCCAGGTGGCTTGTCCCTTTGATGCCAGCTGTTATGATGATGGGGATGAAGTGGTGGTGAACTGTGATTGCTGTGGGGGCGAACCTGAGTGTGTCCGGTATTGTCCGACCGGGGCCCTGCAGTATGGAATTTTGGATACGGAAATAGGCCGCAGGCGGGCGAATGAGGGTCTCAAACGGTTATGGCCGGGGGAGGGGAGCGGGTAACGATGCGAATCGTGGTAATTGGGAACGGTGCTGCCGGTAACAGTGCAGTGGAGACGATTAAAAAACACCGCCCCCAGGTAGAGACCATCATGGTGGCTCGCGAGCGATTCCCCTTTTATTCAGCCTGCGCCCTGCCGGACTGTTTGGCGGGATGGGTAGAACGGCCGCAGCTCTTTTTAAAGCAGGTGGCTGATTATGAAAGAATGGGGATTTCAGCCCGTTTGGGCTGCGAGGTGATGGGCGTGGATGCGGCCAGGCGTACGGTTACTGTGGGTTCGGAGAACATTTCTTATGACGGGCTTATTATAGCCAGCGGCAGCCGTGCTATAATACCGCCTATTGAGGGTACCGAGCTGGCGGGCAATTTTGTAGTCAAGTCAGTGAGTGACATCGATGCCATCATGGCCTACGGTCCCCGCCGGGTCGTGGTGGTTGGTTCCGGGAATATCGGAGTAGAAGCGGCCGGGGCCCTGGCTCATCAAGGTTGTGAGGTAACTCTGGTGGAGATGATGGGACATATTCTACCTCGAAACTTTGATCCGGAGCTGGCATGCCGCATACAGGTCCTGTTGGAGCGGGAAGGGGTAGCTGTATTCACCGGAGAACAGGTATGCCAGGTCAAGGGTGGGGATCGAGTAGAAGCAGTGGTGACCAGCGGTCAGGAAATCGTCTGCGATACGGTGATATGGGCGGTGGGGGTACGGCAGAATGTGGAGTTGGCCCGGCAAGTTGGAGTGGAATTGGGTTCACTGGGAGGTATCAAGGTTAATCCTCATATGGAGACCAGCATCAGCGGTATCTGGGCCTGTGGTGATTGTATAGAGTCGTTTGATATATTAACGGGAGAGCCTACCTTGAGTTTGCTGTGGCCCAGTGCTCGGCGCCAGGGAGAGGTGGCAGCTCTTAATTGTTTGGGCCGCCAGGCGGAGTACGAGGGTTCTCTGGATGTGGTAGTGGAGGAGATAAGCGGGGTGGTTCTGGTCTCTATAGGCTGGACGTCGGCCGGTCTGGCCGGGCGTGATATAGAGGTGCTGGAGGATTATGGTGAGGAATGGGGTTTTCGGGTTCTGGTGGTGGATGATCGCATTATGGGTTTTCAATCCGTCGGGGTTACCGCCAGTGTGGGAGTTATGACGGCTTTGATGAAGAAGAGAATGCCCGTCAGCGAGTTTTGGAGTCTGGTTAAGCATCCGGTGCTGGCCGAAAAATTCTGGTGGTTTCTACCGGCCCGTCGATTTCTGAACCCCGGTTCTGGTACAATCTAAAAAGGAGCTATACTGTTTAGCCTCATGTCGAACCGACATCACCGAGGCATGAAAACTGCATGTTTATTGGAGTGTGGTTAACCTGCTCGCTCCCCGACTTGTCGACTGCAGTACATCAACGGTTTTAAATTATTTTCTATAGTAGCAGGGAAGGAAACCCTGGTTATTTTAAGGGGGATGGGGAATGAAGGGGAAAACATTAATGGTGGACTATCAGAAGTGTGTAGGGTGCGGCAGCTGTGAAATGATGTGTTCACTGGTACATGACGGAGTGTGTGCTCCTTCCCAATCCAGGATCAGGGTAGTTCGTTACGAACGAATGGGCTATTATGTTCCCCTGACCTGTGCTATGTGCGAGAAACCGGTGTGCGTAAGTGTATGTCCGGCTGGAGCCATGATCAAGGATCGGCAGACTGGTATGGTTAACATCGAGCAGGATCGGTGTATAGGCTGTCTTCAATGTGTCCAGGCCTGTCCTTTCGGAAACGTTAATTTTAACTCGCTTCAGGGAAGCATTTTCAAGTGTGACCGTTGTGGGGGCGATCCTCAATGTGTGAGGGCTTGCTGGACGGGGGCCCTTACTTATGAACCCTTGAACATTACCCTGGGGCAGAAACGCCGGGCAGCCGGGGAGAAAACCCTCAGTAACCTGGGTGAAGCCAGGCCTTAACCTGGAGGATGGAATCTGTGCTGACCAAGATTCTGGTTTTTATACAAGGAAAACTTAATCTCGACCGTATGGCGGCAATAGCAGCTGATTGGAGCTGGCAGATACTGGTGGTGGCTCTTATCCTGCTGGGGGCGTGGATTGTGGTTCGGCTCATAAACCAGGGTTTGAACCGAATTACCGGTTTATGGCAGGGGGAACGCAAGCAGACTTTAGGAACGCTGCTCAGATCCATCTGCAAGTATACGGTATATGGGATCGCGGTCCTGCTGGCGTTGGAGCAACTGGGTATCGATATCAAGGCGATTCTGGCCGGGATAGGTATAGTAGGATTGGCCATCGGATTTGGAGCCCAGAGCCTGGTCAAGGATGTCATCAGCGGGTTTTTCATTATTGTTGAAGACCAGTTTAATGTAGGTGATTATGTCAACATCAACGGACAGATGGTGGGCACCATCGAGGAATTGGGCTTCCGTACCACTACTTTACGTGAATGGTCGATGAAAAAGTATTACATTCCCAACGGGCATATACAAACGGTTCTTAACTACAATCGGGAGAAGTTAAGGAATATAGAAACGGTCACTGTTCACTACGAAGAAGATATTGACAAAGTAAGGAAAGTTTTGAACGATATCTGTGCTGAACTGCTTCATTTGTACCCCGAGCACTTTATACAACAAAACGGCCAGTTTGAGGAACCACCTCAGATATACGGCATTAGTAACATCGAGCAGATGGGGGTACAATTTACTCTGGTGGCACTGTCCAGACCTGATTCCTATTTCTTGATGGGCCGAGAAATGCGCAGGCTGATAGTAGAACGGCTTAAGGAGTATGATATACGTATTGCTTACCCTACTCGAGTGTTAAAGGGGTCGGGACGGGATGTTGATGAGGTTGTTTAACCTATGGCTGCTGAGAATAGGGAGATCGGTTTATGCAAATAATAAGGGGCAGGCTGCAGCCTGCCCCTTATTTACAAAGAATGAGTAAATCTGTAAGCGGAGTTCTGTATTAGATAGCCATCTATCTGGGATGCCAGTTGCCTGACACCTCAAGCGACCATACCCGGGAGCGGAGCGGGCTACTCCATATCCCCCCTATTAGGTCTTGCTCCGAGTGGGGTTTACCTAGCCGATTAGTCGCCTAACCGCTGGTGAGCTCTTACCTCACCTTTCCACCCTTACCCGGCACTCAGTTGGTGGTACAACCAAAGTGTTAGTTGAGCCAGACTGTGATATAATATAGATAATAAGCAAATTTAGTTGTACACCCAACTAAAGGCCGGGCGGTTTGTTTCTGTGGCACTAGCCTTGGGGTTGCCCCCACTGGGTGTTACCCAGCACCCTGCCCTGTGGAGCTCCGACTTTCCTCGAGGTACAAACCTCGCGGCTATCCGATTTACTCACTATGTTATTATAGACGGGTAAAAGGAAAAACACAAATCCATAATTATACATAAAAAAATTTTAAAAAAATATGTTTTAAAAGAAGGAAATTAGAATCCAGTATAGAAGATTCTTAATGAGGTACAAGACCTGGATAGTTGGGTTGAGCGCGTCCGCCCCTCAGGTCTTGTTTAAGGAACGTAACATAAGGTATGGTCCTGTAAAAGGTCGCGCTAAAGGAGGTGACAAAGTGGAGAGTTGGTGGGCAACATCAGGCGTGGAATTAGCTCTAGTTCTCGTGGCGATAGTTGTTTTCGCTAAAATCTGCAGCTGGGCCAAGACTTTAAAGCTTCCGGGTAAGGTCAAGCTGTGGACTTATATAATTCTTCTGGGAATAGGTACAGTTGCCTTCAACGTGATGTATAATCAGGCAGGAACTTTGAATGAACCTAACACACAGATGCCAATAGCATTGGGTGTAGCATTCGTAGCAGCGATCATTTACGGGATTGTACTGATGGCTGAAGTTAAAGAAGAGTAATGATAGAGATGGCCAGAAGGCCGTCTCTGTTCGGTCCAATATACTTAAGATAAGTCAGGCGGAGTAGAGAGTACTCCGCCGTTTTTATTTGACTGGCCAGGTTGTGCCCGGTAATATGTTGAATAAATGATTTAACCTGTAAGGAGGGATTAATTTGGAGAAAGCGGTGACCGGGTGGGGTATCCATCGCTATGGCCCGCAGTCGGGTATTGAGCGATTCGATGATATACTTATAAGTGAGCTTTTGGTAAAGATAGTATCCGATGGTCGGGAGCTCGGAAGTTCATGGTGCAGCCCTATGCATTTGGATGAACTGGCAGTTGGGTTTTTACTGACCAGCGGTAAAATCACACGGGCTGATGAGCTTGCAGGTATAAAGGTAGATGAGGAAAACCAGGTCGTCTACGTTGACCTCAGAACTCTGGACCCGAGGGCGGAGAAATCAGCTGAGAAAAAGCCTCAGGATGTGAAGATTTATGCCCAGGATGTCCTGGACCTGATGAAGCAGCTTTTACAGTCATCCCAGCTGCACCGTGATACCGGGGGAGTTCATACGGTAGCTCTGGGGCAGAGAAACCAACTGCTTATATATCGTGAAGATATCGGGCGTCACAATGCAGTGGACAAGGTGTTGGGATATTGCTTGCTGCATGGTATCTCCATCGAGGATAAGGTGTTGGTGCTGAGCGGCCGGGTTTCATCAGAAATCATGTCCAAGGCTATCAGGATGGGGGTAAAATGTCTGGTATCCCGTTCGGCAGTCACTGATGAGGCCTGCAGGATGGCCCGGGAGCAGGGAATTACCTTGCTGGGATTTACCCGAGGTGCCCGATTCAATATATACAGTGGTATCGACCGCATAATTGTAGAGGAGGAGTGATCATTGCTGCCTATGATATCTTTTGTGGGGCCGCATAATGTGGGTAAGACAACTGTATTGGTAAAAGTACTCTCTTGCCTCGTAGATCGGGGAATTAAAGTAGGGGTTATCAAGCATGCTGCCCACGGTTTTGATCTGGAGAATAGCTACAAAGATTCAGAACGGTTATTCGGTGCCGGAGCTGCAGCTACGGTGGTAACTTCCCCCGGGCAGATGGCCATGTACCGAAGAGTGGAGAAAGAATTAACTGTATGGGACATTCGGGAAGAGATAGCCGATGATGTGGAACTGGTTATCGTTGAGGGCTTTAAAAGAGAAAAGTTACCTAAGATCGAGGTCTTGCGCCAGGAGATAAGTACCACTCCTCTAGACCTGGAAAACCGGGTGGCGGTGGTATGTGACTTCGACATAGAGGGTCTCGATGTACCGGTTTTTTCTATGGACGATGTGGCTGGCATCAGTGATTTCATTACCGAAAACTACCTGAAGTCGAGCGGAAAAACGAAACTATGATTTCACTGCAGAACCCTGGTTTACGTTTGCCCCATACCATGGATGGCTATGCCTCTTGATTAACCACATGCATATAGTGGTACTCTGAATGAAAAATGACTTTTTATAGTAGAATCAGCCATAAATATTTTCTGGGTGGTGGGCTAATGGCCGAACCGGTGAGAGTGGTGGTTTACGAAAAGGGTCAGGAATCCCGGGCGGTTTGGGCGGTGCCTGGCCAGACCGTATGGGATGTCCTGGCCAGCGGAGGATGGGAAACTGGCGGTTACTGTGGGGGTCGGGGTACCTGTGGTAAGTGCCAGGTAAAGGTAACCGGAGACGTGTCGGCTCCGGCAGTGGATGAGGCTGACTTACTTGATGCCCGGGGGGTATCCTCCGAGTATCGACTGGCCTGCAGATGCCGCT
>JAAZLJ010000150.1 GCA_012799365.1 Syntrophomonadaceae bacterium | reverse complement strand
TTACTGTCGCCGGTCTGGGGGCAGCATTCGGAAGTGGAGCAATGACCAACTCTATTGGTGAACTGGAAAAAGACGCGAGAGCCGTATTTGTTATCGGTTCTAACACTACAGAAAACCACCCCGTAATTGGGATGAATATCAAGAGGAACGTGCTGGAGAATGGCGCGAAACTGATTGTAGCCGACCCGCGCCGTACGGATCTGGCCAACCTGGCTGACGTATACATGCAGCATCGGCCGGGTACTGACGTAGCCCTGGTTAACGGCATGATGAACGTTATTATCGAGGAAGGGCTGCTGGACCAGGAATTTGTGGATAACAATACTGAAGGTTACGAAGCCATGGCGGCAGTTATAGCCAAATATACCCCGGAATACGTGGAAAAGATAACCACGGTTCCGGCTGAAGATATCCGTAAAGCGGCCCGGATTTATGCGGAGGCCGAGGCAGCCGCGATTTGCTATGCTATGGGTCTGACCCAGCACAGCACCGGGACTGACAACGTAAAATCCGTATGTAACCTGGCTATGTTGACCGGGAACATGGGGCGTCCCGGCACCGGGGTTGATCCTCTGCGGGGACAGAACAACGTACAGGGTGCCTGCGACATGGGCGGTCTGCCCAATGTTTTGACTGCATACCAGCAGGTAGGCAATGATGAAGCCCGGGCCAAATTCGAGAAGGCCTGGAATGTAACCCTGCCAGCGAAACCCGGACTGACTCTGACAGAAACCATCAATAAAGCTTATGCCGGTGAGATGAAGGCTCTGATCGTCATTGGGGAGAACCCCATGATGAGCGACCCGGATCTCAACCACGTGGAAGAAGCCCTGGAGAACTTGGATCTACTCGTGGTACAGGATATCTTCCTCAGTGAGACTACTGACTATGCCGATGTAGTGCTTCCCGGTGCCTGCTTTGCCGAGAAAGAAGGTACTTTCAGCAACACCGAACGTCGGGTGCAGAGGGTACGCAAGGCCGTAGATCCGCCGGGAGAAGCTATACCTGATTGGCAGATACTCTGTAAGCTCGCTACCAGGATGGGCTATCCCATGAGCTACAATTCGGCAGAAGAAATATTTGAAGAAATGCGTACTCTTACTCCTTCGTATGCTGGCATGACTTATGCTCGGCTGGAAGGCAAAGGTCTGCAGTGGCCCTGCCCCAACGAAGAGCATCCGGGCACTCCTTTCATGCATAAGGACGGCAAGTTCAGCCGGGGTAAGGGAGCATTTAATGCCATAGATTACCAGGATCCCGCAGAGGTGCCAGATGAAGAGTACCCGCTTATCCTGACCACCGGGCGGAACCTGTTCCATTACCATACCGGTACCATGACCCGCCGTTCCCCGGCGCTGGATGAACACGTACCGGAAGCGGAACTGGAGATCAACCCGGCTCTGGCCGAGAAGATGGGCATCATTGACGGTGAAGAGGTGAAGCTTTCCACCCGGCGCGGCAGCCTGGAGGTAAAAGCCAAAATCACTGATATCCTGGATGAAAATGTAGTCTTTATGACTTTCCATTTTGCCGAAACGGCAGTTAACTGGTTAACCAATGCTGATTCTTTGGATCCGGTGGCCAAGATACCTGAGTATAAGGTCTGTGCCGCCAGAGTGGAAAAAATTTAGGCTGTTGGCCGGAACTTCCGGTAGGTATAGCAGACGTTATGGAGAGGAGGGGTTCATAGAGGGGTCTTTGATTACAGGATGTGCCTGCCCCGAATCGTTCAGGGGTAGGCACAGTATTCTTCAAACTCCCGCGGTATAACTGCAGGAGGGTGGCCAGAAGGAAACAACATTTTAAAGGGAGAGTGATTATGCGATGAATTTCCTGGCACCAGCAGAAATAGCCAATGCAGCTGCTAATGCAGGGAAAGGCAAAGGAAAGCTCTCATTTGCCAACATGTTTGTTCTCGGCATCATGGCCGGGGCTTACATTGGCTTTGGGGCTAACCTGGCTACCATGGTAGG
>JAAZLJ010000029.1 GCA_012799365.1 Syntrophomonadaceae bacterium | reverse complement strand
TTTTCCATCCTGGCAGCAGCTCTTTCTACCACACCAGCCTCTACATCCACCAGAACCACGTTATATCCTGCCTCAGCACTTACTTGAGCTATGCCCGCTCCCATGGTGCCGGCTCCCAATACTCCAATTTTTTTAATAGCCATAGTGTTATTACCTCCACTCAAAATGTTCTTTACTATGAACTTCACAATATTCGGTACTTTAACCGGCCTTCAGGCTCCGACTATCACCCCCTTTACGGATAATTTTGTCGGTGGAGCAATATCTCCATCGAAATTTTATAGGCTCTCATCTCAGAAAATGAGGAATATGGCTATTTAATTGGTTTCGGTCTGGTTCATGGCTCCCGGGAGTTACTTCCCCTTTTCAGAGCTGTATGCAGACCCTTTTCGCGCAGGTGGTTTTTTTGCCCGCAGCGGGGACACTTGATTTCCAGTTCTCGGCAATCACGGTATCGTCCCAGCAGCTTATTACACTTGTGACAGCGGAAGTCAATCAAACCAGATCACCCTTCCTGGTCTCACCCTCCTATCGATATGAGGCGTTTCATCCAAAAAGTACGTTACTGCTCTATGATAATAATCTGCTATTTCGGGCTGGTTATAGTGGTTAACAAAACAGTCATAGAGCAGTATCTTATATATAAGGAGGTAATTTGGGTACCAATGAACAGGCCGGGTCCCTGGATATCATGTAACACCTGGCATCAGGTGCTTTTCATTGACCTGTTGGTACTCACCCTATATTAGTGCAAGTCCCGTGCCAACTCCCACAACACCGTACCTGTTTTACGCATAAACGCCTATCTGTCGGGGATCCTGGGGACAAAAAAAGGGGATGGCCTCTTGCCACCCCCCTAACAATCGTTTCTTGTACGCAACACCGTCTTAGATTATCAATAGTTGCAGTTTGGCACCAGACGTTGCATTGCTGCCCATTTAACCTGCGTCGGCGTATATCTGCGGTTTCAAAAACCATTTCGTAGCAGAAAAATGGAATCGTATCTGCCCGGAACCATTTGTTATCAGGGCCGCTATCGTTGTACAGCTGCAATGTCTTCGTTATCTCGCGTTGGTGTATTCTTGCAATATCCTCGTTGCGGCACAGCAACCCCATCTGAATTACCGCCTGATCGCGTCCCCGGCAGTTTTGGACCGTGAAATACCGTACTTGGCTGCCTTGCGTACCACGGTGGAAGCATCCACCTGGAGGGCCCGGGCCATCTGTCGGGTAGTTCGGTATTCCGTATAGGCCTGCTCCAATATCTGCTTTTCTACGCTTTCTACCGCCTCCCGCAGGGGAATGATTCCAGATACGGATACTTCCGATAAATTACGCCGCTGGCCCATTAACTGAGCTGGCAGATCTTCCCGGGTAATAACATCTTCTGGAGTTATCACCACCAGTCTCTCTACCAGGTTCTCCAACTCCCGAACATTTCCCGGCCAATCATACTGCATGAATATATCAATCACCTCGGGAGATATCTTTTTGGTTAAACGATACTTACGATTAAACAGCCGCATAAAATGCATCACCAGTGAGGTAATTTCCTCTTTCCTTTCCCTCAAGGGAGGTACATTTACAGGCACTACATTCAAACGATAGTAGAGATCCTCACGAAATTCCCGCCTTTTCACCATTTCCCTGAGATTACGATGAGTTCCCGCCACAATTCTAACATCAATCTTGAGCGGTTTCGTACCTCCAACCCTGATGATTTCTCTGGCTTGCAGAACCCGCAGAAGCTTTACTTGCAGGTTAAAAGGCAGATCCCCGATTTCATCCAGGAAAAGTGTTCCTCCCTGAGCCAGCTCAAAATACCCTGGTTTTCCTCCCTGTCTGGCTCCGGTAAAAGCTCCGGGCTCATATCCGAACAGCTCGGATTCCAACAGATTCTCCGGAATCGCCCCACAGTTCACTTTAATAAATGGCTCCTGCTTACGATCGCTGTAGTTATGAATAGTCTCGGCCACCAGTTCTTTCCCGGTTCCCGATTCCCCGGTTATTAAGACGGTAGAATCAACCCGGGCCAGTCTTATCACCATAGCCATGAGCTCCCGCATCTTAGAAGAATTAACCACCATTTTACCGGTACCCGCATACTGCAGACGCAGAGTCTGCAGTTCACTCTCATAATGCTCCCTTAAGCCCCGGGCCTGTCCTAACTCCTGTTTAAGTTTATTAAGTTCGGTAATATCACGGACATTGCAGACTATGCGGAATATGCTCCCATCTTTGCCAAATACCGGGCTGCCAGTTACCAGAGC
>JAAZLJ010000028.1 GCA_012799365.1 Syntrophomonadaceae bacterium | reverse complement strand
TCCACTGGCAGAATAAATAGAACATTGGCGGCAGCCGAACCACTCACCCTGACATATACACCCGCTACATGAGCACCCGGCCCTCCTACCAGCTGGGAAACATCTTGAAATGGCAAAATATTCACCCGGGGCACATTTATCTCCACCCTGGCATTGACCATTTGCGCCAGGGCAGTAGCAGCGTTACCTGCCCCAATATTTCCTATTTCACGCAAGGCATCCACCTGCAAATCAGAAAGCTTACTGAAATCCATCTTAATCATCACCCCGCAAAAACCCTGCAGTGTCAGTATTACTCTTCTAACAACTTACCAAGGTTTAATAGTATCAACAGCCGGCCACCGATATGAACCACTCCCTGAATCAGCTCGGAATCAAGCGAACTGTACACCTGGGAGGCTTTTTCAATATCCGCAGTCTTGATACCAAGTACTTCTGATACCTGGTCGACCATAATAGCGGCGGGAACATCTCCATGCTTGAAGATTATGATACGGGAATCATCGGTCTGGCAAAATTCACCCAATTTAAATCGCTGGTGCAAGTTAATCACCGGTATAACATTACCCCTGAGATTTACTACTCCCTGGATGTATTCTGGTGCCCGGGGCACCCGGGTAATATCAAGCATTTTATTAATCTCATGAACGGATAGAATATCCACCGCATATTCCTCCGCATTAAGCCTGAATGCGACCACCTGCATTTCCTCTTTTCCCCGGTCAGTCAGGTTCCCTGTTTCCGTATCCAGCACCAACACCTCCTATTTATCTATAAATTAGATGCAGATTAACGCAGGTTCATTATGATGTATAAAAAACATTACATTAAAATAAATCCACCGGCACTTGCTATAACATCGTCGGTTTCGGTCGGCCTTCAGACTTCGCCTTCGATACGCCCGGCACTCGCCAAAACATCGTTGGCTTCGTCGCTCACCCGGTTAATACTCTCCTGGTAAGGGTTATTTTTTTCTTCAGCGTTTTCATAATATTCTGCGTTTTCTGCGTCCATCAGTGTACATCTGCGGTTTCAATTCTCATAGCAAAGTATTCACATCCAAAATAAGAGCTACCTTGCCATTACCCAGAATCGTAGCCCCGGCCAATCCGCTGGTACCGGTAAGAAGTTTCCCCAGCGATTTGATAACCACCTCCTGTTGTCCAACCAGGTTATCACAGACCAGGCCATACTGTTTATCACCCTTCCTGACTACCACTATGTAGTTTTCTTCCTCTAACTGGAGTTGTCCAGGGGTATCAAGCAGTTGATGCAAACTAGCCAGAGGCAGAACACCGCCGCGCAGCAAAGCTACCTCCTGGTTTTGCACCATTTTGATTTCGTTCTCCTGCAGCATCGTAGTTTCATCTACCGAACCCAATGGAATAGCATATAACTCATCTCCAACCTCTACCATCAAGGCCTGAATAATTGCCAGCGTAAGTGGAAGCCTGATACGGAAAGTAGTCCCTTTATCTTTTTGCGAACCGATGGCAATCTCTCCATTAAGCGCACCTATCCTGGTCTTAACTACATCAAGCCCGACCCCCCTTCCAGAAATGTCAGAAATAGCCTCGGATGTACTGAACCCTGGCCGGAAAAGTAATGCTAAGGCTGCCTCGCCTTCCAGGTGTTCGGCTTCCACGGGTTCTATCAACCCCTTGCTTACTGCCTGTTCTTTAATCTTATTTACATCTATACCACGACCATCGTCAGTTACCTCTATAAAAACGTTATTCCCTTCATGGTGGGCAGTCAATTTTAAGAGTGCCTTCCGGGGCTTGCCCAGCCGGGCCCTTTCTTCCGGAACTTCGATCCCATGGTCTATAGCATTACGCAAAAGATGCACCAGGGGGTCTCCGATCTCGTCAATAACTGTACGATCCAGCTCGGTTTCCTCCCCCTCTATGTGGAATTCTACCTCTTTGCCCAACTCATGGGTTAGATCCCTTACCATGCGGGGAAAACGATTAAAGACCTGTTTGATAGGGACCATCCTCACCTTCATTACTACGCTCTGTAGATCGGTAGTAATACGATCCACCTGTTCTATGGTCTCATTTAACTCGGTGAGTTTCTCACTGGAGCCAATCTGTTCCAGCCGGCCTTTATTAATAACCAGTTCCCCCACCAGGTTCATCAGATCATCCAGACGACGAATGTCAACTCGCACCGTCTGTCTTATTCTACGAGTGGAAGATACTTCTTGAGCTGAGGTTGGAGCCGAATCTGATCTTTCCTCCTGCCGTCCCGATGTATGCACATCACCTGTCCCTTCTACCATATCCAGGGAATCCAAGGACATGGAGGGATCAAGTTTCATTATCTCGCCAACCTTGATCTCGGAAATCCCGTGGAGCCTGGAGATAACCGTCACTTCATCTATTCCCGTAACCAGAATAATTTGAAATTCCTCACCAAACCGTCCTTCATCCAGTTCCTGGGCCGGGGGTTCAGACTTAATAATCTCCCCATCCTCCTCCAGCGCCTTGAATACCATAAAAGCACGAACGGATTTCATCTGGCAGTCTTCGCTCACCACTACCTGGATATAGAAAACATTTAAACGGCGGTTAAAAGCTTCTTGTATCAAATCCAGGTCATAGTCATTGAGCAGTTCACAGAAACCATTCCACCCTGTCTCGTCCACTGGATGGGCCATGGGGTCAGGAACAGTGTTTTCTTGCTCCACTCCCACCTTACCTCCACCCTTGATATGGCCCAACATGTCAATCAAATCCGAGTTGTCACAGGCGGGCGAGCCCCCACCTCTAATGCTGTCTATCATTGACTGCAAGCGATCCAAACATTTCAGCAAGACATCAACCGTCAAAGTACTGACCGGCAGTCTCCCTTCTTTTAGATCTTCCAGTACATTTTCCATATGGTGAGTAAGATCAGCCATATCTTCAAAACCCATGGTTGATGACATACCCTTCAAAGTATGAGCCGATCGAAATATCTCGTTTATTATGGCCAAATCGTCAGGGTGCTGCTCTAATTCTAACAGCTTTTGACTGAGATTCTGCAGATGCTCCCCACTCTCCTCCAGGAATATATCCAGGTACTGTGACATATCCATGCTCAACCACATCTACCTCCCCACTTTTAGCATTTTTTCTATCTCAACAGCAATATCCGGTAAAGCTGCAATTTTATTAACACACCCAGTTTCGATGGCAGTCCTGGGCATGCCAAACACTACACAGGTCGAAGCATCTTCGGCTATCACCCTGGCTCCTTTTTCCCTGATCTTGATTAATCCCTGAGAGCCATCTTTCCCCATGCCGGTCAGGATGACCACCACCATTGTTCCCCAGAACTCCCGAGCCACCGATTCTAACATCACATCTACCGATGGGCAGTGTCTGGTGTCAAAAACATCGTTAGACAGGTTCACCAACAGCTGTTCCTGGCTGCGCATCACCTGCAAATGGCAGCCTCCCGGGGCGATATAAGCAGTACCATCGCATATCGGTTCTCCATGCTCCGCTTCCTTTACTCTCAGAGCGGAAAAACTGTTCAGGCGCTCTGCCAAAGAGCGGGTAAACCCCGCCGGCATGTGCTGTACGATGAGGACCCCGGCATCCAGATCCCCGGGCAAACTGGAAAGCACTTTTTGCAAGGCCCGCGGTCCCCCGGTAGAGGCACCAATTAACACCAGTTTAGTGAGGTCGGTGGACCGCCCCGGGACGGGCCGCAGCGTTTCCTTCCCCCACCCAACCCGACGTGAAGGCTGATCCACCACCGCTCTTTTTAGTTGAGGCCGGGCCAGCGCCGCTATCCTGATCTTGTCGACAATGTCATCACCAATATTAGCCATATCCAGAGAAATGGTACCAGAAGGTTTGGGCACAAAGTCTACCGCCCCCAACTGCAGTGCTTTCACGGTCATTTCTGCACCAACCTGGGTAAGACTGCTCAACATGATCACCGGTAACTTCCATTCCATTATCCTCCGCAAAGTAGAAATACCATCCATAACCGGCATTTCTATATCCAGGGTAACGACATCAGGTTTTAGCTGCGGGATTTTTTCTATGGCATCCTCTCCATTACGTGCGGTTCCCACCACCCGCATATCGGACTGGGCATTGATAATATCGCTGATGACCCTTCTCATGAAGGCAGAATCATCGACCACCAGTACCCTGATAACTTTCACCTGATAACCCCTCCTACAGCAGACCTCTCCGTATCAGTTCCCGCTGCCTGGCAAAAATAAACCCAACTATTAAGTCTCGCTGTCCTTCTCGAATATCTTCAAACTGACACGCTATATAATAACGATTGACTCCTCTCACCTGACGCCGATTGGTCCTGACCACCCTGGCCTTGCATATCACTGGTTCCCGTGGGGGCAGTTCTATACGCAGCCATATTAAGTCCTGGGCCCGAGCCCATTCCGCACTGGTTACCAGCAGGATACCACCACCACTGATATCTATAGTTCTGCCCGCACTAATTGTTGATTTTTCTTCCAGTGCTCTTAAATACACGGGGAGACTTATCTCCAGACGTACATGGTTTCGCCTCTGAATCTTGATTATTTCCCGAGGTAATTCTGCAACCAGAACCGGAAGTGGTTCCCGTTTCCTTCCCAACACCCGGGTTTTAAAACAGTATGCCTCCTGATCATGGATGTAATTTACCGTAATTTTATCACCCACCTGTACCGGCACCAGGACTCCAAAGCGGATAGGAATCCCCAGGCACATCGCTTCTGAGGTTATCTCCTCGATACGACTGGGAAAAACTCCTTTGTATAAATAACTATCCAGTTCTATCTCCACTAACTGATTCACTCTCAGGCCGCTTTTATCCACCACCGGGTTCCTCCCCTTCTACTAACGAAAAAAATTGGTAAGGTTGCGAAAAAAAGTTTTAAGTCCGGAAGGTTTGGTCACAGTCTGGTTTGCCAACACACCAGTGTGAATCTGTTCAGCAATGGTTCTGATGTTTTTAGAAACGGCACTGTTCGGGTAATTAATAATAAACGGCTGCTGCTCTTTAACCGCCTTTTCTACCACTTCATCTTCCACCAAATACCCCATGGGCTCTACTTCAACCCCCAAAAAGTTCTCCGCCACCCTGGTGAGTTTATGTGCGACCAGAACTCCTTCCGCCTCCATCTCTACCCTATTTATTACTATGTATATGGTTCCCCGAGCTCGTTGAGCAGACATGGCCTTGATTATGCCGTAGGCGTCAGTAAGCGAAGTGGGCTCAGGAGTGGTAATAACGATTACATCATCCGCAGCGGTTAAAAAACTGAGTACACTCTGGGAAATCCCCGCTCCGGTATCAATTATCATCAGGTCATATTCCCCATCGAAACGGCCAAGGTCGTTGATAACCCGTTTAAGGGTTTCCTGCGGCAGGTTGGCTAATTCCCTGATACCAGATCCGCCGGGTATTATACTCAGGTTATGGGGACCAATTAACATAATCTCCTTAACCGTCTTCTCTCCCCTTATAACATGGTACAGGTTGTATTTGGGTACCACACCAATAATAATGTCTATGTTGGCCAGACCCATATCCGCATCCATTAAAATCACCCGTACCCCGTTAGCCGCCAGGGCCAGGGACAGGTTCAAGGCTATATTGGTTTTCCCTACCCCTCCTTTACCACTGGTTACTGCGATTACGCGGGTGTGTTTCATTCCCGCAAATACATCCTGTTCGATCTGGTCTTTCATGCTGCGAACTGCCAGTCTTAATTTTTCTGCCTGATCATGCATTATCTCTACCCTCTTCCAATATGAGCTGAGCCAGATGAATGGGGTCAGGTACCTCGATATCATCAGGGACGTTCTGTCCATTGGTTATGTAAGCCAGGTTGGTCCTGGTATTATAGAGCACATTCAGTATCTGACCGTGATACTCACTTTCATCCACCTTGGTGAAAATAACCTTATCTATTTTAATCACATTAAAACGACGGTAAATATCCAGCAGGTCAGAGGTATGGGTATTGGTATTTAAAACCAGCATAACTTCATCGGGCTTACTAACCTGAATAAACTCACCCAACTCGGAAATCTGGCGCTGGTCGCGAGGATTCCGGCCCGCAGTATCAAGCAAAATCAAATCCCGATGGCGCAGCTTATGCAGGGCTTCCCCCAATTCTCGAGCCCGAAAAGCCACCTCCAGGGGAATACCGATGATCTCTGCATAAGTCCGCAGTTGTTCTACTGCCGCAATCCGGTAGGTATCTAGGGTTACCAATCCTACCTGTTTCTTTTCTAAAAGGGCAAAATTAGCTGCCAGCTTGGCTATGGTAGTGGTCTTACCCACTCCGGTCGGACCTACCATGGCTACCACCCGGGGCCTACCTTGATTTAATTCGATGGGCCAGGGTTTTCTAATCATGCTTACAATGATCTGCAGACACATTTCGCGGGCCCGTTCTGGTTCCAAAAGCTGTTCCTGCTGACTTAGCGATAACCTTACCCTATTAATAATTTCCACGGCCAATTTTTCCTCCACCCGGTGGTTAACCAGAGAGTTATACATCTGCTGCAGGTGCCGGGGATAACTCTGCAAACGGTTATTGCTGTTCAGCTTGCAGTTCATTTCAGCCACCATTTCTTTCACTAACTGCAGCTCTTCCAATATAGGTTGAGCCGGGGTCTCATCCCCTGCATCTGGTAATGGAATCGGCACATTATCAGATGCCGCCGCGAACTGCTCACCAACAGCAGAAGGCTTATCCTCATCCTGTTGGGTCTCATATGCCGAAATTTCCGGGGCGGTATTACTGTCTGCTCCCGGTTCCGGCTCCGCAGGTTCAGAATTCTGCTCTAACATCTCCTCATCCACCGCTACCGTAATCTCCACCCGCGGTTTAGCAAAGAAACCCAGAAATCCTCCCTGTTTGAATTTACGGGTATGGATAATCAATGCATCCTGTCCCAACTCCCGTTTAGCCATATACATAGCCTTCTGGAAGCTGTCAGCAACAAATCGGCGAATCTTCATAAGGCCACCATCCCCACCACCTCAATCTCTACCCCTCTATCGATCTCGTTGTATGACAACACTACCTGTTCCGGAATAAACCGCTCGATCAATCTCTTGAAATAGATGCGCAATACCGGAGCACACAACACCACCGGAGTAACACCCCTCTGCAGCAGATCCTCGTAATAATGACGCAGTTGATTTATGAGCTGTTGAGCAGTATCAGGTTCCAGGGCCAGATAAGATCCGAATTCGGTTTGTTGTACGGCATCGCGCAGATTATCTTCTAACTCGGGATCCAGGGTGACGACTGCCAGTTTCTGGCCTTCCCCCACATACTGCCTGGTTATATGCAGTTTCAAGGCCTGACGGGCATACTCGGTGAGTACATCGGTATCACGAGTAATGGGAGCGTAATCAGCCAGAGTTTCCAAAATGGTAACCATATCCCGAATCGGTACCTGTTCCTGGAGCAGGTTGCTCAATACCTTTTGCACTTCACCGATGGATAAGAGTTCCGGAATCAGCTCATCGACCACCGCCGGGTTCTGTTCTTTGATATAGTTGATGACGTTTTGAACCTCCTGGCGTCCCAG
>JAAZLJ010000239.1 GCA_012799365.1 Syntrophomonadaceae bacterium | reverse complement strand
TGATCGCTCCCTATGATTATCTGCATAAACCTTTTCACCCCGTCAACATTTTTCTACAATAAGCATGGTATCTCCTCTTTGAATATATAAAAGTTTATGAGGATTAACCCATGGGGGGTTCCGGTAGCCCCTTTCTCAAAATAATCTTATATTTTATCTTCAGCGTGTTCATAAGTATGCCGTGTTTTCTGCGTTTGTTTTTATTAATCTGCGTCCATCGACGTTCATCTGCGGTTGCAAATTCATAGATGCTACCCTGGCCGCCCTGTTTGCTCGGCTGCAAGGTAGCATCTCAATGCAATCAATGTCTGTACTGTTTATCCGAGACCATTCTCGCCTACCAGTTCAACTATCCGGTCCAGGCTGCGCAGAATCAGACCCTTAATTTCCCGGTAACTGGCACTATAAACCTCGATATCTCCACCGAACGGGTCAACAACATCCGCATAGGCATCATCATCCGCGAATTCTTTAAGGGTGAATACCTTGTCCCCGGCCCAGGGATACTGTTTGACAATATATTGTTTAATGCCCACCGTCATGGCCAGTACCAGACTGGCTTCCCGAATAATATCCTCCGTCACCCGTCGGCTCTGATGACCGGTCAAATCCAGGCCTTCCTCCCGTAAAACTTCAACCGCACCGTCCGAGGCAGGTAACCCGGAGATTGTATGTACGCCCGCCGAATCAACCTCTAGCCGCTCACTCACCTCCGGATATCTCTCAGTCAGATATTTATGTAAAAGCGCCGCCGCCATAGGGCTTCGACAGGTATTGCCTGAACATAAAAATAATACTTTCCCCTTGTTTGCCACTTACCTCACCTCCAAAATATACCTGGGGTTACAAAATCATGGTGATCGCCAATAAAAACAGAACTATTCCCCCGGCTACCTGAGCCCGTGATCCCACATTTCGACCCAGAAACCCGCCCCCTATAAAACCTATAGCGGTCATAAAGCCGGCTGTAATTCCCATAACTACTACCGTCAAAGCAACTGGAACTCTGGCCGTACCCAGGCTAAAACCGACAGTAAGAGCGTCTATGCTAACTGAAACTCCAACTATCACCATAGCCAATAGACTGCTCTTTTGCTCCCGTTCAACTTTAGCCTGACCCCATAAAACCTGCTTGCCCTCCGCAAAGGAAAAAGTTTCGATGTCCTTAACCCCACTTTTAATCATGTCATACCCGATATAGAATAGAACCAGCGCTCCCAGCCACCCTGCCCAAACTCCCAATAAACGACCTGCGGCCAGCCCTACTTGCATGCCTACCAGGGGCATCAGAACATGCAGTACCGCCACTATGGTGACGAATCGGAGCTTTACCTGCCGCCCCACTCCCGACAGTCCCATACCCAGAGCCACTGAAAGCGCATCCGCCCCCAGAGCTACCGCAACCGCCAGGATGGTCACCATATCCTTCCAGACCACAAACTCCGTCATTCGCGTCGCCCAGCCTTACGTACTCGATCCATTAATACAGAACCCATACCCTGTTCAGGATAGCTTTCAAACCACAAAATATCAATATTCCGTTGATCAACGTCTCGCAAAATCTCATATAGACTGCGCACCGCTAACTCGGGATCCCCCTCCAATTGATATACCTGGTCAACCTCATCAAGTATATGGCGATAATCGTTCGGTTTATGAACCACAAAACCTATGCTTTTGCCTTTCCCTCGATAACGATGAGACAGTTCCTCAAGTTCACCTGGCCCTGATATAATCAACACCTGGGCCCGAGTTTGGTAATGGGGATACCGGTCAGTCCGTGCCTCGCTCTCCTCCAACCCGATATCTGCCGGTAAAACTGATTGTAATTCTTCCCGCGTGATACCTCCGGGACGTAAAATACGAAAAGGTTTGCTGGTTACCTGTAAAACAGTCGACTCTATACCCAAACCGGTAGCTCCTGCATCCAATACTGCCGCAATACGTCCATCCAGGTCCTTTCTTACGTGCTCGGCGGTTGTAGGACTGGGACGCCCGGATAGATTGGCACTGGGCGCCGCCAGCGGTCCGGCCTGCTGGATCAGAGCTCGAGCCACTGGATGATCCGGCATACGCACCCCTACCGTCTCCCCACCGGCCCGTACCTCATCTGGCACCCGGGATAAAGCCTGCATTACCAGAGTGAGAGGGCCTGGCCAAAACCTCTCCATCAATAAGCGGGCCTCCGGGGGAATACCATCCACCAATTCCTCCACCTGTTCGATAGAACTAACATGTACTATCAGGGGGTTATCCGGCTTCCGACCCTTGGCTGCAAAAATTCGCTTGACTGCCTCCGAATTGAATGCATCGGCCCCCAAACCGTAAACAGTTTCGGTAGGAAATGCCACCAATTCACCGCGACGGATCAGGGTGCCAGCATTATTTATTATCTCCAGATCCAAATTCGCTGCATCCAATCGATAATAAACCGTCACTCACAGGTTCTCCTTCCTGGCTGCTACCACCCGTTCTCTTCCCGCCAGATCCGATATCACCCTGACTTCCTGAAAACCGCTCAGTAATTGCTTCACCTGGCTGGCCTGGTCGTACCCAATTTCTATCAACAGCCAACCTCCCGCCTTCAAAACACCGTAAGCCTGAGGAATAAGCCGGCGATAACAGGTCAACCCATCATTGCCCCCATCCAATGCCAGCCTGGGTTCAAACTCCCTGACCTCCCGCTCCAAAAGGGACAGTTCTGCTGCCGGTACATAGGGTAGATTGGCTGCCACCATGTCCAGCCGGACATCGGCATTAACCAGAGGTTGCAAAAGGTCACCTGGAATGAAGGTAATACGATCAGCCACTCCGTGCCAGGCGGCATTTTCCATGGCCACCAACAGCGCTTGCTCCGAGATATCAACAGCATAAATCTGGGCCTGGGGCAGGTAGGCGGCCAAAGTTACCGCAATAACTCCTGAACCGGTCCCGATATCAGCCACTTTCAGTAACCCGACTTGATTCCGGCCCCGTTCAATGGCTGCCTCCACCAGCACCTCTGTATCCGGTCGTGGTATCAGTACATCAGGGGTCACCTTGAATTTCAAGGAAAAAAATTCCTTGTAGCCTACCAGATAGGCTACTGGCTCACCCTGAACCCGGCGTTTAATAATCTGCCGATAACGGGCTCGTTCTTCCTCATTCATCGGCTGGTCATAGTTTACGTACAACGACACCCGTTCCCAACCCAGCACATGAGCCAGCAGTATTTCGGCCTCTAATCGGGGTTCAGGCAGCCCTTTTCTACGAAAATATCCTGCCGTCCACTGCAGCACTCGCCCCACAGTCCAGGTCGCGGTCATCACTCTATCTGCCTCAGCTTTTCTGCTTGATCATGAGTGATAAGAGCGCCAATGATTTCATCCAGTTCTCCATCCAGAACGGCCTCCAGCTTATGCAAGGTAAGATTAATACGATGATCACTGACCCGTGACTGAGGGAAATTATAAGTACGAATACGCTCGCTGCGGTCTCCCGACCCCACCTGATTTTTCCTGGCCCCGGCGATTTCTGCATCATGCTCCGCCTGCTTCAGCTCCAACAATCGGGCCCGCAGCACCCGCATCGCTTTATCCTTGTTCTTATGCTGAGATTTCTCATCCTGGCAGCTGACCACCAGACCGGTGGGAATATGAGTAAGTCTTACCGCCGACTGAGTAGTATTAACCGACTGCCCTCCGGGTCCACTGGAACAGAAAACATCCACCCGAATATCGTTGGGATTGATGTCCACCTCCACATCTTCCGCTTCCGGCAGAACCGCCACTGTAGCCGCCGATGTGTGTATACGACCACCGGATTCAGTAACCGGTATTCTCTGCACCCGGTGTACTCCCGACTCATATTTAAGCCGGCTGTATGCTCCCTTACCTTCGATAACGAAAATTATCTCCTTGAACCCATCCAGATCCGAATAGCTGGTATTCATGATGTCAACCTTCCACCCTTGCTGTTCTGCATAACGAGTATACATTTTGAAAAGATCAGCCGCAAAGAGAGCCGCCTCTTCTCCGCCCGTACCCGCCCGGATCTCCATAATAACGTTTTTCTCATCATTAGGATCCTGGGGTAAAAGCAGAAGCTTCAGTTCATGGTTAAGCGACTCTTCCTTTTCCTCCAGCTCCTTGAGCTCGGATACCAGCAGTTCCCGCATATCTTCTTCATTCTCTTCTTCCAGCATAGTCCTGACATCCTTGAGCTCCTGCAGCACTCGTTTATACCGGCGGTAAGTATCCACCAAAACCATAAGCTCGGAATGTACTTTAGCATATTTCTGGTATTTTGATTGGTCTGCGATTATCTCCGGCTGTGACATCATACCGGTTATTTCTTCGTATTTTTTTTCCAGACCATCTAACTTCTCCAACATCGGTATCCCTTCTCCTTAAAAACCTTAACTCGCCAGTACCTCCTGCAGCGCCTTGAGCGCTACCTCCATCTGGCTATCATCTGGTTCTCGAGTAGTCATACCCTGCAGCCACTGACCAGGCATGATCAGAATCTGACCCCAACCCGTATGACTGTACCTGGCGGTAAGTTTTATAAACTCATATCCCAAACCTGCTACCACCGGCAGTACCAGGATCCGTGAACCTATCTTCCAGGCCAGGCTCCCATCTCCCAACAGAGCGAATACAAAAATCGAAATAACCATCACCACTACCAGAAAACTGGTACCGCAACGAGGGTGAAATGTAGGATACTTTTGCGCATTATCAACGGTGAGGTCCTCTCCATGCTCATAGGTATGGATGGCCTTATGTTCCGCTCCATGGTACATAAAAACCCGATCAATGTCTTCCATATG
>JAAZLJ010000265.1 GCA_012799365.1 Syntrophomonadaceae bacterium | reverse complement strand
TTGAAACCGATTAAATAATTTCAGTGACTGCTCATCATAACTGCCCGGGAAAAAAAGCACCACCGGCAGCTGTTCAAATACGTGTTGGAGATTGTTCAAGATGTTATGTGAACGCATAAATGGGTATACTTTTCCCACCCCGGTAAGGAATAGTACATCACCCGGCTTTGGCTTAAAAAGCATTTTATTAATATAGTCCTGATAACTGGCCGCCCTCATAATCGCATCTGCCAGTTCAGCCCGTCCACGTTTTTCTTCCATTAAGGGTATTTGGTCAAGGATCTTTTTTTCCCGCGTGATGTCCAGCAGAATTTGGTACAGATCAAATTCTATAATTCTACGATTGGAAC
Organism: Syntrophomonadaceae bacterium; assembly: GCA_012799365.1. Classification (GTDB taxonomy): domain Bacteria; phylum Bacillota; class Syntrophomonadia; order Syntrophomonadales; family Syntrophothermaceae; genus JAAZLJ01. The sequence continues at coordinate 2,794 of JAAZLJ010000265.1, read as the reverse complement.
CTTCATAGTTGAATTGCGTCTTTATGTGTTCCACATAATCCCGAACCAACAGCTCATCGGCAGGATCATAGTCAAATATGTAAAAGCCGATTTCATTGCCCAGTCCTTTATTTTGAATAAACGATTCAGATTCTATCTTGGGAATAATCTGCTCTAATCGTTTGCTAATGGTTTTCATTTTTCCATCTCCCGCATTTAAACTTGGTTCCCCAGCACTCTTAAAAATTCTACTTCTCCCTGGTCCCCGAAGTACTTTTCAACATCTCTATCCAGCGTAAGCCTCTGTAGTCTTCCGGTCTTACGATCAGCCAGAATACCGGTCTCAAAAACAATCCGCTTTAACACCTGTTTTAATTTGGCCACGGTCTCATCGCTCCACCGGGCTACATTCTCCTGCTGCTCCCTTTTGGCAGCAAAGAACTCGTTTACATCTTTTTTCTCCAGAATCAGGTCACCCTGTTCGAACTTATCTCCAATTACTTCCACCATAAAATCAAGCATAAGGCGGTTGGTTTTCATTATCGCGTACAGGTTGATGACTTTAGCCGTCTCAGATGGTTTTTCCGCCAAAAACCTGAGCAGCGTCTCATCTAATGTTTTGATTCGCCTTAGTACCGCGGTTATTCTATCGTTAAGCTTTTTTTCTGTAGCATACTGAAAGAGGTTTTGGGTTTTTATTTCTTCACGAATCTGCTGGTCGTTACGGCCGGTCAGTTTGAGCCTGGCCACCTGCCTGCTTTCATAAAACAGAAAAGGCTCGCCGGTTAATGTAGAACTATATTTAACCTTCGTCAACCTGTCACCCACACTCCTATTATCATTCGAGAAGAATGAGCTCCTAAAATATCTATCTGTTTCCTGCCCTCTTGTTCCAAATCGTCTCTACATTGCATTCCTTCTTCCTTATCATTTCACAAAAAGCCAGGAATCGTTTAATTTCGTCGCTTGATAACCCTAACGGCCATTGTTCAACTAAAATCCTACCTTCATAAGACTCAGGTATAGTTTTCCACGAACCTGTAACCATCCACCCGGCTGGTACTGCCCCAATAAAGCCCATCTCCAGCCCTAAGCCTCCCCTATATTTCTTTAAAGCAGCCGGGCGATAATTACCTATAAAAAAACTAAGCCGGTCCTTACCCAACCTGACCCCGCAAGGATAAGGTATAATCTCCTTCAGCCACTTATAGACACTCCCAGCCAGGACTCGAGTATTATCATCGGAAAATAATCTGGTCAGTGCATCTTCTTCGCTTGCCATCGTATCAGCTCCTCTCGGCTCAGCCATTATTAGGCCCGTGCAATAACCAACTTTACTACTAATATTCTCCTTATCTGGGCTATTTCCCTGCCCCCAGGTTTGACAGACTTCGACCCGGCGAGGTAGTTATTATCTTCCTTTTTAATTATAAACCTTTACTATGACATCGGTATGTCGGTGGAACCAGTCCATCCCGAAAATAAAAGGCGGTTCACCCCGATACCGAACTCATCTATCGCTGCTGGAATATCTTCCAGGGAATAGCTTTTAAGCAGTTACTCCACATCTGCTCCAGTACCCGGGGCTGACCGAAAATATCTATGCAGGTAAAATATCCGTTATCAATAATACCAATTCCTAATTGTCCCGGTAGTGGATCCAGTCCTTCTATATACACGTTAAGATCCTCTTCGAAAGTGGTGTAGACATCATGCATGGCATCTCATTTTCTAATGAACAGAGCGATGACAATCGCAGGGAGTATTAATATTAAGCTGGCGCCATGGTATAATATGGATAAGGGGTGAGGTGGCGTATGGCTCTTGATATCGAAGTAATTAAGGGATATCTTAGAGAAAACAAAGTACATTGGCGCGGTCATATCCTTACCAGAATGCAGCAAAGAGGAATTAGAATTGATGATGTGTTTAACTGTATCCTGAATGGTGAAGTGATAGAAGATTATCCCGCAGACTATCCTTATCCCAGCTGCCTTGTCCTGGGAAGGACACATAATAATAATGCACTTCATGTTGTGTGTTCAGTAGGGCAAGATTATGGTTGGATGATAACTACTTATTATCCTGATGGGGACGAATGGATAGAGGGTTTCCGGGAAAGAAGGAGGTAGGTTTTCGTGAATTGCATTATGTGTAAAGCAAATATGACTGAGGGAAAAGTTAATCATATTGTAGATATTGATGGATGTATCGTGATCATTAAAAATGTTCCGGCCAATGTTTGCGGACAGTGTGGGGAGTATTTTATTAATAACGTTACTGCTTTGCGATTAGAAGAAATCGTTGGTGAAGTTGCAAAAAGTAAAGCGGAAATCCTTGTGTTAAACTATGTTGAGCTAGTAGCATAACCCATTATGATCAGGCTAATGACTTATTAATACCTGTTCGTGGAGCTGAAGCTAAAGGATATCGGGGTAGATTACTATGCAGTCACCTCCCGAAATAAATAAGAGACCGCTTTGCGATCTTAGATAGGCCATCCTATTCTCAAACGATATATAAAGGGGGTTAGAGCCAAGCATCTAATTCTTAATACGCCTTAATAATACCATTTCGCCCATTTGGCAGCCGGTGTCATCTGCAACCACGGCGCATTTGGCCTGAAAAAGATAATAAATGCGGTTCAACTCTAAATCACTCATAGTCTCATAATGGGCCTGCCCTTTGGCGATGATTAAATCAGCCTGTCTTAGTAAATCGAGAAATTCAGCAGAACACAGCTTAAGAATGGTTCCCTGGGCATCAGAACCATTATCAATTACTCGAACCAGCTCGGTTAGTCCAGCTTCTTCTG
>JAAZLJ010000149.1 GCA_012799365.1 Syntrophomonadaceae bacterium | reverse complement strand
GACCAGCCACCCTTTCTTCTCCAGCAGCCTCTTAATATCCTTCTTGAGTTCATAGCCAGCATGATCGCTCCCTATGATTATCTGCATAAACCTTTTCACCCCGTCAACATTTTTCTACAATAAGCATAGTATTTCCTCTTAAAAGATAAAAGTTTATGAGAATTGAGGATCAGCCTTCATCTGTGGTTTCAAATCATAAATGCTACCCTGACCGCCCTGTTCACTCGGACGAAAGGTAGCATCTCAATAAAATGTATATATTGTTAACCGACATCATTCCCGCCTGCCAGTTCAACTATCCGGTCCAGGCTGCGCAGAACCAGAGCCTTAATTTCCCGGTAACTGGCACTATAAACCTCGATATCTCCACCAAACGGATCAACAACATCCGCATAGGCGTCATCATCTACAAATTCTTTAAGGGTAAATACCTTGTCCCCGGCCCACGGATGCCGTCTGACAATATCTTGTTTAATGCCCACCGTCATGGCCAATACCAGACTGGCTTCACGAATAGTCTCCTCCGTCGCCCGTCGGCTCTGATGACCGGTCAAATCCAGGCCTTCCTCCCGCATTACTTCAACCGCTCCGTCCGAGGCAGGTAACCCGGAGATAGTATGTACGCCCGCCGAATCAACCTCCAGCTGCTCGCTCACCTCCGGATAGCGCTCAGCCAAATATTTATGCAAAAGTGCCGCCGCCATAGGGCTTCGACAGGTATTGCCTGAACATAAAAATAATACTTTTCCCTGGTTTGCCACTTACCTCACCTCTGTATATACCCGCGGTTATAAAATCATGGTGATTGCCAACAAGAACAGAACTATTCCCCCGGCTACTTGAGCCCGGGATCCCACAGTTCGACCCAGAAACCCGCCTCCTATAAAACCTATAGTGGTCATAAAGCCGGCGGTAATTCCCATAACTACTACCGTCAAAGCAACTGGAACTCTGGCCGTACCCAGGCTAAAACCGACGGTAAGAGCGTCTATGCTAACTGAAACTCCGACGATTACCATAGCCAGTAGACTGCCCTTTGGCTGCCGTTCAACTTCAGCCTGACCCCATAAAGCCTGCTTGCCCTCCGCAAAGGAAAAAGTTTCGGTATCCTTAACCCCACTTTTAATCATGTCATACCCAATATAGAATAGAACCAGCGCTCCCAGCCACCCTGCCCAAACTCCCAAGAAACGACCTGCAGCCAACCCTACTTGCATGCCTACCAGGGGCATCAGGACATGCAGTACCGCTACTATGGTCACAAATCGGATCTTTACCTGCCGTCCAACTCCCGACAGCCCCATACCCAGAGCCACTGAAAGCGCATCCGCCCCCAGAGCCACCGCAACTGCCAGAATGGTCGCCATGTCCTTCCAGGCCGCGCTCGCCATCATTCTCGTCGCCCGGCCTTACGTACTCGATCCATCAATACAGCGCCCATACCCTGTTCAGGATAGCTTTCAAACCATAGAACATCAATATTGAGTCGGTCAACATCTCGCAGGATTTCATATAGACTGCGCACAGCTAACTCGGGGTCCCCCTCCAGTTGATATACTTTGTCAACCTCATCAAGTATATGGCGATAGCCGTTCGGTTTATGAACTACAAAGCCTGTGCTTTTACCTTTCCCTCCATAACGGTGGGACAGTTCCTCAAGTTCACCCGGTCCTGATATGACTACCACCTGGGCCCGAGTTTGGTAATGGGGATACCTGTCAGCCCGTACCTCGCTATCCTCCAGCCCGATATCTGCCGGTAAAGCCGATAGCAATTGCTCCCGAGTAATACCCCCGGGACGCATAATACGAAAAGGTTTGCTGGTTACCTGTAACACAGTGGACTCTATACCCAAACCGGCAGCCCCCGCATCCAATACTGCCGCAATACGTCCATCCAGATCTTTCTTTACATGTTTGGCCGTGGTAGGACTGGGACGCCCGGATAGATTGGCACTGGGAGCCGCCAGCGGTCCGACCAACTGGATCAGAGCTCGAGCCACCGGATGATCCGGCATACGTACTCCTACCGTCTCACCACCAGCCCGCACCTCGTCCGGCACCCGGGATAAAGCTCGCATTACCAGAGTAAGGGGGCCTGGCCAAAACCTCTCCATCAGCAGGCGGGCCTCGGAGGGAATACCATCCACCAATTCCTCCACCTGCTCGATAGAACTAACATGTACTATAAGGGGGTTATCCGGTCTCCGACCCTTGGCGGCAAAAATTCGCTTGACTGCCTCCGGATTGAGCGCATCAGCCCCCAGACCGTAAACGGTTTCCGTGGGAAATGCCACCAATTCACCGCGACGGAGCAGGGCGCCAGCATTATTTATTATCTCCATATCCAGATTTGCAGCATCCAATCGATAATAGACCGTCACTCACAGGCTCTCCTTCCTGGCTGCTACCACCCGTTCTCTTCCCGCCAGATCCGGTATTACCCTGACTTCCTGGAAATCATTCAGTAATTGCATCACCTGGCTGGCCTGGTCGTAACCTATTTCTATCAGCAGCCAACCGCCCGCTTTCAAAGAACCGTAAGCCTGAGGAATAAGCCGGCGATAATAGGCCAGCCCATCATTGCCCCCATCCAATGCCAGCCTGGGTTCAAACTCCCTGACCCCCGGATCCAAACGGGACAGTTCTGCTGCCGGCACATAGGGCAGATTGGCTACCACCATGTCCAGCCGGGTATTAGCATTAACCAGAGGTTGCAAGAGGTCACCCGGCATGAAGGTAATACAATCAGCCACTCCATGTAAAGCAGCATTTTCCATGGCCACCAGCAGCGCTCGCTCCGAAATATCAACAGCATAAATCTGTGCCTGGGGCAGGTAGGCGGCTAAAGTTACCGCGATTACTCCTGAACCGGTCCCGACATCGGCCACTTCCAGTAACCCGACTTGATTCCGACCCTGTTCAATAGCTGTCTCTACCAGCACCTCTGTATCCGGCCGCGGTATCAGTACATCAGAAGTTACCTTGAATTTCAAGGAAAAAAACTCTTTATAACCTACCAGATAGGCAACTGGTTCACCCTGTATCCGGCGTTTAATAATCTGCCGATAACTGGCTCGTTCTTCCTTATTCACCGGCTGGTCATAGTTCACGTACAACGACATACGTTCCCAACCCAATACGTGAGCCAGCAGTATTTCGGCCTCCAATCTGGGTTCAGGCAGTCCTTTTCTGCGAAAATATCCTGCCGTCCACTGCAGCATTCGGCCCACAGTCCAGGTCTCGGTCATCACTCTATCTGCCTCAGCTTTTCTGCTTGATCATGAGTGATAAGAGCGCCAATGATTTCATCCAGTTCTCCCTCCAGAATGGCCCCCAGTTTATGCAAAGTGAGATTAATACGATGATCACTGACCCTCGCCTGGGGGAAGTTATAAGTTCGAATACGCTCGCTCCGGTCACCTGAACCCACCTGGTTTTTCCTGGCCCCGGCGATTTCCGCATCATGTTCCGCCTGCTTCAGTTCCAACAAACGAGCCCGCAGCACCCGCATCGCTTTATCCTTGTTCTTATGCTGGGACTTCTCATCCTGACAGCTGACCACCAGACCGGTGGGAGTATGGGTTATCCTTACCGCCGACTGAGTGGTATTGACCGACTGCCCTCCGGGTCCACTGGAACAGAAAACATCCACCCGAATATCGTTGGGATTGATGTCCACCTCCACCTCTTCTGCTTCAGGTAGAACCGCCACCGTAGCCGCCGATGTGTGTATACGGCCACCGGATTCAGTAACCGGTATCCTCTGCACCCGGTGTGCTCCCGACTCATATTTAAGACGGCTGTATGCTCCCTTACCCTCGATGACGAAAATTATCTCCTTAAACCCATCAAGATCAGAATAGCTGGTATTCATGATGTCAACCTTCCACCCGTGCTGTTCTGCATAACGACTATACATTTTGAAAAGATCAGCCGCGAAGAGAGCAGCCTCTTCTCCGCCGGTACCAGCCCTGATCTCCATAATTACGTTTTTCTCATCATTAGGATCCTGGGGTATAAGAAGCAGCTTCAGTTCATGATTAAGCGACTCTTCTTTTTCCTCCAGTTCCTTAAGCTCGGAGAGCAGCAGCTCCCGCATATCTTCTTCATTCTCTTCTTCCAGCATAGTCTTGACATCTTTGAGCTCCTGCAGCACTCGTTTATACTGGCGGTAAGTATCCACCAAAACCATAAGCTCGGAATGCACTTTAGCATATTTTTGATATTTTGATTGGTCTGCGAGTATCTCCGGCTGCGACATCACGCGGGTTATTTCTTCGTATTTTTTTTCCAGACCATCTAACTTCTCCAGCATCAGTATCCCTTCTCCTTAAAACCTTAACTCGCGAGTACCTCCCGCAATGCCTTGAGCGCTACCTCCATCTGGCTGTCATCTGGTTCACGAGTGGTCATTCCCTGCAGCCACTGACCGGGAGCGATCAGTATCTGACCCCAACCCGTATCACTATACCTGGCGGTAAGTTTTATAAACTCATACCCCAGACCTGCTACTACCGGCAGCACCAGGATGCGTGAACCTATCTTCCAGGCCAGACTGCCATCTCCCAACAGAGCAAACACAAAAATCGAAATAACCATCACCACTACCAGAAAACTGGTACCACAGCGAGGATGAAAAGTAGGATACTTTTGCGCATTATCAACGGTGAGGTCCTCTCCATGCTCATAGGTATGAATCGCCTTATGTTCCGCCCCATGGTACATAAAAACCCGATCAATGTCTTCCATACGGGAAATAGCCCATACATAGGCCAGGAATACTGCGATTCTAATAATACCCTCTACTACGTTCTGCAGAAATACACCGGCCACAGATGTACGTAAAGCATGAACCGCACCCGTAGGCACCACGATAAATAGCAGTACCGCCAGCAGCGTAGCCAACACAATGGTTATCGCTATCTCTACCAGCGATAGTTCTTCCTCCTCTTCATCCATGGCCAGATTGGCCGACCGACTCAAGGCCTTCATTCCTATCACCAGAGAGTCAATCATCACAAAAGTTCCCCTGATCAACGGCAGTTTAAACCACGGATGCTTGCTGGTAAGCGGCAAGACTTCCTCTTTTTCCAGAGCTATATTTCCATTGGGCTGCCTGACTGCCAGAGCCAAGTTGCTCGGCCCCCGCATCATTACACCCTCAATAACCGCGGCTCCACCATACTGAAAACCTTGTTTCAGCAGCCACCACGGCAGTAACAACAGCCTGCTGATCCTATTCCTCAACAACTTCATTTCTCCCACCAACCTGGTAATCAACTTAACTACAAGCTACGAAAAGATCTGAAACCGCAGATACTCGCTGATGGACGCAGAAAACGCAGAATATTATGAAACCGCTGAAAAGCATAACAATATACTAACCGGTATCGCGGCATAACCGCTGTTCTAAAAAGAATAGCAGAGTTTTTCTCTGCTATTAATCCAACCCGAATTTCTTCTTGAATCTCTCCACTCGACCACCGGCATCGACTGTCCTCAGCTTGCTCCCCGTATAAAACGGGTGGCACTTGGAACAGACTTCTACCCGTACATTTTCCTTGGTCGATCCAATCTCGAAAGAATTCCCGCATGCACAGGTAGCGGTAGTTCTAAAATATTTAGGATGTATCTCTTTTTTCACATTTTCACCTCTTCTCACGGCAATGTAACGCAAATAATTATACCAAGTATCGCCGTTCAAGACAAGGTAAACCCATTAACCAAGGTCCGACCTTAAACCACAAAAATTCGCCTTACAGATTTTCTGCCACCGGATGGGTATACGAACCAATCCGCAGTCCCTCCACCCCCTGCAGGACATTTATAAATTCCTTTATTCCCATATTTCGCGTAGAATAAGGTACCTCCCCGGCCAGATGATCTGGATCCAGGTTCAGGTTGCGGAGCTGCACCATGTCGATATCATTGCGTCTCACAAAGTCGACTAAACTTTCCACTTCCTCCTCCCGATCGGTAAACCCCGGAAAGGTGAGTAAATTTAGCGAAACATAAACCCCGTGAGAGCAAGCATATGCAATAGAAGCTTCTACGTCGTTCAACGAATAGTTTTGAGGACAATGATAAATATTATAATGATCGGGGATGCAGGAAAATATAGTAACCCGCATAGCATCCAATCCGGCATCTACTATTTCCTTAATTCCCGATGTAAATCCCGCATTGGTATTCATGTTAATGGTACCGCCATCAACTTCCTGCCGAATCGTCTGAATGGCCGGCGCCAGACAGGCATGATTAAGGGCCGGTTCTCCCTCACAGCCCTGCCCAAAACTGATGATACCTTCCTGAGCCCGGGCCAGATGATACATACCTACCTCTACCACTTCCCATGTTTCAGGAACAAAATCAAGCCGATCCTGCGGTGCCCCCGCCGGGCCATGCTGCTGTGAGATACAACCGATACAGCTGGCATTGCAGCCGGGCATGGAAGGTATCCCTCCTTCCCAGCGCTCGTAAAAAATGTTCTGAGCGGTAAAACAACTGTAATTCAGGGCGCAATACGCCAGCTGATGGAGGATACGATTGTTGGTATGGGATTGGAGCCGTCGGTTGATGCGCTTTTCCAGCCCGGAACTGTTGTAATAGTGGGGATGCCACTTGTGGTGCTCATCCGTCTGCACAGCAGCCACATAAATTTCTCCATCCTTGAACCCCACCGCCGCATAACCCAGAAGCGGAAGCCTTCCCTGGTCAGAGCCGACCACTCCCGCCGGCAGGTAGGTCCGAGTAAAGCCTTGTGGTAACAGGGCCCCCACCGCGTAAACCCTGCCCGACTCCCCCAACGGATTCTCTTGCAGACAAACTGACTCGCCATTAGCAGCGTTCAATCCAACCGGATAGTGCTCCGGTACCATCACCAGCGATGCCCCCCGCGGCAGGGGAATCATTTCTTCCGATTCAGGAACTACCCAGCTGTCCAGGGTGCGGCCTAACAGCCCCATCTCCGGATGCTCAAAAACTTCTCCTTTATCATTGGCATATAAGGTCAAAAATTCAATCTCCTCATTTACCGAGGGTTCAGGGGCCCCTCCCACCGAAAAAGTCACTGTTTACCTCCAGAATTAAAAAGTGCTGCATGCAGGTCTAGATACCCTGGGTCACCAGCTCACGAATCTGCTCCACATCTACTGCCCCTGCTAACCGGGGTTTCCCATTGATGCATACAATAGGAAACGGATAGCCCATCTGTACCAGTTTGGCTATGAGGGGAAACTCACCCAGGCCGCTCGGCCGGGTATCCACATACTTCACTATCACATCATCGCCGAATTTCTCGTTTAATTCGCGACCGAGTGCCAGCGCAGCTTCTTCCACTGAAACAGTTGGCCCGCAACTGTTGTCAGGTCCACAACCCGAACAGCTTCACCCGCCACCCATGGCAATACCATCAAACACTTCGATAAGTATATTCTCAGTTGTCATTCCTTCTTCCCCCTATTCATAATTTTTCTCCCGTCTCGTACCATATGGATTCAGTATTTTGACACCTGCAAATGGTCCTCCTATACCTGGTATGGTTGCTGCTCTTATAGTAGGATACTTATTTTATTCTATCAAGCATTATCTCGATAAGAAATATATAAGGCGTCCCCGGGGACGCCTTATATTGCCTTCTCACTTTTATTCCCGACCTTCGTCGGCCAGGAGTTGCATTTATCCTTCTATAGCAGCTTTCATACTATCGGTTCAGATAATTTATGGGATTCGTTGTCTTGCCGTTCACATACACTTCAAAATGCAAGTGCGGCCCAGTGCTGCGTCCCGAGCTTCCCACAGTGGCAATAGTCTGTCCTCGT
>JAAZLJ010000148.1 GCA_012799365.1 Syntrophomonadaceae bacterium | reverse complement strand
TTGAAACGGGCCGGATTGGATTATTGGGACCAGGTTCAGGTCAGGGTTTGGGATAGTTTCCAGGATCTTTATAACAAATATCAAGACCATCGTTTTTATCTGGCCACTACCAGAGCGTCTAGATCCTATGTTAGCGTACCTTATGAACCAGAAGATATGCTGGTTTTCGGCAAGGAGACCAGGGGATTACCGATGGAGATAATCGACCTTTTTTCCGAGCACTGTATTCGTATTCCCATGTTGGATATCGGCAGGTCGTTGAACCTTTCCAATTCGGTGGCTATAGTAGTCTACGAGGCTCTGCGCCAGCAGGGGTTTCCTGGTCTTAAATAGAAAAAAGACCCCCTGATGGGAGGTCTCCTCTAATCTAATTATTAAAAATATCAGTCCATAAAATATGATAGTGGGGGAGGGAACCCTTCGCTACTCGTCTTCATCAGACTCGATAGCTTCTACCGGGCATACATCGGCACAAGAACCACAGTCAGTACAGAGTTCCTGGTCAATAACATATATGTCGTCGCCCTCACTAATTGCTTCTACAGGGCATTCGTCCAGGCAAATACCACAGCTAATGCATTCATCTGTTACAAAGTGCATGTTCTCCCTCCTTTACGGTAACATGTGTTCAATAATAGCAATTATATAATAGCTGTTTTCTTTTTGTCAATTTAAGCTGAATGATTAGGAAGTGATAGAACATGAAGTGGATAATCCTGACCGGGGGGGACTATGGGGAGGCAGCATTCAGTTCAGAGTATCTAAAAGAAATCGTTCCCGGTGATCGAATCATTGCTGTGGACAGCGGGGCTAACTTCGCCTGGCAGGTCGGGCTGCAGCCCGAGTTTCTGGTAGGGGATATGGACTCTATTAACCCGGCAGTCTACAACAAAATGAAGGAACAGGGGGTAAAAATCCACACTTATCCCCGGGCTAAAGACTACACTGACACCCAACTGGCTTTAAAACTGGCCGAAGAGTCAGGAGCCAGTCGAATAGCTATCATGGGTTTTACCGGTTCCCGACTGGATCACGTGCTGGCCACCCTATACAGTGGTATAAGACTGGTACGAAAAGGCATCAAGGTGACCTATGTGGCTCCCGAATTCAGGGTTTATTTGCTCGACGGTATTCTCCAATTGGCAGGCAATCCAGGAGATCTGGTATCATTGGTGGCTCTGACCGAAAACGTAACCGGGGTATCTCTGACCGGCTTTGCCTATCCGCTCCACCAGGCTACCCTACAGCTGGACAAGCCTTATGCGGTTTCCAACCAGATGTTGAGCGATTCGGCCCAAATCGAGGTGGGGCAAGGAATAGTCGCGGTTTTTCACTATGAGTAGAACAGCCTTCAACTGTGTTTGGTAATTAAGAATTTCATAGTTTGGCAGTCAAGACTCGACAAACTTGTCCATTGCTTTGGGTTGATTTTGGGCATAAAAATACACCTAACCAAATAGGTGTTTTGGAATATATTTTGACGGGATACCTGCCTATCCACTTTGATTTAATCAAACTAAGTACCCAATTATTTTAAATGAACAGCGTCCCCCATTTCCAGTTTTGCATACTTCGAAAATACGACCCTCTTCATTCTTCCTTGAACATCTCTTCCATTGGAATACCTTCCAATCTTCCTTCTCTATACGCCTTAAGCCTCTTGTCTGCTTCCTCCGCCCATAAATCGTCAAATTTCTTATCAGGCTTATCAATACTCTTGATTAAACCTTCCACCAACACGAATCGCTCTTCTATTTTAAGCTTTAATGCTTGTTTTAGAATTTCCTCAGTACTCATATCTTCACCTCTTCTTTTATTGAATTGTAGCATATCGAAGCTTTTCAGTTAAAGACCTTATTACGATCGGTTGTTTCGTTGACGTATAATTTCCAGATATTCTTCCAGACATTGGCCATTTTCTGTGATTACTTTCGCCGCATCCATACCCACATATCTGATTTTTGACATTTGTTTATTAACCTGATTATCGAAAAGCTTTTGTTGATATTCAAGCGATCTGTATGCGGAACAAACCACAGGAGATAGGCCTTGTGCTCTTGCATCCGACAGCATTGAATTCAGTTGCTCTATGGCACGCCTATCGAATTGCAGACCATTGGAAAGACTTTTCAATATGGGTTTGTATGC
>JAAZLJ010000228.1 GCA_012799365.1 Syntrophomonadaceae bacterium | reverse complement strand
TGACCATATTGGCCCCCATCATCACTGCAGTGACCCTGGGCTTTCTGGTCGGTCTCAAACTATATGACCGTATCTGGGCCTATGCCAGTATCCGAGAAATGATAGCCATTCTGAAGGCCACCACCTGCAGCCTGGCGGTATCCATCCTGGTTATATACGCGTTTAGCCTGCCCCATCTTCCCCGCAGTGTCTACATCCTGTCCTGGGTGTTTATAAACGCCTTCATCGGTGCCTCGCGCATCTCGTGGCGTTTAGTGCGCAATATCTATCTTATTAAAGCGCCACCATATCAGAAAAGAGTACTCATCGCCGGAGCCGGAGACGCCGGGGCTATGCTGGTACGCGAGCTGCAGAACAACGTCGACCTGCACCTGCAGGCCGTGGGCTTTATAGATGACGACCCTCACAAACAGTACCATATCCTGTCCGGAGTACCGGTGCTGGGCAGCCGTAAAATGATACCCAAACTGGTAAAAGAATTCGACATCGACGAAGTAATCATTGCCATGCCCTCCGTAGAAGGCCAGGTCATCAGAGAACTGGTCGAAATTTGCCATCAGACCCGGGCCCGGGTACGCATACTCCCGGGCATATACCAGAGTACCAATCGGAACCTGCTCTCCCGGCTGCGGGAAGTCAGGATGGAGGACCTCCTCTGCCGCCAACCAGTACAGATCGACCTGGCCGGGATAGCCGGCTATATTCAGGGTAAAACAGTTCTGGTCACCGGAGCCGGCGGCTCCATCGGTTCCGAGCTCTGCCGGCAGGTCTTGAAGTTTGCTCCCGCCCAGCTGGTGATGGTAGACAACAGCGAACCCCACCTATTTGAGATCGAAATGGAACTGCGCGGGGGTGACCACGAAAACATAAGGCCGGAACTGATGGATGTCAAGAACCGGGAACGCCTGGAAGAAGTATTCTGCAACTGTCGTCCCCAGGTCATATTCCACGCCGCTGCCTACAAACACGTACCCATGATGGAGCGCCACCCCCGGGAGGCCTTTACCAACAACATCATCGGTACCCGCAACGTAGCCCTGGCCGCCGACCGCTGCCGGGCCGAGACCTTCATCCTGGTCTCCACTGACAAAGCCGTTAATCCCTCCTCGGTTATGGGCGCCTCCAAGCGCGTAGCCGAGCTGATTATAAAGGACCTGAACCGTATCAGTCAGACCAGGTTCGCCGCCGTACGTTTCGGCAACGTCCTGGGCAGCCGGGGCAGTGTGGTCCCCATCTTCATGAAACAGATAGAGAAAGGGGGCCCGGTCACCGTCACCCACCCCGATATGAAACGCTACTTTATGACCATCCCTGAAGCCGTACAGCTCATCATCCAGGCCGGGGCCATGGCCGCAGGTGGCGAGATATTCGTACTGGACATGGGTGAAATGGTCAGGATCGACGACTTGGCCCGCGACCTCATCCGGCTGGCCGGTCTGGAGCCAGACCGCGATATCCGTATCGTCTACACCGGCATCCGTCCGGGGGAGAAGCTCTACGAAGAACTCTTCACCGATCGGGAGAACATGAAGGCCACCCGCCATCAGCGCATCTTCATCTCCCGTCAGGACCTGGACAACGACTACATAGACATCAGCCGCCGTGTCGCCTCCGTCTTCGAGCAGGGTACCAACGGTGACGACGAAGCAAGAGCTTTACTGAGTCAATTCCTGCGCAAGCATGAGGGAGAAAAGGTCGCGG
>JAAZLJ010000147.1 GCA_012799365.1 Syntrophomonadaceae bacterium | reverse complement strand
TTATTCACGAGCAGAATGCTTATCCGGGGTTGGCCAACCGCGCTGTGGCCGGAAGGGTGGAGCATGTCTTGCTGACTTTTGCCGAGGCCCAGGAATACCTGAAAGCTCGGCGGGTGTCGGTGACCGGGCTGCCGGTACGGTCGGAGATCCTGGCGGCTCGTAGAAACGAAGGACTTCGCCAGCTTGGGTTTTCTGAGGGGATATTTACCCTGGTGGCTTTCGGGGGCAGTCGGGGGGCTATGAGCATAAACCAGGCCATGCTGCGCGTAATCGAGCGATATTTAATGGAAAAAATACAAATATTATGGATAACCGGGGAAACAGGTTATAATGAAATGATAAGAGAACTGCCCCGACCAACCGGAGGCAGGGGTGTGTTAACGCTAAAGGTGCTGCCCTATATGTCAAATATAGAAGATGCTCTGGCCGCTGCCAGCCTGGTGGTATGCCGGGCAGGAGCGGCTACTCTGGCAGAGCTTGCAGTTCTGGGGGTTCCAGCTATTCTGGTGCCTTATCCCTATGCAGCCGAGAACCACCAGGAGAAAAATGCACTCAGCCTGAAAGCTAAAGGAGCGGCCCAGGTAATAATTGACGAGTTTCTGGATGGAGATGTGCTGTTTGATCGGGTGGAAAAACTTAGAAATGACCCATCCCGACTGCGGAGGATGGCGGAAAGCATGCAGAAAGAAGGTAAACCGGAAGCCCTGCAGGAGATCGTGGATATCATAATGAGTTACCTTGGATAAGGAAGGTATTCAACATCTGCCTGACAGGGGGACGAGCTTACTGTAACCATTTCTATTAATTTTGCATAGTATAAATTGAAATATCGCAGTGATAGTGGCTAAAACCACGGACTGAAGGAGTTGAGCCTGTAGTGGTGGTATCGGAGAAATGGATTCACATGGTGGGAATAGGCGGAATAGGCATGAGTGGGATTGCTGTAGTTCTGAATCGAATGGGGATTAGAGTCTCTGGTTCGGATCTATCAGTGACCGAGATTACTCGGCGCCTGCAAAATGAAGGAGTTATCGTGTACCAGGGTCATAATGCCGCTAACCTGCACCCGGACGTAGAACTGATGGTAGTTTCTTCAGCTATTCCTCCCGATAATCCAGAGGTACAGGCAGCCGGGCAGATGAGTATCCCGATTATCAAGCGCGGGGAAATGTTGGCCCGGCTGTTGAATAAGTGTCACGGCATTGCTATCGCCGGGGCTCACGGCAAGACCACTACTACATCCATGATTTCTTCGATACTGGAACATGGGGATTTGGATCCCACTTTCATTATCGGAGGTGAATTACAGGAGAGCCGTCTTAACGCTAAACTGGGGCAGGGAAGGTATCTCATCGCAGAAGCTGATGAAAGTGATGCTTCTTTCCTGGGGTTGTATCCATATGTTGCGGTAGTTACCAATGTCTCGGATGACCATCTGGATCATTATGGTTCAGTGGAAAAAATTCGGGCTGCTTTCCATCAGTTTGTTTCACAGGTCAGACCGGATGGGTTCTCTCTGCTGTATTCAGGTGATAAATGCCTGGCTCAGCTCAGGAATACCGACAGTAGAATACTTTACTATGGAGCCGATGAACAGGATGATTATTATTACAAGGATATTAGATCGAATGGTATCGGCTCTGTTTTCCAGGTCTATCGAAGGGGCATTTTCCTGGGTGAAATTCAGCTAAGGCTCCCCGGGGTTCATAATGTACTCAATGCTCTGGCAGCGGTAGCGGTAGGTTATGAATTGGGGGTTGAATTCGACTCTATACGCCAGGCTCTGCGGAACTTTTCCGGGGCCAGAAGACGGTTTGAAGTGGTGGGGAAAATGAATGGCATAACGGTTATTGATGACTACGCCCATCATCCGGTGGAGATTGAGGCCACCATTGATGCTGCTCGCCAGTTTCACAACAATCGGTTGATTGTCATTTTTCAGCCCCACCGCTATTCACGTACCCAGCTGCTGGGTTCTCAGTTCCAAGAGGTGTTTCAAGACTCGGACGTGGTTATCATTACTGATATTTATGCCGCCGGGGAGAAACCTATTCCTGGAGTCAGCGGGGAGCTAATCTATAATTCGGTTCAATTGGGTGGTTGTAATGCCATCTACATTCCCAACAAGGATGATGTGGTGGACTATTTGATGCGAGTGGTACAATCAAATGACTTGATAATTACTATGGGAGCGGGAGATATATGGCAGACTGGCACTAGAATAGTTGAAGAATTGTTCCAAAAGTTCCCGCAGGCATAAGCTTTGCGGAGGTGGAGATATTTGTCCAGGATTATGGTAAGGGGAGGGAACCGGCTGGAAGGTACCGTAGAGGTAAGCGGTTCCAAGAATTCTACCCTGCCGATAATGGCAGCCTGCCTGTTAAGTTCTAAACCATGCGTTTTGAACCGGGTACCTGATATTGAGGATATCCGGGTAATGGAAGGGGTCTTGAGGGAACTGGGGGCCGGGGTGGAACGATATGGTGATACCCTGGTCATAGATGGGAGTTCAGTAGATTCATGGGAATTATCTGATGATCTAACTCGTAAAATGAGGGCATCCAATCTGGTAATGGGGGCTCTCATTGGCAGGTTTGGCTGTGCCCGGGTGGCTTATCCCGGAGGTTGTGCTATAGGAAGCCGTCCTATGGATCTGCATATTAAAGGATTTCATAAGCTCGGATGTGAAGTATATGAGGCTCATGGGTACATGGAAGCTAAAAGCCAGGGTCTCAACGGGTGCGAAATATTACTCGATTTTCCCAGTGTAGGGGCTACCGAGAACATCATGATGGCTGCAGCTCGGGCTAAAGGAGTTACCGTGATACGCAACGCAGCCCGGGAACCGGAAATTGTGGATTTACAGAACTTTCTTAACCGCATGGGGGCTCGTATCCGGGGGACCGGGTTGGGGACTATCAGAATCGAGGGAGTAGGTGAACTGGGTGGTGTGACTTACGATGTTATACCAGACCGCATCGAGGCAGGTACTTTCATGGTAGCGGCTGGTATTACCAGGGGTGACATAGTCCTGGAAAACGTGGTCAGCGAGCACCTGGAGCCTATCATTGCTAAACTAAAGGAAACCGGGGTGGAAATAATGAAATGCAATGGTGGGTTGCGAGTTCTGGGAAAAAGGCCGTTACGCCCGGTTGATTTGAAGACACTGCCTTTTCCAGGGTTCCCCACCGATATGCAGCCCCAGATGATGGCTTTGTTATCGCTGGCACAAGGTACCAGCATGATAGTGGAGACCGTGTTCGAAAATCGTTTCATGCATGTTGATGAGTTAAGAAGGATGGGAGCGGATATAGCTATAGAGGGGCGGGCGGCCATCATCAAAGGAAAACCTCACTTAACGGGAGCTGTAGTAGAAGCCACTGATCTGCGAGCCGGGGCCGCTCTGGTTTTAGCCGCACTGAGGGCCGAGGGGGAGACCTTTATCGGCAATGCTCATCATATCTATCGTGGTTACGAAGACATTGAAAACAAACTGAAACAGCTGGGGGCCGAGATATTTAGGGTGGACTGACAAACAAGTCCACCCTTGTCTCAATTTTTGTTATAATTTTTATGAGGTGTGAAGTTTGGGGAGGAAATCATCTCTACGCAGTATGATGCGGATATCTGTATTTTTATTGGTAGTACTGTTAGTATTATACTTTTTAATACATAGTCCATTTTTTGATATACAAGCAGTTAGTATCACCGGTAACCAGGTGGTCATGGCCGGAGAGATCAAAGCGTTGTCAGGAATAGTAACCGGCGCAAATATGTTTGAAGTAGACTGCAAGCAGGCTGCCAGGGCAGTAGAGGTTCATCCTCTGATTAAGCGGGCCAGCATCAGCCGGCAGTTACCGGGCAGGGTGACCATCAAAGTGGTGGAACGTGAACCCTGGGGTATAGTCCCTGTTGATTCCGATTTCCTGGTAATAGATGATTGTGGGGTCTGTCTGGACCGGGCTTCATCCATAGAGAACTGGTCGGGACCGGTAATAACCTTGGAGAATGTACCTGCTTCGACTGCTCCCGGGACCAAAGTAGCTCCCCAGGCGGCTGCAGCCGTTAAGAATATACTGGCCCAGCTGTCTCCAGATACTATT
This sequence comes from Syntrophomonadaceae bacterium, assembly GCA_012799365.1. Lineage (GTDB taxonomy): Bacteria > Bacillota > Syntrophomonadia > Syntrophomonadales > Syntrophothermaceae > JAAZLJ01. The sequence continues at coordinate 40,513 of JAAZLJ010000147.1, read as the reverse complement.
AATCACATTTCCGCGTTTCATTGTGCAAGTAATGGACAGGTTTATATCTATACTCTTAAAGGGACCGAAATTCGTTTTGGTAACCAGGACATGCTGCAGGATAAGATACGCTGGGTAAATGAGGTTATGCATATGGAAGAACATCTGGAGGTGGGACGGGCATTGGAGTATGTTGACTTGAGGTTCAAAGGACAGCCGGTGGTAAAGTACAGGGTCGCGAGGTGATGGTGTCTTGAAGAAAGAGTCTATTATGTCGATTGCGCTTATTTGCGTAGTATTAGGGTTTATGCTGGCAGTGCAGTTTAAGACCACCGCTGCCAATCCCAAGACCCTTTCCATGGAAAGGGTTCAGGATATGGTAGAACAGCTGGATACGGTTACTCAGAAGAATGAAGAGCTGGCAGATGAGGTGGTATCGTTACGGCAGAAGTTGGCGCAAGCTGGAGATTACAGCCAGGCGATGGAGGCTCTGGGGCAGGAGCTCAAAAGGGTCAATATGTTATCAGGACTGGAACCGGTCAAGGGGCCGGGTTTAATCGTAACTCTAACCGACAGTACCCAGCCTTTGCAGCCCGGCGAAAACCCGAACTTATATACAGTACATGATGAAGATATTTTGAAAGTGGTTAATGAACTTCGCGCTGGTGGAGCCGAGGCCATTGCGGTAAATGAACAGCGTCTTATCGCTACTTCCGAGATCCGCTGTGCTGGCCCCACTGTACTTGTAAATACCAATCGTATAGCTCCTCCGTTTGTGATCAAGGCCATAGGCAATCCTGAAACCCTGGAAGCTTCGCTACGGATGAGAGGGGGTCATCTCGAGATTTTGGATTATTGGGGAGTAAAAAGCCAGCTCAAAAAGGTAGAGATGATGGAGCTTCCAGCCTACAAAGGGGCGCTCAAATTTCAGTTTGCTGAACCGGTAAATTCTAACGAAAAGGCGGAATAAAAGATGTGGCTGCTGGTTATTTTCTGCTTGTTATTGGGCCTGTTTATAGGCTTTCAAATCCCGGTCTTTTTACCGGTGGTATATTCTAAATATATGTCTATTGCCATTTTGGCGGCACTGGACTCAGTTTTTGGTGGCATTAGAGCCTATATGGAAGACGTTTTCGACAACGTTGTTTTCGTTAGTGGATTTTTTGTTAACATTCTTCTGGCGGCTGGATTGGCTTATCTCGGTGACCGGTTGGGGGTGGAACTTTATCTGGCAGCCGTGGTGGCTTTTGGTGTGAGGATTTTCCAGAACCTGGCAATAATACGTCGATATCTTTTGAAAAAATGGTGATAATAAATTCTCCAAAAAAAAGGGAATATAATTCTTTTGTGGTAGTAAGGACTTAGTCAGAATTATTTGGAGGATTTCATGGCTAGAAAAACTTACCGTAATGTTGTTGTGGGTCTGGATATAGGATCCAATAAAGTAGCATCTGCTGCCGGTGAAATCACCTTCGATGGAGCAGTCAACGTGCTGGGGATATGTAATGTGCCTTCCACCGGGCTGCGCCGGGGAAATGTTATTGATCTGGAAGATACGGCTCATGCTATCGATGACTGCTTGAACGAACTGGAGAGACTGTGCGGTATAAATATTGCCAGCGCCCGTATCGGGTTTTCTGGTGCTGGGATAAGCTCTTTGTCCAACCGGGCGGTAGTAGCCGTGGGGAATCCGGGTGAGGAGATCCGGTCTGAAGATGTAGAGCGGGTAATGCATGCGGCCAAAATGGTTCCCATACCTGCTGACCGTTCTATTATTCAAATGCTGCCGCGCCAGTTCATCGTGGATGGGTATGATGGGGTGGCAGATGCGGTGGGCATGGCCGGCAGTCGGCTGGAAGTAGAAACGACTCTCATCACCGCTTCCCATACGGCGGTGCAAAACCTTATAAAAAGCGTAGTGCGTACGGGTTTACAGATAAAGGATTTAAACCCCAATGCCCTGCTGACTGGTGAATCAGTCTTAACGCCAGCGGAGAAGGAGATGGGAGTGGTTCTGGTTGATATTGGCGGGGGTACCACTGATATATCCATCTATGAACGTGGTACACTGGCCTTCAACTCGACCCTGCCCGTAGGGGGGGAGCATATCACCCGTGATCTGGCGGTAGGATTACGAACCACAGTGGAGGGAGCCAATCGGATCAAAGAACAGCATGGATGTGTTAATATAGAATCGGAAGAAAGTAAGGAGATTGAGGTTACCAGCATGCATGGCCAGGAAGTTCGGTCGGTATCGCTGCATGTTATTGCTTCTATAATTCAGCCTCGAGTGCAAGAAATATTGGAGTTGGTACAGAGTGAATTGTTTAGAGCCGGGATGATCGGTATTCCCCCCGGGGGCATGGTTTTAACAGGCGGAACATCTAATCTGGGAGGAATTACCCGATTGGTTGAAGAATATTTACATATTCCAGCTAGAAGCGGTGTGCCGGAAAATGTTTCAGTGGTTACCGATGACTTTAAGAAGGCCCAGTATGCTGCGGTGATAGGGGCCTTGTTATATGATTCGAAGACAGCGACCTCTGATGTATCACTGGAACAGGAGCTGATGGACAGTTGGCTGGGCAGGATAATCCTCTGGTTCAAAGATCTATTTAGATAGGAGGTTTCATTCGTGGTATTAGAATTTGACATGGAAATGCAACAATTTGCCGATATTAAGGTTATTGGGGTAGGCGGGGGAGGCAATAACGCTATTAATCGGATGATCGAAGCTGGGCTAAAAGGAGTAGAATTCATTGCAGTTAATACTGATGCCCAGGCCTTGTACCTATCTCGAGCTGAGAAAAAAATCCAAATTGGAGAGAAACTTACCAAAGGTCTGGGGGCAGGAGCCAATCCTGACATAGGTAAAAAAGCGGCGGAGGAAAGTGTTGACGAGATCAAGAAGTGTCTGCAGGGGGCGGATATGGTTTTTGTTACTGCCGGTATGGGAGGGGGTACCGGGACCGGAGGGGCTCCTATTATTGCCCAGATTGCCAAAGAGTCGGGTGCCCTGACGGTGGGAGTGGTTACCAAGCCGTTTCAGTTCGAGGGACGCAGGCGTGGCGGCCAGGCAGAAAAAGGGATTATGGAACTGAAAAACAAGGTGGATAGCCTTATAACCATACCCAATGATCGATTGCTGCAGGTTATCGACAAGCATACCTCTATCAATGAAGCCTTTCGCATCGCTGATGATATCCTGCGCCAGGGTGTACAGGGCATCTCAGATCTGATCGCAGTTCCCGGCCTGATCAACTGTGATTTTGCCGATGTAAAGACCATAATGATGGAAACGGGGTCAGCCTTGATGGGTATCGGTGTATCCTCGGGTGAGAATCGTTCGGCAGAAGCCGCTCGTTCGGCCATATCCAGTCCGTTGTTAGAGGCCTCCATCGAGGGAGCCAGAGGGGTTCTGTTCAATATTACGGGGGATGCTAACCTTACTCTGTTTGAGGTCAATGAAGCCGCGGAGATCATTGCTCAGGCGGCAGACCCAGAAGCCAACATAATCTTCGGGGCGGTGGTGGACGACACCCTGGAGGATGAGGTAAGAGTGACAGTTATTGCCACTGGCTTTGAGGATGACAAGTTTTCCTCCCGGCTCAGTGCGGCGGGGGTAGATGAGCCCAAGTCTTCTTTGGGCAACCACGATCTGGATATACCTACTTTTCTGCGCTGGAAGGGCCAGCAGTAGCTCAGATTAACCAGCAATCACAATTTAATAACCGGTTAACATAAAACTGTTGTTATCAAGCGGATAATAACAGTTTTTTTGTGGTTATTATTCCCGCCATTGACGTCATATAGTGACAAGTTAATAGAGACGCATATGGTATAATTTCCCTGAAACTGTACCCGGTCTTTATTGGGCAGTGATTTCATAACTATTTAATGGTGCGACATTTACGGATGGGCATTTAGCCCAGAACCGGGAGTGGTTCCGGATGGTTAGTAGTAGTTATGTATATGCGGATATCACCTTTCTTATTAACCTGGTTATGGATTTTATGGTGCTTTGGGCGGCCGGTAAATTAGCAGGTTTAAGGATTGTATTCAGTCGGATTCTGGCCGCTTCGCTGCTGGGTGCCATATATGCCGTGGGTTACCTTTTTCCCCATCTGGCGGCGTGGTATGAACTGCCGGTCAAAATACTCTTTTCTTGCCTGCTGGTTATCCTGGCCTTCTGGCCCTCAGGCTGGAATGAATTCAAAAAGGGGTTTCTTTACTTCTATGGAGTCAGTTTTGTGGTAGCGGGTGCAGTAATGGCCTCTTCGTATATATTTAAGAACACTTTTGACCTGTTCAAGTTTTCCTATGCCTGGCTCCTGGGAGGACTGGTTTTTGCCTGGGGTCTGGGCCAGTGGGGACAAAAGGTGCTGGGGGAAAAAGTGGCTCCGGGGATAATGAGCTTCCCAGTTTGCCTGACTTTTGATGGAGTTTGCTGCCAGGGACGGGGTTTTCTGGACACCGGAAATCAGCTGCAGGATCCTCTTACCCAACGGCCGGTGGTGGTGGCCGAATACACCTTGCTTCGGGAGCATATGCCGAAAGATGTGCAGGAGGTTCTGGATGCGGCAGAAAGTGTAGATGATGGTTTGGAGGCTATGACTACCACCAGTTGGTCGCATCGTCTACGAATTATACCCTTTACATCTATCGGCAGGCGGCATGGCCTTTTGCTGGGTATAAGGTGTGATGAAGTAGTGGTCGATACCGGGTACGAGTCAGTATGCCATAAAAATGTCGTGGTGGGTGTTTACCAGGAGCGACTGAGTCCGGAGGGTAAATTCCAGATGCTGCTTCCGTACGACATTTTGGAGAACGAGTAAGGGGGTTACCGGCTTGATACAATGGTTTAGAAAAGTAAGAAGTGGGCTCAAGCTATGGTTGGCTAAATTTTTGCGGGGGAAGAAAATTCTAAACCGCGTGTTCTACGTAGGAAGTACCGAGGTGCTGCCGCCCCCGCTTGCGGCCGAGGAGGAGAGCCAGCTCATCATCAGGCTGGAAAGTGGGGATATGGGGGTGAAGGGCACTCTCATTGAACATAATCTACGCCTGGTGGTTTATATTGCCAAGAAATTCGAGAACACCGGTATCAACATCGAAGATCTGGTGTCAATCGGTACCATCGGGCTTATCAAGGCGGTGAACACTTTCCAGCCGCGTAAGAATATCAAGCTGGCCACTTATGCCTCGCGCTGCATTGAAAACGAAATTTTGATGTATCTGCGCCGCAATCTTAAAACCCGGGCCGAGGTATCTCTGGATGAACCTTTAAATGTAGACTGGGACGGAAACGAACTTCTGTTGTCGGACATACTGGGCACCGAGAGTGACATGATTTATAAAAATATCGAAAAGGAAGTGGAAAAGACGCTGTTGGGCCAGGCGATGCTGCGGTTAACCCCCCGGGAAAAGCGGATTATTCAACTTCGTTTTGGGCTGGAAGACGGATGCGAAAAAACCCAGAAGGAGGTAGCAGATATTCTGGGTATTTCACAGTCTTACATTTCCCGCCTGGAAAAACGCATTCTTCGCCGCCTGCGGCGCGAAATACGCAAAATCGAGTAAGGCGGGTAAATTGAAACCGCAGATATACGCGGATGGACGCAGAATACACAGAAAACTTATGAATACGCTTAGTTGAAGAATTAGACGCAGAGAACGCAGAAGGACCCAGATAATAAAAACATAAAATAATTCTGAAGGGGGAGCGAGCGGGTTAAATACTCTCCGAATTAATATCTGTTCTCATTCTTCGGTGATCTCGGTACGATCGTAATGAAATTGAATAAAGATAATAAAAAAAAGACGGGCAAAAAATTTGCCCGTCTTTTTTACTTTTAATGGAGCCAGAATATTTACACAGCGAAAAGTAAATAATTCTAATGTTAAGAAAAATAAAGTCAGGGGAAGGGGCGTCTTAATGATGAATAAGGTCGAAATTTGCGGAGTCAATACTTCTAACCTCCCCGTACTCAAGAATGAAGAGATGAAAAAGCTGTTTGTGCGCCTGCAGCAAAACGACCGGCAGGCCAGGGAAGAGCTAATTCAGGGTAATCTCCGCCTGGTGTTGAGCGTTATTCAGAGGTTCAGCAACCGGGGGGAACATGTTGACGACCTGTTTCAAGTTGGGTGTATCGGGCTTATAAAGGCCATCGACAACTTTGATCTGGGGCAGAACGTTCGATTTTCGACTTATGCGGTCCCTATGATTATAGGAGAGATCAGACGTTACCTTCGGGATAACAACCCGGTCCGGGTATCCAGGTCTCTGCGGGACATTGCTTACAAGGCCCTGCAGGTCAGAGAAAAATTATTAGGTGAGAAATCGCAGGAACCGACCCTGAAGGAAATTTCCGAGCGGCTCAATTTAAAGCAGGAGGATGTAGTTTTTGCTCTGGATGCCATTCAGGACCCGATCTCCCTGTTTGAACCCATATACAACGATGGCGGTGACCCGATTTTGGTTATGGATCAAATAAGTGACGATAAGACCAGTGATGAGCAGTGGTTAGAGGGTATCTCCATCAAAACAGCGCTTAAGAAGCTTTCTGATCGGGAAAAACTAATACTGACCCTGAGATTTTTCGAAGGCAGAACCCAGATGGAAGTAGCCGATGAGATCGGCATATCTCAGGCTCAGGTTTCACGGCTGGAGAAAGCAGCCTTAAAGCAAATGCGAAAACATATTTGATAAGCCAGCAAAGGAGGTGTTTAACAATGCGCAAAACGGCTATAGTACTGGTACTGTTAGGGCTCATACTGGCAGCAGTGTATCCTCTGGTTATGTACGCTTGTCAGAGTGAAGAGGCCTTTTCACCTTATAACTTGATTAGGATTCATATAGTAGCCCATAGCGATGATCCTGCGGATCAGCAGGTAAAAATGCAGATCAAGGATCGCATGGTAGACATGCTTTCACCTCAACTGGCCGGGGCCAAAAATGTTCAGGAAAGCCGGGGTCTCATAGCTGCCAATCTGGATAAGATTCAGGCCGCTGCCCGCCAGGAGCTGGAAGAACGAGGATTTGGTTATGGGGCACAGGTAGCCCTGGATGAGTTTGAATTTCCTACCCGTTCCTATGGAGAGCTGGTACTGCCGCAAGGAGAATACCTGGCCCTCAAGGTGGTATTGGGCCAGGGAGAAGGGAAAAACTGGTGGTGCGTGTTGTTTCCACCATTGTGCTTCCAGGAAGGGCAGGATAACACTCTGATTTATCAAGGAGAAAAACCAGCATTTTTCTTGAAGGAAAAGCTGTTTACCTATAACCGCAGTGCCTGGTGGAACAACAGTGAAAGCCGTAAATAAAGGGTGATTGATTTTTATAAGTGCCTGCATTGACTGCGGGCATTTTTTTATGCCGATTTTCTGGTCTATTAACACATATACTAATAGTTTTTCATATATTAAAAGTAGCTACAAATAAAATATCATAAACTGGTCTGATTGCCATTAAATTGTTAATAAGGCCAGGCCTTCGATTCGGCCGACACTTCTGAAATAATCGTCGACTTCGTAGGTCGCCTGGTCGGGTTAGCAGGTTATAACTGCTCAGAGTAAAGGGGTGAGGGATTATGGTCAAAATATCCGAATTGAGGACCAGAGAGGTTATAAACATTCTGGATGGTAAAAAGCTGGGAAATATTATCGATATCGATCTGGACATTGAGCGCGGCCGGATAACCGCTATTGTTTTACCCGGCCCCAATCGGTGGTTCAGTTTGTTCTCCCGTAAAGAAGATGTGGTGGTGCCCTGGCATAAAATAAACAAAATCGGCCGGGACGTTATTCTGGTGGAATTGTCCGGGTTTGAAGCTATTGATGAAATAGTACGTTAAGGGTCGATCGGGCTGCGTGCTGGAAGGCTAATTTTAGTGTCCGCGTAGAGACCAATCAGTTGTTATTTGGGACCAAAGACCCGGAGGCCGTGGGACCCACTAAAATAGCTGACCGGTCTATTCGTGACCGGGGGCTTATAAGAAGTAGATCGCATCGAATATTTAACCACTGTAGAGGGACAAGGCCGGGTAATCTATTTGAAATTGAGGCTAAAAAATTTAATAATAGAGCATACAAACATATATATAGGGTCAAGTAACTTCCTGTACACAATATATAGGGGGAGCGATAATGAAATGTCCCTACTGTCGGGAGGTAGAAAGCCGGGTTATTGAGTCCCGTTCCGGCGATGACGGTGAAGTCATCAGAAGGAGAAGGGAATGCACTAACTGTCGACGGCGATTTACGACTTACGAGCGCATAGAGATTAACCCGCTTTTGATAATTAAAAAAGGGGGAAATCGGGAACAATTTCGTCGGGACAAGCTTATGGACGGCATTATGAAAGCTTGTGAAAAAAGGCCGGTAACCATAAAACAGATGGAAACGGTGGTGGATCAGATTGAGACCGAGTTGAGGGACGAATTTGATCGGGAAGTAAGCAGTAGGGTCATCGGGGAAAAGGTTATGGACCATCTGCGTTCCTTGGATCAGGTGGCCTATGTTCGTTTTGCCTCAGTTTACCGTCAGTTCAGGGATCTGAATGGCTTTATAAGGACTATTGATCAGCTAAAAAAAGAAACACCAGCAGGGGAGGACAAGTAAATGTTTTCGCAGATTAAAAAAAGAGATGGCCGGGAGGTACCCTTCGATCCATCCAAAATAACCGAGGCCATTTTCAAGGCGGCGCAAGCGGTCGGGGGTGAGGATCGGCAGAAGTCATTGGAATTAACCCTGGAGGTAATGCGGGTTCTGGGTGAGGAGTACCAGGGCGAGGTATTTGATGTAGAGACGGTTCAGGATGTGGTGGAAAAAGTGCTGATCGAACACGGTCATGCCCGAACCGCTAAAGCGTATATACTCTATCGCGCCGAGCGCACCCGTTATCGGGAAGGTAAGTCCGATCTGATGGACGTAGTAGAGGAGATACTGAAAGAAACCAGCCGGGAAAATGCCAATGTAGGTAACAGTCCTTCGGCCAAGATGCTGCAGATTGCCAGTGCCGCCAGCAAACAGTATTACCTGAACCGGGTTATTCCTCCCGAGTTTGCTCAGGCTCATAGTAGGGGGGACATACACATCCACGACCTGGATTTTTATAAGAAAACCCTGAACTGTCTGCAGCTGCCGCTGGGAGATATATTATCCAATGGGTTTAATAATGGTCACGGTTATATCAGGCCGCCCAAGCGTCCGGCATCGGCTACCGCCCTGGCCGCGATCATCCTGCAGTCTTCCCAGAATGATATGTATGGAGGGCAATCGTTTCCTTTCTTTGACCGCGACCTGGCTCCCTTTGTGGAGAATGCCGATGAGGATGAGACCTTTCAGGCTATGGAAGCACTGGTATACAATCTTAACAGCATGCATTCACGGGCGGGTTCCCAGGTGCCTTTTAGTTCCATCAACCTGGGCTGTGATACCACTGAAGCTGGTAGAAAGGTTACCCGTAATCTCTTGCTGGCCTATGAAGCCGGGCTGGGACGGGGCGAAAACCCTATTTTCCCCAATGTTATCTTCCGCGTGCGGGAAGGGATCAATCTAAATTCAGAGGATCCAAACTATGACCTGTTTCAGCTGGCGTTGAGGGTAGCCGGAACTCGGATGAATCCCACGTTCAGCTTTATGGATTCATCTTTCAATGATGAGTATGGCAACGAGGTAGCCTATATGGGCTGCCGTACTCGGGTTATTGCGAACCGCCATGGCCCTGCTGTTACCGAGCGTCGGGGTAATATAGGATTTACCACTCTTAATCTGCCCCGGTTGGCCATCAAGTCCCAGGGGCAGATCGGAGAATTTTACCGCCGTCTGGAAGATATGGTGGAACTGGCGTGTGGGCAGCTCTATCATCGCTATCGGGTTTTAAAGGATTTGCAGGTGAAAGACCTTCCGTTTATAATGGGCCAGCATCTTTACCTGGACTCAGAAGATCTGGGACCTTGTGACAGCATCGAACCGGCCATGAAACACGGTACGCTGTCAGTCGGTTTCATAGGACTGGCCGAGGCTCTGGTGGTCCTAACCGGTAAGCACCATGGTCAATCACCTGATGCTCAGGCTATGGGTATTTCGATTATTCAGTATTTGCGGCGTATGATTGACCGGGCCTGTGACCAGTATGATATGAATTATACCCTGCTGGCCACACCGGCCGAAGGGCTTTCCGGACGGTTTGTAGGTATGGATCGGGAGAGGTTTGGTCATCTGGCCGGGGTTACGGATAAAGATTATTACACCAATTCGTTCCACATTCCGGTGGATTATGACATCAGTATATTCGATAAGATCTCTCGGGAGGGCCCGTACCATAAATACACCGATGCCGGTCATATAAGCTATGTAGAGTTTCCTTCTCCGCCGACGCAAAATATCGAGGCATTGGAGGCGGTTATCAAACACATGCGGGAATGTGATATGGGTTACACAGGTATTAATTTCCCTATTGATTTTTGTGAGAGCTGTTATTATCGGGGAGTCATTGAGGCTAATACCTGTCCCAATTGCGGTGGTGACGACATCAAGCGGGTACGCCGTATCACCGGCTATCTTTCCACTGTGGATCGTTTTAATGATGCCAAAGTGGCGGAGTTAAAGGACCGTATGAGCCATCGATTTTGAAAGCCGTTGTTTTAAGCAGGTATCGCCCGCCCCAACCGGGGCGGGTTTTTGCTATAATTGGGGTAATGGACTTTTACCCCGTTAGTCCTGAACAGAACGGGAGAGTGTGGTCAAATGATCAGGTGTGCAGGTATTACCAGTGATTCGGTAGTGGATGGGAACGGCCTTAGAGTAGTGGCGTTTTTACAGGGATGTCCCCATCGTTGTGAGGGATGTCACAACGTGGATTTACAGCCGCTGGAGGGCGGCCGAGATTTTACCGAGACCGAGTTGGCGCAAATACTACTGAGTAAAGTGACTCCTTTGCATAAAGGCATTACCTTCAGTGGTGGTGAGCCTTTGATACAGGCGGAGACACTGCATAAGGTTATAAGTATTATTAAAGAAAAAAAGCCGCATCTGGACATATGGGTCTACAGCGGCTATACGTTTGAGCAGGTACGGGAGCTGCCGGTGATGGAATTGATCGATGTACTGGTGGACGGTCCTTTTGTACTGGAACGCCTGGATCTGGCTCTTCCTTTCCGTGGTTCGGATAACCAGCGCATCATCGATGTACCTCGATCACTGCAGGAGGGACAGGTGGTGCGGCTTCAATAGAAATCAGGGTTCGGCCGGGGGAGAGTTCAGAAGGTACCTGGCTTCTTCCAATCGATCGGGTGGAACCAGAATCTTGACTTCGGCCAGTGGGCCCAGGGTTAGACCCTGTACTGGCCCAATGGCCTCTCTGACCAGTCTGACTGGTATACCGCAAGATGCCAGGAGCCCCTTGAGAAGCATATCTTCCGGAGGGTAAACGATCTTTAAGAGTGACCAATCCGTGAATCCAGCCCGGGGATTATGGCCGCAATTGGGGCAGCAGGGGTTATCTTTTTCTAACGGGTGTTTACATAGCGGGCAGTGCATATTTATCGCCTTCCTCAGTTAAAGTTTAAAATAAAAATACAGGGAGTGCAAACGTGAGTGTGGAAATGGCAGCAAAAAGGAGATATAGCCTATCTTACTCTACCTGAATGGGAACAACAAGGAGTCAAGGTGGCTGTATCAGGACGGCAGGGTGGTTACAGCACCGGTGAGTTTGCTTCTTTGAATCTGGCCTTACATGTAGGCGACAATCCCTCTACGGTTCTAAAGAACCGCGAATTATGGGCTGAAACGGTGGGAGTAGAACCGGGTGACATGGTTTGTGCCTGCCAGACCCACAGTGATCATATAGCAGTAGTAGATGAGGGATATCGAGGCCGGGGAGTGTTTGATTACACAACCGGACTGCCCGATACCGATGCTCTGGTCACCGACCGTCCGGAAGTATACTTGATGGCTTTCTATGCCGATTGTGTTCCTATACTGCTGTTTGATCGGGTCGCAGGGGTTGTGGGCCTGGTGCATAGTGGTTGGAAGGGTACCATAGCTCGGATAGCGGCCCGTACTTTAGTATGCATGCAGAAAGAGTTTGGCTGTCGGGTGTCCGATGTCATGGCTTTTGTTGGTCCCAGCATTGGAGGATGCTGCTATGAGGTGGGGCAGGATCTGGCGGCCCGGGCCCGGCGTGTTTTGGGCCTGAACGTTGAGCTTCGTACCACGGTAGAAGGCAAGTTTTTCTGGGATCTTCCCCGGACCAATCAGATAATTTTGGAGCGGGCAGGCCTGCTGTCAGAGAATATTTTGATCAGCAGTATTTGTACCCGTTGTCATCAAGAATGTTTTTATTCGTATCGTGGTTCAGAAGGCGAGACCGGTCGCATAGGGGTTCTGCTGGGGTTGAAATAGGGGTGAAGGCTTGAATAAGTACCATATACTGGTTGTGGATGATGAACTTTCTATCGTGGAGCTGGTAAAGTTTAATTTGGAAAAAGAAGGATTTCAGGTTTCGGTAGCTTATGATGGGCTCCGGGCCCTGCGGCTGGCGGAAGAGGTACGCCCGGATCTGATTGTTCTGGATATAATGCTGCCGCACCTGGATGGTCTCGAGGTTTGCCGCCGCCTGCGCCAGCAGCGGGAGTTCTGTAATACTCCAATAATCATGCTGACGGCTAAAGGAGAAGAGATTGATACCGTATTGGGGTTGGAGATGGGGGCGGATGACTACATTAAAAAGCCCTTCAGTCCTCGGGAAATGGTAGCCCGGGTCAAGGCCAGGCTGCGGGCCAAAAGGGTTCTGGAGGCCGAGAAAGCTCTGGGGCAGAAAACCCTGGTTTTCGAAGAACTGATAATCATACCGGACAAATACGAGGTTTTTATGGGTGAGCGTAAATTAGACCTGACCCCCAAAGAATTTAAACTTTTAAAGCTGCTGGTGGGGAGTCGTGGTAAGGTTTTTACCCGGGAGGCCCTGCTGGAAAAGGTGTGGGGTTATGAGTTCGCTGGCGATACCCGGACGGTTGATGTTCATATACGGCATTTGCGGCAGAAACTGGGCGAGAAGCAGGGCGGCCCTCGATACGTAGAGACGGTGAGAGGAGTGGGATATAAGTTCCGGGATAAACCGGGGGATAATTCCTGACTTCTATCCTGAACTCGGGGTTTTACACGCATTAGGGATAAGGGCAGTCCAAGCTATTCCAACTGTTCCTTCCACATATTCGGTTTCACCGAGTGTCATGTGTGAGGTGGGGCGGGAATCTTCACGAACGTATCCCGGGGGACAAAAGTGTTCATTAATACTGGCTACACGGAGTGTTAATTATCGGGCGGGGGTTAAAAAGTGTGGAATGAAGTAAGCGGTGATAAGAACCGGATGGGGGCTATCCTGGCCAATATGGTGGACGGGGTTGTGGCTCTGGATGCTAATGGAGAAGTGAACCTGGCCAACCGGGCGGCGGAGAGTATTTTTCACGTGCCCCCTGGAGGGTTGGAGGGGAAAGTCTTTGCCAATCTGGTAAAATCTTGCGAGGTCTTGCATACGGTGCAGGAGGTGCTGTCTATCGGGAGGGAGATCTATACGGAAATTGAATTGTCAGCTCATGCCCTTTTTCGACTTCATATGGTGCCCATTTTCGGCTCGGGAAAAGAAGTACAGGGTGCGGTAGCGGTTTTACATGATATAACTGATGCCCGTCGGTTTGATCAGATGCGGTCAGAATTCGTGGCCAATGTCTCACACGAGCTGAGAACTCCTTTGACGGCTATAAATGGGTTTGTAGAGACTTTGCTGGACGGGGCGCTGGAGGATAAACTATTATGCCGGCGTTTTCTAACCATCATTGACAAGGAGACCAACCGATTGGCACGGCTTATCGATGATCTGCTCAGCCTATCGGCTATCGAATCCAAAGAAAGACTTCTTACTCTCAAGCCGATCTGTATAGTAAGGTCTATCCGACAGGTAATTAATATTCTGGGTCCACAGGCCAGTGAGAAGCGTTTGCATCTGGAGTTGATATCTGAGCCCGATCTTCCTCCGGTCAATGCTGATGAAGACCTGGTAGGTCAAGTTTTGATTAATTTAATTGACAATGCTATAAAGTACACGACTTGCGAAGGTAAGATAGTTATCAGGGTACAAAAACAGGGTGACCGGGTGGTGACAACTATTACTGACACCGGTCCTGGCATATCCGAGGATGACCGGATGCGGCTTTTTGAAAGGTTTTATCGGGTCGATAAGGCTCGTTCGCGAGAGCTGGGGGGTACCGGTCTGGGACTGGCTATTGTGAAGCATATCGTGGAGTCACACGGGGGCGAGGTTTTTGTTGATAGTGAGGTAGGTCGGGGCTCTACCTTCGGTTTCAGTCTCTGGGCAGTGTATCCGGATTAGTATGTATTTTTATCTGCGGTTTCAGTTTTTTGTATTGGGTGAGTGGAGTAATGAAGACACAACGCCGCGAGCGGCTGCAAAAAGAGAAAAGGAACCGGGTTCTGGTGCGATTGGTGATCGTATTGCTGGCCGCTGCTCTGGTAGTGGCTGTGGGATGGAATGTTTACCGCCAGATTGCGGGTAAAGTTACTGGTATGATGATCGGTGTTGAACATGTGCAGGAAGGCTGCCTGGAGGATCGGGTGCGGGCGGAGGCCGTGGTAATACACCAGGAGACTCTGATACCCAGTCCCGGAAGAGGTAGGTTGGAAAACCTGGTGCTGGAAGGTGAAAGAGTCAGAAAGGGTTCCCGGGTAGGCAATTTCTATCTCCAAAACGGCCAGAGCACTACAATTTCGGCTCCCATTTCCGGGGTGGTCTCCTATCGTCCGGATGGCCTGGAGGAGATGCTGGCTCAGCTGGATATAGAGCATCCCAGGTCGGTGGTTTTTTCCTATCAGTCAGCGGTCAGCGAAGAACAGGAGCTTTCGTACCAGTCCGGACAGCCGTTGTTAAAGATGGTTAATAATTTGACTCCCACTGTTCTGGTGGTACGGTTTCCTCATCATGTATTAGGGGAACCGCTGCAGGTGGGACAGGTTATTGAAGAAGTGATTTGGGATAAGAGTAGGCTGGGCCGTGGTAAGGTGGCAGGCTTGCAATCCAAAGATGAACAGGTAGTGGCCAGCCTGGTATTGGATAGTTTCTGTGCAGAGCTGATTAACCAGAGAAGGCTCGAGGTTGATCTGATTAAAAAACGTTATTACGGTGGATTGGTACCCAGCCAGGCCATCATCGAGAAAGACGGGCATACCGGAGTTTTCTGTCTGCGCCAGGAAAAGGTGTTTTTTAAACCTGCCGAGGTGGTAGTTACGCGTGATGAATGGGCAGTGGTGAAAGGACTCGACAAGGGGGAGTATGTGGTAACAACCCCGGAGTTGGTACATGAAGGGATGGTGCTGGACAGGTGACAGAAGCCAGGGAAGATATCAGACAGTCTTTGTTACAGGTACAGTCACGAATTAAGGAGGCCGCAGTTCGCAGCGGCAGGAATGAGAACGACATAATTCTGGTGGCAGTGAGCAAATCAGTGGGGGAGGAGACCATCGCTGAGGCGGTGAAGTATGGGATTAAGAATTGTGGGGAAAACCGGGTACAGGAGTTTTTACCCAAACAAAAGCGGTTCCCCGGGATTAACTGGCACTTTATCGGCCATCTCCAGACCAATAAAGTAAAGGATGTCATTGGACGGGCCTGTCTCATTCATTCGCTGGACAGATGGAGACTGGCAGAGTATATTGATGATAGAGCAGCCAGGAAGGGGATTGAAGTTCCGGTATTGGTGCAGGTAAACGTGGCGGGTGAGTCTTCCAAGCACGGATTGGCACCGGCAGAAGTTATGCCCTTTATGGAAGCGGCTCAAGACCTGGACCATCTGCGGATAAAAGGTTTGATGACCATAGCCCCCGAGACCGACAATCCGGAAGAGATCAGGCCGATATTTAAGGAACTTCGTCAAATTTTCGATACAATAAGCAGGAAAAACTATAATAATATTGAAATGAGATACTTATCAATGGGAATGACAGGCGACTTTGAAGTGGCAATTGAGGAAGGGGCTAACATCGTCCGGGTGGGAAGGGCTATATTCGGTTCAAGAGGATAGGAGGTTATGAAATGGGATTGGTGGACAAGTTCTGGCAGTTTTTTGGGGTAGATACCGAAGTGGAAGAGGAGATTGTTGAATTTCCGTTGGAACGAGAAGAACCCAGGTCAGATCGTAGAAACAACCTGGTTAGTATCCATTCTGCCCAGTCTATAAAGGTAGTGGTGTGTGAACCGACTACCTTTGATGAAGCTCAGAACATAGCCGATAATTTGAAAAATCGGCGCCAGGTGGTGGTCAACATGGAGAATACCCCTCCTGAATTGCGCCAGCGCATTACCGATTTTGTAAGCGGTACTACCTATGCCCTGGATGGTCATTATCACAAGTTGGGAGATAATATCGTTTTATTTGCCCCCAGCAATGTTGAGATATCCGTAGATCCACGCTCCCTGGTGCGCAGTTCGTACATATTTACCCGACCAGGTCCATTCGGGGGAGAGGAAAGATGAAAGGCAGAAAAGTTCTTGGTATAATCGGATGCGGCCAGATGGCATCTGCTCTGGTGGCTGGTCTGAGCAAGGCCGGGCATGCTTTTGAGCGGGTGATAGGTTTTGATATTGATAGGTCCCGGCTGGAGCTGTTAGGCCGTGATTTTGCTTTAGAAGGGATGGCTTCCAATCGGGAGGTAGCGGTACAGGCAGATCTGATGGTGCTGGCGGTGAAGCCTGATCAGGTGGGGACTATCTTGAATGAGATCCATGATAGTCTGCAGGGAGATGAGCTCCTGGTATCGATAGCGGCCGGGATTACCACCGATATGCTGGAAAACTCGGTGGGCAAAGAATTGGGAGTGGTAAGGGTAATGCCCAATACCCCCTGTCTGATCGGAGAAGGTGCGACGGCAGTAGCTGGTGGTCAGTTTGCCTCGGCTGATGATCGAGAACTGGTGGTAAAAATGTTCTCTACTATGGGTACGGCTGTACTGGTACCGGAAACTTATCTGGATGCCGTTACGGCAGTTTCTGGCAGCGGGCCTGCCTATATCTACCTGGTGGCAGAAGCGATGATCGATGCTGGGGTCGACGTCGGGTTACCCCGGGCTCTGGCCCGTTCCTTAGTGCTGCAGACCATGAAGGGTTCGGTAGCTATGCTGGAAGAGAGCGGCCAGCATCCGGCGGTTTTAAAAGACCAGGTTACTTCTCCGGGTGGGACTACTATCGCTGGAGTGCGCGAGTTGGAGGGCAATGGGCTGCGCCGGGCTTTTTTCCGGGCGGTACGCCAGGCCTGGGAACGTTCCATTGAACTGGGAAAAAAGTAGAACCTTCCTGAACCGGTGTAGGGCCGGGATGAGGGGTTTTAGGAGTGAGTGCATAAGTTGGGTATGCTTTTATACAGTACAGTTGACATTGCTCTGCGCCTTCTGGTCTGGTTGATCATCGCGCGCTGCATATTGTCCTTCGTCCGGCATGATCCTCATCATCCCGTACTGGGATTTGTATACGAGGTCACCGAGCCGGTGATGGCTCCCTTCCGGCGTTTACTTCCTTCGGCTGGAGGCATCGATTTTTCCCCCATCCTGGCGATTTTGGTGGTTGAATTGGTACGGAGTCTGGTGCTTAACATAATCGCCAGTTTGTTATAAATCTTTAATTTTAAGACAAGGGGTTGCCACGATGGGAAATAACCAACCAGAACTGCTGGCACCGGCGGGCAAGTGGGAAACCATGGAGTCTGCGGTGCAAAATGGAGCTGATGCCGTGTATTTAGGCGGTAAGAGGTTTAATATGCGCCTTTTACGGCCTGATTTTAACTTCTCGGATGAGCAAATAAGGGATGCAGTATCGTATTGTCATGAACACGGGGTCAGGCTTTATATAACTGTAAATAACCTTTACTATCAGTCTGAGCTGGATGAATTGGCGGAATACCTCGGTATCCTTGAGAAGGCCGGAGTTGATGCCTTAATCGTGCAGGATCTGGCAGTGGTTCAGCTGGCCGGCGAGCTGGGGCTGCGAGTGCCCCTGCATGCCAGTGTGCAGATGAACGTGGCTAATCTGGAGGGAGCCCAACTGCTCGAGAACATGGGATTCACCCGGGTTATTCTGTCCAAGGATTTGTCACAGCAAGAAATTCTGGAGATTTCCCGGGGTACATCGCTGGGGCTCGAATACTTCGTACATGGGGATCTATGTATTTCTCATGCCGGCCAGTGCTATATGAGCAGTTTCCTTTTTGGTGAGAGTGGGAACCGGGGGCGCTGTCGTAAACCCTGCCGTTGGGCATATGTCATGGATCCCGAGGTTGATGATTACCCGGGTAAACACTATTTTTTAGCTCACAAAGACCTGTGTCTGGTGACCCATTTAGGTGATTTAATCGAGGCCGGGGTGACCTCTTTCAAGGTGGAGGGCCGGATGCGCGAACCGGAGTATGTCGGTTTTCTCGTTCGCTGTTATCGTCAGGCCCTGGACGCGTGGCTGCGAGGTGACGGGCTGGAGACTGCTCGTCACATGGAGGAAGAGCTGCAGCGAAGACGGGTGCGAGATTTCAGTACCGGCAGTTTGTTTGGAACCCCGGGGGCTGAATCTATCGGCTATTCCGGGGAGAGAGAACCTCACTTTCCAACTCACCCGGTTCAGTTACGTCCGTTGACTGTAGAAGAATGTCCTGTTCTGGAACCGCCAACCAGAACTGATGGGCTGCGGCTGACGGTTAAGACTGGTGATATACAGGCTTTTCAGAAGGCACTGAACCAGGGAGTCGATACCCTGGTTATCGGGGGCGATAATTTTCACCAGATAGAAGCAGGTTGGTCAAGCAAATCTCTACAGCAGGCGGTTGAATTGGGGAAAAAGAACGATACTTCCGTGGTATTGGAGCTGCCCAGGATCGTCTCTCAGCGGGATCTCCCCCGGGTACAGAGGCTTTTGGCGCTGCCCGGATTACAGGATTTACCGGCGGTGATGGTCAATGATCTGGGAACCTGGAGAATGGTCCGGGAACTGGGGCTGCCGGTGTGGGCTGGTTACGGGTTAAATATAACCAATGCCCGGGCTCTGCAGTTAGCAGCTGAAATGGGGGCGAAGCTGGTTACTCTTTCGCGGGAGCTGAAGCTGGCTCAACTTGAGGCTGTGCTGCAGGTGACGAACATGGACGTAGAGGTAGTGGTACATGGGCCGTTGTGCGGTATGGTCAGTGATTACTGTGCTGTTGGCAGCACCCGGGGCTGCCAGCGGAGCCAGGTTGATGGCTTGGGATGTCGAGAGGGAGAATTTTACCTGCTGGACGAGTATGGGCAGAAGTTTCGTATCCTGACCGACCAGCAGTGCCGCAGTCATATTTTCTATCCCCATGACCTTTGCCTGTTCGGCTATCTGCCCTTATTTGCCGATCTGGGGGTACACAGCGTACGTATCGAAGGACAGTACTATGACCAGGAAGTGCTGATGAGGCTCATAGAGATATTCCGGTCAGCCATACAGGAGATGGGGCAGTGGAATGCAGGGGAAAGTTTTTCCCAACTACTAGAACTGTTTCCAGGCGGCCTTACGGATAACCCCTTGAGGTTTGAAGAAGCCGGTCTCAGGGATTAGCCAGCCCTGTATATGGGCTATTTTTATTAATCAGCGGACATCTGCGTGTATCTGCGGTTTCAAATCATATAATCCGCCGGCATAATGGGTAGTAGGGAGGCAAATTATGGCACTGACACCGATTGAGATTCGTCAACAGAAATTCAGAAGGAGTTTTCACGGCTACCACCAGCAGGAGGTTAATAATTACCTGGCCAGAATCGTCGAGGATTACGAAGAGCTTTACCAGGAAAACGCCGAGTTGAAGGAAAGACTGCAGAAATCCGAGTTCCAGCTGGCCAAATACAGGAACCTGGAGGAAACCTTGAATCAGAGTCTGGTAGTAGCCCAGAAGACCGGCGAAGAGGTCAAAGCCAATGCCCGCCAGGAAGCGGAGCTTATGCTGCAGGAGGCCCGGGGGCGGATTGGCGAGATATTTGTGCTCTACGAGGACATCATCAAACGTTTGAATGTATTCAAGACCGAGATGAAGTACTATTTATCGGCCCAGATTGAAATGATGGACAAAAATGAGCGTAGAATTGAGGACATTGTGGAGTTTTTCTACAGCCGGGATATGAAAGAAATCCTGGAGAAGCTTACCGAGGTGGAGAAAAAGGGGGTTAAAATCAGTGAAGGTCCTGGAGACGAGCAGGGGGATCAGGTTTCAGGTTAGGGTTTTGCCGCGTTCGTCCAGGAATGAGATTGTGGGGGAAATGCAGGGGGCATTAAAAGTAAAGCTCACAGCTCCTCCGGTGGAAGGTAAGGCCAATAAGGCCTTAATTTCATTTTTAGCGGATGTGACCGGGGTGCCACGCCGACAGATAACCATTCTCAAGGGCGATACTGCTCGCAATAAGTTGGTGGAAATCACCGGGATGAGCAAGAGCGAGTTCATGAGCAAGGTGAATAATTAGACGCAGATCTATTAAGATTTAGTTTGTATATCTGCGGTTTCAAGTCTAAAGTTGGAGGGGCGATGAAATCGAAACAGCATCGAGTAAACGAAGTTATAAGTAAATTAACCGAGCTATATCCTGATGCCGGGACCAGGTTGATATATTCTAACCGGTTTGAATTGCTGGTAGCAGTCATGCTTTCCGCTCGTTCTACCGATGATCAAGTTAACCAGGTTACCGCGGAATTGTTCCAGCGGTACAATCGTCCCGAACAGTTTGCGCAGCTTACCCCCGGTGAACTGGAACCTCTCATTCGCGGGTGTGGTCTATATCGGAATAAGGCGCGCCATATTATCGATATGTCGCGTATGCTGGTGAAAGACTTCAGCGGAGAGGTACCAGGTGAGCTGGACTTATTGACCCAACTGCCCGGGGTGGGCAGCAAAACCGCCAACGTGGTTTTAAGTGTGGGGTTTGGTCGTCCCGGGTTGGCGGTGGATACTCATGTGCAAAGGGTTACCAGTCGACTGGGGTGGCATGAGTCGAAAAATCCTGATGTTACCGAGAAGATTCTCAAGAGCCTGCTGCCGTCATCACAGTGGTCATCGGCCCACCACCTGCTTATCTCTCATGGTCGGGCCGTTTGTCGGGCCCGTCGGCCCAACTGTACCGGGTGCGGTATTGCCGAGTTTTGTCGGACTGGTGAGGAAATGGGATATGGTACTGATAGGGCTAAGGAGTTTGACGAGTGAAAGAATGGTTCAACCAGCGAGAATTTAATTACATCCTGATCTGGATACTGATTTTGCTGAACCTGCTGATCATAGTATGGTGGTTGGTTGGTCTTTCTTCTGCCACCTTGCTTACTTTTGGTTTGTTGGCGATAGCCGGTACCATCATGGTGCTGCTTTTAACCAGGGAACGTCCGGCGTTTACTGCCTCTGAAAGTGTGCTGGAAGAGCTGACAGCAGCCACGAATGATTTCCAGCCGATGGCCGACAAAATTATAGAAGAGGTCTGGCAGGATAAAGTGGTTCCCGTGGCTGATGCGGCTAAAACTGAGTTGGGAAAAAGTCTGGAGTGGTTGGAAGAAAACAGCCGCAGTTTTGCCCGGCAAATTTTGAACGGCCTGGCTGAGGTACAGGAAAAGCTGTTTTTTAGCTCCGGGGTAACTTTATCAGATGAACTGTATCAATTACAGAAGAAAATGGAAGAAAGAGTGGAGCTGACCCAGAAATTTTTGAATGGATTGGAGACCGGTCGGCTCAAAAGTCTGGATGAGCTGGAACTTTATAGTTCACGGCAGCTGAAGCAGGTACGGGAAAGTCTGGAGCATGAAGGAAAAATTGTTGAGCAGTACCTGGAGAGAACTTTAGCCATGCAAATGGAGACCAGGATGGTGGACAACGACGAGAAACTGGTTCCTCAAATGGAGCGGATGGCAGAACAGTTTACCGTATTGATTACCAGTTCGGTCGATGATCGGGTTCGGCAGTTGGAACAGGTGCTGGCAGACATGGTAGATGAACTGGCGGCCCGGGCCATAGGTGCTATGCAGAAAGAGGCTTTATCCCAGGTCAGCGGGCTGCGTCAGATAAGCGGTGATGTTGAAAAACTATGGAATCGGCCGCGAGGTCCTCGTGAACGTTTGGAAGCAGCAGGAGTAATACTGCAAGACCTGCGAAAACAGGTGAATGATACTCTCATTACCCTGGCCTGGGAGGATGTGCTGATCGAAAAACGATGGGAAGAAATGCTTTTGCGGCTGGAAAAAGTTGAGCAGGAACTGTTACAAGATGTAGAAGCGGCTAAACTAGCCGAGGTACAGGCCTCACTCCGGCAAGAGTTAAGTAGTTTAATTACGACGGAAGAATATCCATCATGGTTGGAATTGATCATTACGGCTGAGCTTATGTATGATTACTATCAAGAGGGTTTGTTAATAGAGATTTCAGGTGAAGGTTCTTATGTAGTGCTTCAGTTTGTCAGGGCGGTGGAAGAAATGGTGCGGGCAAGTGTTGCTCTGCCCGCAGACCTGTTGGCCCAACGGCGTCAGGTTAAAGATCAGGTACGGGAGGGAGCCTACAATCATGTGTTTGAACAGGTGCTGGCGGAAATAACGAAGCACCGGCCCGGAGTTAAAGCCTACCTGGAAGACGTTTATCCCAATGGATTCTATAGTTTTTGCCTCACACCTGGGATAAGTTACCAGCCGTCCAATTGCGGTCAGGCGGCATGGATGCTTTATCTTTATTTAATGACTCAGGTGCAGCAAGAGTCCGAAGACGCAGCCAGGCTGACTTTATTATCAGGTCTGCTGCTGGCCCTGCATACTCTTCGCAACCGCTATGTTCATCCTTCTCACAGCAATATCATCATACCGGTTAAAGACCTGCAGGATATCGACGAAGCGCGCTTCTGTACCCTGACGGCTATCGATCTTTTGCTGCAGTTGGAGCTGTAGACTCCAGGAGTTTGTAAGTGTCTTCGTCGACCACCCCGGTCGGTGGATAGCCATGTAAAAGCTGCAGGTACTTGACGGCCAGGGCGGTCATTCGTCCATAGCGGCCATCGGCATATCCCAGGTAGTAACCCTTCTGTTTGAGGAGCTCCTGCACATAGACCACATCCTGGCCCGAACTTCCTATCTTGATGGTGCGCCGGCCTACTTTCTGAGAAATATCATCGATGCGCGAATCGTGGATTCTAACCGGGGTGCCCCGGGGAACCAGGGTATACAGTTCCTCCACGTCACGGTTAAACATGCGGATACATCCGTGGGAGGCGTTGGTACCGATGGACCAGGGTTTGTTGGTTCCATGGATACCGTATATGCCCCAGGGAACATTAAGCCCCAACCAGCGGGTGCCAAATCCGGTGCCCCAGTTCAAGCTTTTATGGACTACCTGCCATTCGCCCACGGGACTGGGGGTTTTAGAAGTGCCCACCGCTACCGGGTATTCACGGTAAGATTCACCATCATGGTATACCACCAGTTTATGGGCAGCCAGGTCGATGGCGATCTGAACCTTTCCGGGTTCCAGGGGTGAAGCCGGGGCGGCAGTTGGCTTGTTCGTCAGAGTGAGCCAGAGCACTGGAACAGCTTCCGGGTCTAGATTACGGTTTTGGGCGTAGGACTGCAGGGCCTGGTGGGTGCGGGGGCCATATATACCGTCGATCGGTCCCGGATCAAAATCATGTTCCAGGAGCCGGGCCTGCAGATAAGCTACCGATTCATCTTTGATGTAAGGGGAGGTTAAATGTAAATTTGGTAAGGTTTCGTTCGGGCACCGGCAGTTTTCAGCCTGGACATCCGGGGCGGTGACCAATATCATTAAAGTAATAAGCAATGGAAGCCATATTTTTTTCGGCATAGATAGTTTTCCCTCACTGTTACGAAAATTTGACGCAGAGTACACAGAAAACTTATGAATACGCTGAGTGAAAAATTAGACGCAGAAGGACGCAGATTATTATGATTTATAAAACATTAAAATAAAGAGAAATACGGAACATTTCAACGGTAATTCTTAATCAAAACCTACTATACTTTCCCCCAGATAGTCACTAGTTTCCATTCACCTCGGCGAGAAGTTGACGAGTTGGTCATTTGTTAAATATTTTACCTCGTGGTTAAATATAAATGCATGGATATTAATGGCCACAGCTCATATATAACGTATATTATGAGAGTAGTATAAAGTTTAAGCAGATTTTTCTGCGTTATCTATGGTTTGAATTTTCATAGTTCCGCAGGAATTAGCCGGAAGTTATGAAGGAACTGGCAGGGAAAGTTGTTTTTTCTTCTGGGTTTTGCTACAATTTTTTAGAACAAAAACTTTGATATCTAAAGACAGTGAAAGGGAGAGTAGTAAGGGCTAACTGGCTATAGCGAGTCCGGGGAGGGTGCAAGCCGGATAGGCAGGGCCTTTGACGAAAATCACCCTGGAGTCTTCAACCGAAACCTCATTACCGTAGATAGCCCATCGGGGCATCTGGATGAGCGCGGGTGGAGGGCGGAACCGGACAATATCAGGCTGGATTCCTGTTCGGCGGCTCCACTCCAGTAGGCTTGAACGGGGGCGTTCCGTTAGAGACGCAGGAGTGGTGACCTGCTGCCAGCAGGCTCTACCAGGGTGGTACCGCGGAAGCTAACCTTTCGTCCTTGAGGATGAAGGGTTTTTTTCATAAATGCTGGAAACAATCATAATAGTAGAGGTGATTTGAGTTGGCTAAAGGTAAAAACAAAGGGAAATACGATGATACACTGAATCTGCCCCGCACCAAATTTCCCATGCGGGCGAAGTTACCGACTAAAGAACCGGAGATGCTGAAATTCTGGGAGGAGATAGATCTTTATCAATCCGTCCAGGAAAAAAACCAGGGTAAGCCACTTTTCATACTTCATGATGGGCCGCCCTATGCGAACGGTCATATTCATGTCGGTCATACTCTAAACAAGGTATTGAAGGATATCATTATCAAGCACAAATCCATGACCGGTTATGATGCACCATATGTTCCGGGTTGGGATACCCACGGTCTGCCGATTGAGCAGCAGGCCATCAAAGAGCTGGGCATTGACCGCAGCAAGGCGGATGTGCTGGAATTCAGACGGCGCTGTAAGGACTATGCTCTCCGTTACGTGGATCTGCAGAGAGATGAGTTCATAAGACTGGGGGTGCGAGGGGATTGGGATAACCCCTATCTTACCTTGAACCCGAAGTTTGAGGCCGTCCAAATCGAAGTTTTTGGCGAGATGGCTAAAAAAGGATATATTTACAAAGGTTTAAAGCCAGTCTACTGGTGTGCTCACTGTGAGACGGCTCTGGCGGAGGCGGATATCGAGTATGCTGATAAGACTTCGCCTTCGATTTACGTAAAGTTTCCGGTGCGGGATGCACAGGGGCTTTTCCCTATCGAAGATACCTATGTAATCATCTGGACTACCACCCCCTGGACCCTGCCGGCTAATACCGGTATTTCAGTCCACCCCGATTTTGACTATGTCCTGGTGGCGGTGGGAGAAGAAAAATATGTGGTAGCCAAAGAACTGTTAGAATCAGTGGCCGAGGCGGGCAATTGGCAGGACTATCAGGTAGTACAGGAATTTAAAGGCATAGAACTTGATCGCGCAGTTTGCCGTCATCCCTTTGTAGAACGGGATTCTCTGGTGGTCTGTGGACGTCATGTTACCCTGGAACAGGGGACCGGCTGTGTCCATACCGCTCCCGGTCATGGTGACGAAGACTTTGTGGTAGGACAGGAATATGACCTGCCGATTATCTCTCCTCTCGACGATCGAGGTGTTTTTACCGAGGAAGGGGGCCAGTTTGCCGGCCAGTTCTGTTATGATGCCAACGATAATATTATCGCCCATCTGGATAAACTGGGGATGCTGGTGAAGCACGAGGATATTGTCCATCAGTATCCCCATTGCTGGCGGTGTAAAGAACCCATTATCTACCGGGCTACGGAACAGTGGTTTGTATCTATTGACGGGTTCAGGCAGCAGGCTCTGGAGGCCATTGATAAAGTGCGGTGGATCCCTGCCTGGGGCCGAGATCGTATCTATAACATGGTGCAGGACAGAGGTGACTGGTGTATTTCGCGCCAGCGTACCTGGGGAGTACCCATTCCTATTTTCTACTGCCAGTCCTGCGGGGAAACGGTAATTAACGATGAGACTATTCAACAGGTCAAGGAGCTTTTTGCCCGGCATGGGTCTGATATCTGGTTTGCCAGCACTGCCCATGAACTGCTTCCAGACGGATACCAGTGTCCTGACTGTGGGGGAACTGAATTTACCAAGGAATCTGATACCATGGATGTATGGTTTGATTCCGGCTCCACCCATAAAGCGGTTCTGGAGACCCGACCGGATCAGCGCTGGCCGGCAGATATGTACCTGGAAGGGAGCGACCAGCATCGGGGCTGGTTCAATTCGTCCCTGTCAACGGCAGTGGCGGTAACCGGAGAACCACCCTATAAGATGGTTTTGACCCATGGTTTTACCGTAGATGAGAAAGGGCGTAAGATGTCCAAGTCATTGGGTAATGTGCTGGATCCGCTCAAGATTACCGATAGAATGGGGGCCGATATTCTCCGGCTCTGGGTGGCTTCGGCTGATTATCGAGGAGATATAGCCGCTTCGGATAACATTATGAAACAGGCGGCCGAGGCCTATCGGAAAATCCGGAACACCTGCCGCTTTATTCTGGGCAACATCGCTGATTTCGACTACCAGCAGCATCGGGTTCCCTATGAAGAAATGGGTGAACTGGATCGTTGGGCACTTTTACGGTTGCACAAGCTGATTGCACGGGTTAGCCAGGCCTATGATGATTTCGAGTTTCACGTGGTTTACCATGGTATTCACAACTTCTGTACCATAGATATGAGTGCCGTATATTTCGATATAATCAAAGACCGGCTCTACACTTCGCCGGAGGCGGCACCAGAACGACGCGCAGCTCAGACGGTGCTGTACGAAGTTATCCAGGCTGTGGTCAGGATGCTGACCCCGGTACTGGCCTTTACCACCGAGGAAATCTGGCAGTACCTGCGCCGGGAAGACGAACCCGCCAGTGTACAGATGACCGATTGGCCCCGGGTGAATGAGCAGTATCTGGATCCGGAGCTGGAGGAACGCGGCGAACGCATGCTTAAAGCTCGCGAAGTAGTGGCCAAAGCCCTCGAAATGGCTCGCCAGCAGAAGATCATCGGTCACTCTCTGGGAGCGGCGGTGATCATCTATGCTGATGATGAATGGCGGGCTCTGTTGGAGTCAGTCGCTGATCTGAGTGGAATTTTCATCGTATCCCGGGCGGAAGTACAGCCGGCTGATTCCCGTTCCGATGACAGCCTGGCTCTGGAAACGGTTCCCGGGCTGTGGGTATCGGTAGCTGCGGCTCCGGGTGAAAAGTGCGAAAGATGTTGGATTATCAGTCCCGAAGTAGGGCAGGATGATGAGCATGTCACTCTATGCCGCCGCTGTGTGTCAGTAGTGGCAGATACATCGAACTAAAGGGGGAGCAGCGATGGCTGAAGAGGGATACCGCCTCATAATTACCACTATTGGTCATGACCGGGTGGGTATAATCGCTGGTATTGCTAATATTCTGGCGGCTGCCAATGTTAATATACTGGACATCAGCCAGACGATTTTGCAGGGTTTTTTCACTATGGTCATGGTGGTGGATTTTAAGAACAGTACCCTGGAACTGGGCGAATTTAAAGACCGTCTGGCGGAAAAGGGTCAGGAACTGGGATTGGTGGTAAACGTCCAGCATGAAGATGTTTTCAAGTTTATGCACCGTATATAGATGTACACCATCTTCCGGTTTTTTGCTCATTTTCGAATAATAGCTGGAACTATGATAGCTGATCACGAGGAGGGCCTGGCTTGAAATATATGATTCATCCGCAGGAAATCATGGAAACCCTGACCATGCTGCGGGCTCAGAATTTGGATATCAGGACGATTACCATGGGCATAAGCCTGCGCGGCTGTCGGGGAGGGTCTGGGTCAGTACTGGGCCAAGAAATCTATGACCGTATCACCACCCGGGCGGCCGGATTGGTGGCAGTAGGTGAGGATATTGAGCGGGAATATGGCATACCTATAATTAATAAGCGTATTTCGGTCACTCCCATCGCCGTGGTGGCCGATGGGCTGCCCCGTGAGGAAATGGTGGAGGTAGGCGTGTGGATGGACCGGGCCGCTCGCGAGGTAGGGGTAAATTTTATCGGCGGCTTCTCCGCCCTGGTGCAAAAAGGTTTTACCGTAGGGGATCGAGCCCTGATTGAGGCTTTGCCGCAAACCCTGGCCGAAACCGAGAGGGTATGTGCTTCGGTTAATGTGGCCAGTACCAAAGCCGGTATAAATATGGATGCTGTGTACCTGATGGGGAGGATGATCAAGGATACCGCCGAACTCACCCGGGAGACGGATGGTATTGGCTGCGCTAAACTGGTGGTTTTCTGTAATGCTCCCGAGGATAATCCGTTTATGGCCGGTGCTTTTCATGGGGTGGGGGAACCGGACACGGCCATTAATATCGGTATCAGCGGTCCCGGAGTGGTGTTGAATGTAGTGAAACAGCATCCGGGCGTTGATCTGGGTACTATGGCCAATGCCATCAAGAATACGGCTTTCAAGATAACCCGTATGGGTGAACTGGTGGGGAGAGAGGCTTCCCGACGACTGGGGGTAAGCTTTGGCATTGTGGATCTTTCTCTGGCTCCCACCCCGGAGGCTGGAGACAGCGTGGCTGAAATCCTGGAGGCTATGGGCCTGGAACGGTGCGGAGCCCATGGCACTACCGCGGCTCTGGCCCTGTTGAACGACGCGGTGAAGAAGGGCGGTTCTATGGCTTCTTCTTACGTGGGAGGGCTATCAGGTGCCTTCATTCCGGTGAGTGAGGATCAGGGGATGATCGAAGCGGTTGAAGTCGGGAGTTTATCTCTGGATAAACTGGAGGCCATGACCTGTGTGTGTTCGGTGGGACTGGACATGATAGCGATACCCGGGGATACTTCGGTGGAAACCATAGCTGCTATCATCGCGGATGAGGCAGCCATCGGTATGGTGAATAAAAAGACTACCGCCGTACGGATTATACCGGCTCCGGGTAAACGTGAAGGGGAGCGGGTAGAGTTCGGCGGACTTCTGGGTCGGGCTCCGGTGATGAGGGTCAATCCCTTTTCTGCGGAACTTTTCGTGAAACGGGGAGGACGTATCCCGGCTCCTATTCATGCGTTGACCAACTAGGTGATTCTCCTGCATTTAATTGGACACAGATGGCCGCTGATTTCTTTTTAATTATTTTTGACGCTGAGAACGCAGATGGACGCAGATAATACTAAAAATAACTGTGTAAGGAAGAGTGGTTAACCCATTCCCAGATAAGATTTATTTAATATTTTTCAGCGCCACTCATAAGTTTTCTGCGTATTCTGCGTCTATTGTTTATCATCTGCGGTTTCAAAGGTTAATAAGGTGGAAGTGTAAGAAAAACGGGGATAATATCCTATAATATATAACACAATAGTATTGAAAGGTCGGGGGGAATGAAACCCGAAAAAGACAGCCAGGAACAACTGTTAAAACGCTTGGAGCGGCAGGTAGAGGAGTTATCCGCCAACCTGGAACGCACCCGGTTGGCCGAGTATGTACAATTGCTGGATAATCCTCGGCGTTTGCTGTACGTGAACTTTTTGGTGGGTATTTCCCGGGGCCTGGGGGCGGCGCTGGGAGCAACTATACTGGCTGCTATTCTGCTGTATTTTCTGCAGAAGGCAGTGATGTTGAATCTGCCCTTGATTGGCGATTTTATCGCTGATCTGGTACGTATTGTACAGACCCAACTGGATGGGGGGAAAACATTTCCGGGGGCGGGGGTTTGAGCCAAGAGGTGTCATTGAATGGATAAGAGAGATGAGCTCCTGGCCCAAAAGCAGAGGTTGGAACAAGCCCTGGAACGAAAGAGAAAAGCCCGGCAGGCTGGTATGGTAGAAATGGTGGATGAGCTGTCTTTATATGACCAGCATCCGGCCGATGTGGCTTCAGAACTGTATGAACGAGAGAAGGATGCCGGGTTGGAGGAGAATCTGGAGCTGCAGTTGACTGAAGTCAATCATGCCCTGGAGCAAATGCAGGAGGGGAATTACGGTTATTGTGAAAAATGTGGCGATGCCATAGGGGATCGTCGTTTACAGGCTTTACCACATGCTGTCCTGTGTGTTGACTGCGCTGAAAAGGAGCAGGATAAGTTTACCCGCCCCGAAGAAGAGCGGCAAACCAGCATGGGGGACATAACCGAGAAGGGTGAGTGGTTCAAGGTAGCTGAATATGATTTTTTTGAAGAATGGCATAAAAAATTTCCAGAGTAAACCGGGTGGCGGAAAGCTGACCTTTGGTAAAGGAGGTAACATTCGATGCGTATAGGGGTTTTTACAGATAGTTACAAGCCGTATACCAGTGGTGTAGTCACTTCCATAACCACCTTTAAAGAAGAACTGACCCGTCTGGGGCATGAAGTTTTCATTTTTGCTCCCAGTTATCCTCAGCATCAGGAGGAAGAACCGGATGTCTACCGGTTTTTGTCGGTGCCGGCTCCGACCAATCCAGAGTATTCTCTGGCGGTTCCGATTGCTCCCCGTTTGAGCCAAACGGTGAAGAACTTGGAACTGGACATTTTGCATGCTCACTCCCCTTTTATTTTGGGCCGATGGGGAGCCAACTGTGCCCGTCGTTTTAACCTTCCACTGGTGTTTACCTACCATACTTTGTATGATCAATATGTTCACTATGTACCTATAGCCCAGGATCTGGCCCGTGATCTGGCCATCAAGTACAGCCGGAATTTCTGCAACCAGTGTGACCTGGTTATTACTCCCACTCGTGAAGTAGAAGAACTGGTCAAGAGCTACGGTATTAAGGCACCGATAAGAGTTATTCCTACCGGGGTACCGGTGCATAAGTTTAAGAACCGCAATCCGAACTGGCTGCGGAAGAACTGGGATATTCCGGCCGAGGCTCAGGTATGTTTATTCGTTGGACGCCTGACGAAGGAGAAGAACCTGGAATTCCTGCTGCAGGCTTTCCGACTGATTAAACAGCGTTCTCCGTCAGCAGTGCTGGTTATTATAGCTTCCGGTCCTCTGGAAGCAG
Source organism: Syntrophomonadaceae bacterium (assembly GCA_012799365.1). Lineage (GTDB taxonomy): Bacteria > Bacillota > Syntrophomonadia > Syntrophomonadales > Syntrophothermaceae > JAAZLJ01. The sequence continues at coordinate 9,354 of JAAZLJ010000147.1, read as the reverse complement.
AACTAAAAAAAATGACGGTGGATCTGGGCCTAAAACTGGATACGGATGTGGTATTTACCGGTCAGATACCTTACGAAAACCTGATAGATGTATATTTTGATGCAGACCTGTTCACTTTTGCTTCAGTCACCGAGACCCAGGGACTGGTTCTTATCGAAGCCATGGCAGCTGGGCTACCGGTAGTGGCGGTAAGGGCCTTTGGAGTCGAGGACATGGTGGACGATGGGGTAAATGGCTACCTGGTTCCCCTGGAAAAGGGGGAGTTCGTCCGTCGGGTGGTAGAGCTGTTGAGTGATGATGAACGCTACCGACAGTTTTCTGCTCAGGCACTGGTCAAAGCGGAGCAGATGTCTTCCGCCGCCATGGCCAGGAAACTGGAGACGGAATATCGGGAAGTTATCAAAAGGTACCATGACCAGGAGGGGGAGAAAACTCATCTTCCGTTTCCGTTGAACAGCCTGGTTAAATGAGAGAATCCAGTACCGTAACCAAATTGAAACCGCAGATATACGCTGATAGACGCAGATGAATCACAAAATAGACACAGAATACGCAGAAAAACTATGAACCCGCTGAAGAATAATTTTTCTTTTACAATCAGATCGTTGCCGAAGTAAGCCTCCGCTGCGGGGTTAGAATTCAGCGTAAATCATAATAATCAGCGTCTATCTGCGTCAAAAACATTTTTTACTGGAGAGAGGAGGAGAAGCTCTGCGATACTGGTTGATAATGCCGGTGGTCATTGGACTGGATCAGGCGGTCAAGGTCCTGGTACAGTCCCATCTGGAATTGAACCAGAGTATACCCTTGATAGAGCATTTTCTCCATATCACTTATGTACGCAACCCGGGAGGGGCTTTCGGTCTGTTGGTCGGACAAGACCTTCTTTTTTTGATAGCTGCCCTGGTGGTCATAATGATATCTGCCGGGTATGTGCATAAGTATCGACCGGGTGTCGGTACCCAGACCGCCCTGGCCCTTCTGGCCGGTGGGGCGGCGGGGAATTTTATCGACCGCATCTGGCATGGTCAGGTAATTGATTTTATTGATTTCGGTTTCTGGCCGGTGTTTAATCTGGCCGACTGTGCTATCGTAGTAGGAGCAGTCTGGTTGTGCTGGATATTTGCCGGTCCGGAGCAAACCCGGGGAGTTAATTCGTGGAAGTAAGAAAAATACTGATTGACCAACAGGGAGAGGGGGAGCGGTTGGACGTGGCTCTGGCCCGGCTCTTCCCCGATTTGTCTCGCAGCCGCCTGAGCCGTCTCATCGAGGCGGGCCTGGTGCTGGTGGATGGCCGTCGTCGTAAGCCGGGGGCCCGTGTGCAGCGGGGGGAGAGCATCGAGATCCGCATCCCGGCTGAACCGGAGTTCAGGCTGCGGCCTCAGAATATTCCCCTGGATATTATTTATGAGGACTCGGAGCTGGCGGTCATCAACAAGCCGCAGGGGATGGTGGTGCATCCCGCCCATGGCAGCCGGGATGGAACTCTGGCCCACGCTCTTTTATATCATTTCCAGCATCTTTCCCGGGTGGGCGGTGAACACCGACCGGGTATCGTCCACCGGCTGGATCGAGATACCTCCGGACTGCTGGTAGTGGCCAAGAATGATGATGCTCATCGTCACCTGGCCGCTCAGATCCAGGAGCGGGTAATGACACGGGAGTACACGGCTCTGGTGCAGGGCAGCCTCGAACAGGAGGGTATTATTGAAGCCCCTATCAGCCGTCATCCCCAGAACCGTACCAAAATGGCGGTGGTGAAGGAGGGCAGGTTTGCGGTAACCCATTACACGGTGCTGCAGAGATACCAGGGCTATACCCTGGTAAGGGTAAGATTGGAGACAGGACGTACTCATCAAATACGGGTACATTTTGCTTACATAGGAAATCCGGTGGTGGGAGATACTGTGTATGGACATCCGGAAACGGAATTTGACCTGGCCGGACAGCTGCTCCATGCCAGCTATATTTCTTTCCAGCATCCGGTTAGCGGTGAGGTAATGGAGTTTGAGTCTCCTTTGCCCCAATATTTTCAGAGAGTTCTAAAAATACTTGACAGCCGAAAACCGTTGACTTAGAATTTTTTAGGAACCTTTAAGTTGGCCCCGTGAGGCTAGCAAGGGACACACGCAGATTTGTGGTGCCTACCTTCTTCTTGCGGGAGGTAGGTTTTGTTGTGCTCGTCCACGCGGTAGTATGACGGAGGGAGAGCTGGTTATGAAATTTATTGAGAAAAATCGAATCATGGACGAAGCGAACATCAAGAGGGTATTGACCCGTATCAGCCACGAGATTTTGGAACGGAACAAGGGAGTTCAGAACCTGGCCATCATTGGTATTAGACGCCGGGGAGGTCCCCTGGCCGAGCGGCTGGCGGAAAACATAAAAGAGATTGAAGGGGTACAGGTACCGGTAGGTATTTTAGATATTACGCTTTACCGGGATGACCTGACCACTCTGGGCTCCCAGCCTATGGTTCGTCGAACCGAGGTTCCTTTTGATATAACCAACCAAGCTATCGTTCTGACCGATGATGTTTTGTATACGGGAAGAACGGTGAGGGCCGCTCTGGATGCCCTCATAGACCTGGGGCGACCCCGGTGTATCCAACTGGCAGTATTGGTAGATCGGGGACACCGGGAACTGCCGATTAAAGCCGATTATGTGGGTAAAAACGTACCCACCTCTAAAAGAGAAACTATAACTGTGAGACTGCGAGAAATTGATGGTAAAGATGAGGTAGTCATCGAAGAAATCATTGATACGTAGTTCACCCCTTAAAATTAGTCCTGTGAGGCTAGCAAGGGGGGAAGACCGGAGCCGGGGCCTTCCTTGCTGGTAGAGAGCAGGGAAGGCCTTTTTTATTCTGAATCTATGCGAGGGAGGTAAAGTGATGGGTTTTAAAGGGCGCAAAGATCTGCTGGGCCTGCAATACCTGACCCGGGATGAAATCACGACTATTTTGGATGTGGCGATGCCGATGAAAGACATTATTCTCAGAGACATCAAGAAGGTGCCTACCCTGCGGGGTAAGGTCATGGTTACCCTGTTCTACGAACCCAGTACCAGAACCAGGACTTCTTTTGAGCTGGCTGGGAAGTACCTGTCGGCGGACACGGTCAACCTGACCGTGAGCACCAGCAGTGTACAAAAAGGGGAGAGCTTGCGGGACACCATCAAGACCATCGAGGTGATGGGCACCGATGTGGTGGTTATCCGTCATTCTATGAGCGGGGTGCCCAATTACGTGGCTCAGAACACCAGCATGCGGGTCATAAACGCCGGGGATGGCATCCATGAACACCCGACCCAGGCCCTGCTGGACATGTATTCCATTCGGGAGAAGAAAGGTACAGTGGAGAATTTGAAAGTGGCCATTCTGGGGGACATTCTCCACAGCCGGGTGGCCCGCTCCAACATCTTCGGTCTGCAGAAATTCGGGTGTGAGGTTCGGGTTATCGGACCCCCTACCCTGATGCCTCCTGATATTGAAAAAATCGGGGTCAAAAAATATTTCAACACCGAAGAGGGCCTGGAAGGGGTGGATGTCATCAACGTCCTGCGGATTCAGAAAGAGCGGCAGCGGCGGGGATTGTTTCCTACTCTGGATGAATACGCCAATCTTTACTGCCTGACCAGGGACCGGGTAGCTCTGGCCCAACCGGATGTACTGGTTCTGCATCCCGGGCCCATGAACCGGGGGGTAGAAATCTCCAGCGAGGTAGCTGACAGCCAGGTAGCCGTCATCAATGAACAGGTTACCAACGGGGTGGCGGTCAGAATGGCTTTATTGTATTTGATGATGGGAGGCGCGCGAGATGAAATTGCTGGTTAAGGGTGGCAGGGTAATCGATCCAGCCAATAACCTGGATGAGATAGCAGATGTTCTGGTGGAGGACGGGCTTATTCGCCGGGTCGAGCCCGGTATCAATGAACCCGAAGCGGAGATTCTGTCGGCAGAAGGCAAGGTGGTCTGCCCGGGATTTATCGATATACATGTCCATCTGCGCGAGCCGGGCTATGAATACAAAGAAGATATTGCCTCTGGAACCCGGGCGGCCGCGGCTGGTGGTTTTACCAGTCTGTGCTGCATGCCCAACACCAATCCGGTGATTGATAACAATGCGGTGGCTGATTTCATCAGACGGCGGGCGCAGGAGACCGGTGTGGTCAATGTCTATCCCATCGGTAGCATTACTAAAAAGCAGGAGGGGCAGGAGATCTCGGAAATGGCAGATCTGGTAGCTGCCGGATGTGTGGCGGTGTCCGATGATGGCCGACCGGTTATGAACGCTGAGATAATGCGGCGGGCTCTGGAATACTCTCGCATATTCAACATTCCGGTCATTGCCCATTGTGAAGATGTCAATCTATCCGAGGATGGGCTGATGCATGAGGGCTATTACTCTACTCTGTACGGGCTGAAAGGTATCCCAGCCGCCGCTGAGGAGGTTATGGTAGCTCGGGATCTACTGCTGGCTGAAGCCGCTCAGGGATGGGTGCATTTTGCCCATATCAGTACCCGGGGTACCCTGGAAATGATACGACAGGCCAAACAGCGCGGGGTGCGGGTAACCTGTGAGGTTTCCCCTCATCATCTTACCCTGACCGATGAGATAGTGGGTTCTTATGATACCGATACCAAGGTCAATCCCCCCCTGCGCTCCCAGGAGGATGTCCTGGCTCTGCGAGCCGCCCTGGAGAACGGGGTTATCGACTGTATCGCCACTGACCATGCACCTCATGAATTCGAGGCCAAGGACTGTGAGTACCCGCTGGCGGCTTTCGGTATTTCAGGATTGGAGACGGCGGTACCCGCCCTGTTAAACGACCTGGTGCATCCCGGGAAACTGGAACTGATGGATATGGTGCGGCTGATGACGGTCAATCCAGCCCGGATGCTTAACCTGAACCGGGGTGCTCTTATCCCGGGGTATCCAGCCGATATAACCATTCTGGATCTGGAGGCAGAGAAAACGGTGGAGCCCAATCAGTTTTATTCCAAGGGGAAAAACAATCCCTACAAGGGCCGGATCCTGAGGGGATGGCCCTGGGCCACGATTGTCGACGGTCAGGTGGTGGCTCTGGAGGGTAAGCTGGTCATCTAGGCTGTTTTCACGGCGTGGATTTAGTAGCCTTCCAGTCTTCTCCCGGTGGGGAAGGCAGAGAGGTAGAAATATGTTTATAATAGAAACAAGATTCTACTGCGAACATCCCTGTTCGTATGAAAACCGAAACCGCAGATACACGCTGATGAACGCAGATGAATGGCAAAATAGACACAGAAGACACTGAAAACTTATGGTACGCTGAAGATATAATAATTCTTATAGGGAGTGTGGTAACCCGCGAAGCGACCCACGGAATAAGCTGGGGCTTACTCCCGGATGCCGTTTTTCTCGTTATTTTAATATTTTTAATCATCCGCATCTTTCTGCGTTCTCTGCGTCTATTTTTATCAATCTGCGCAAATCATAATAATCAGCGGTAATCTGTGTCAAAAATCATTAAGAAAATCAGTCGTAAATCGTAATAATCTGCATCAAATTTCAAATTTATTTTGGAGGTTTGTAATGTCGCTGGTAGAACAAGCAGTAATCATCAGAAACGAAGAAATAGTTCCCGGGTATCTGGAATTGGAGCTGAGGGCCCCCGGTATTGCTCGTCAGGCCCTGCCCGGACAGTTCATCAACATTCGGGTGGGATCTACCCTGGACCCCCTGCTCCGGCGTCCTTTCAGTGTTTATGACAACGATAAGAATGCGGGTGATATCACCATACTCTACAAGGTAGTGGGCCGGGGTACGGGCATGATGGCTGAACTGGATATGGGTGAAACCCTGGATGTTTTAGGGCCCCTGGGTCGTCCCTTTTCCCTGCCGGAAAATCTACAGCGGGTAGTTCTGGTCGGAGGCGGGGTGGGAATGGCCCCCCTGGTCTACCTGGCCCGGGTTTCGTGTGAACGGGGAGCGGCAGTCACCGCTCTGGTGGGAGCCAGGACTGCCTCGGAACTGCTGGGGCTTAACCATTTGCGGGGAATGGGGGTAAAGGTCATGGTGACTACCGATGACGGCAGCCAGGGTATTCAGGGCCAGGTCACTGATGGGCTCGAACCCCTGCTAACGGAGTCGGACTATGACTTTATCTACTGCTGTGGGCCGGAGCCGATGATGGCCCGGGTGGCGGATATGGCCCATCGGTACGGTTTAAAAGGAGAAGTAGCTCTGGAGGAAAACATGGCCTGTGGCATCGGAGCCTGTCTGGGATGTGCCCACCGGGTAAAACAGGGACAGGATTACAGTTATGTCCAGATCTGTCACGAGGGGCCTGTATTTAGCATGAGTGAGGTGGTTTTCGATGTCTGAACGTAATCAGGTCCAGGCCGAAGTGAATATGGAGGTCAATCTGGGTGGTATAGCTCTGGCCAATCCGGTTACGGTGGCTTCGGGAACCTTCGGTTATGGTCGCGAGTACGAAGCATATGTCGATCTGGCCCGATTGGGGGCCATAATAGTCAAAGGTACTACTCTGGAACCCCGGGCCGGTAATCCGACTCCGCGCATCATAGAAACCCCGGCCGGGATGCTGAATGCGGTGGGTCTGCAGAACCCAGGGGTGGATGTATTTATACAGGAACACCTGCCTTACCTGCGGGAAAAACAGGCCACCGTGATTGTCAATATCGCCGGCAACACTGTGGAGGAATACGCTCGCCTGACGGCTATCCTGGATAAACAGGACGGCATCGCCGGGCTGGAGGTTAATATCTCCTGTCCCAATGTGGAGAAGGGTGGGCTGCAGTTTGGCACCGATCCCAACACAGCCGCCGGGGTGGTAGCCGCTGTCAGGCAGAACACCAGTCTCCCGGTTATAGTCAAGCTGTCGCCCAATGTCACCGATGTGGTGGCCATAGCCCGGGCGGTGGTAGAGGCTGGGGCTGATGCCCTTTCTCTCATCAACACCCTGTTGGGGATGGCCATTGATATAGAGACCAGGCGTCCGGTACTGGCCAATATCTTTGGCGGCCTATCCGGGCCCGCGATTAAACCGGTGGCCCTGCGTATGGTCTACCAGGTGGCCCGGGAAGTCGAAGTGCCCATCATGGGGGTAGGCGGCATCGTAAACTGGCAGGATGCCCTGGAGTTTATCCTGGCCGGGGCCACGGCAGTATCTATTGGTACCGGGAATTTTATAAATCCGGGTATTTCCGAGCAGATTATAGATGATCTGGAAAATTACCTGGTCGAGCAGGGTATAAGAGACATAAGGCAGCTCATCGGGGCTGCATGGCTGTAGACACAGCAGACGTTCATAATACCGAAGGCATCACCGCCGGGGGTATGAAAACTGCATATTTATGGAGCGTGGTTAACCCGCTCGCTCCCGGACTTGCTGACTGCAGACGCTGAGTTCTAACCCCGTAGCGGAGGCTTCATACCCTTACAGGAACCACTACTACCCTCGTAGCGGAGGCTTCAGCCTCCGCAGTGAGAACAGCTTCCGCTCCACTGTAGTAGAAGCTTTAGCTTCCGCGGGGAGACTGAAGCCTCCCCTACTGCCAGCTTGGCAGGTCGTTCCGCCGGGTTAACACACTCCCGTATAGAGTTATTTTTAATAAATCTGCCCCAATCATAATTATCAGCGTTAATCTGCGTTAAATTAATTCACAGCGGAATTAAGGAGGAATAAGTTTGCAGGCCAAGGATCGTATTATACTGGCATTGGATGTGGACACCGAAAAAGAAGCACTGGCACTGGTAGAAACCTTGTATGACCGGGTGGGAGCCTTCAAGGTGGGGATGCAGCTGTTCAACAGTGTGGGCCCGGGCATAGTTCAGAAAATCAACCAACTGGGGGGGCGGGTTTTCGTGGATCTGAAGTTCCATGATATTCCCAATACCGCGGCCGCGGCAGGGAGAGTGATGACCAGGCTGGATGCTTTTATGTATAACGTACATATAGCCGGAGGGCGGGAAATGATGACCGCGGTGGTGAAGAACACGGCAGAGGAAGCCAGCCGGTTGGGGGTAAATCCCCCGGCGGTACTGGGGGTAACGGTTCTCACCAGTATTTCATCCACTCAGCTGCGCGAGGAAATGAAAGTAGATAAAAGGGTGGAGGAACTGGTGGTGGAGTGGGCGGTAATGGCTCAGGAATGCGGTCTTTCCGGGGTGGTAGCTTCACCTCAGGAGACGGCCCTGATTCGGGAAGCGTGTGGGCCTGATTTTCTCATCGTTACGCCTGGTATCCGACCAGGCTGGGCCGCCGCAGGTGATCAAAAGCGTATCACCACTCCCCGGGAAGCTCTGGACCAGGGAGCCGACTACATGGTCATCGGACGTCCCATTCGGCAGGCAGCTGATCCTCGGGAAGCAGCCGCCAGAATAATCGAAGAACTGGAGGAATAACTTATGCTCGATGCCAAGCAAGCAGAAAAGATATTTATTGATAGTGGAGCCCTTTTGCAGGGACATTTTATACTGACTTCGGGGCGGCACAGTGACCGCTACATGCAGTGTGCCCAGGTACTGCAGTATCCGCAGTACACCGAGGTGCTGGCCCGGGAACTGGCGGATCGCTTTCGGGAGGAGAAAGTAGATCTGGTCATGGGTCCGGCCATGGGGGGCATCATAGTAGCCTATGAAGTGGCTCGCCAGCTGGGGGTCAGAGGTATCTTCTGTGAGCGGGAGAACGGCCAGATGACCCTGCGGCGCGGGTTCACCTTTGAACCAGGCTCCCGGGTACTCATAGTAGAGGATGTAGTCACCACCGGAGGCTCGGTGCGGGAAGCCATGAGTGTGGTGCAGGAACTGGGAGGCCAGGTAGCTGGTGTGGCATTACTGGTGGATCGGAGTGGAGGAGAAGTGGATTTTGGAGTCAGAACCGAAGCGGCCCTGACCATGGAAATCACCTCTTATGATGCCGCTGACTGTCCTCTTTGCCGCCAGGGCCAGATACCGGCGGTCAAGCCCGGCAGCCGTACTGCTGCCAGATAAGGCAGAGCCCGGCAGCCCGATAGAGTTCGGGGTTTACAGCCGGCTGCAGCGGCTTCCCACCTGCCAGATTTTGACGGGGTCGGGTGTGGAGGGAGCGGCCAGACTATATATAGAAATATAAAGAGAAAACCAGTGCTTATTAGGAGGTAATTTTTCGTGGAAGATTGGACAACCCTTTATCTCAACCAACTGGAGGATCTGCATGGATGGTCTTTTGACCGACCCGCGCTTGCGGTGCAGGAAATGAATGACCTGTTGGAGGCAGTGGCCGCCGATTACGCAGAGAAACCGCGTAATGAGTGGGAAGAATACCTGGAACAGGTAGAGCTCCTGCATGGTCCGTTGCCGCAGCAGGAGG
>JAAZLJ010000146.1 GCA_012799365.1 Syntrophomonadaceae bacterium | reverse complement strand
GGGAGCGGGGCTTTTATGAAAGAAATCGAGGAGGCCTTTAAGCTGGCCCGCATTATGGTGGAGATAGGCGTACAGGCTGGTCGTGAGGTAATTGCGGTTCTCAGTGATATGGATCAACCTTTGGGCTGTACAGTAGGAAATGCTTTGGAAGTGAAGGAAGCCGTGGCAACCTTGCAGGGGCAGGGTCCGCCGGATCTAGAAGAGCTTTCCCTCACCCTGGCTGCTTATATGCTGGTATTGGGGGAAAAGGCTCCAACTCTGACGGCAGCACACAGCCAGGTAGAGGAGATGCTGCGGTCGGGAGCCGGCTGGCAAAAGTTCCGGGAGATGGTGGCGGCCCAGGGGGGTGATGTGGCTTATCTGGATGATCCCGGGAAGTATCGTTGTGCCGAACTACAGGTGCCGGTATTGGCAGGGGAAACCGGTTATGTCATGGCTATAGATGCGGAAAAAGTTGGTCTGGCGGCCATGAGGCTGGGATCTGGGCGGGAAAAAGCGGGAGATAAAATAGATCATTCGGTTGGGGTGGTACTGTGTAAGAAGCGGGGAGATCAGGTAGCAGCGGGAGAGTCACTGGCGATTTTGCATGCTAATGATTCCTACCGGTTGGCAGCCGCCCGTGATTTGTTACTGAGCTCATATCATATAGGTACCCAACCTCCATCCCTGAAGCCGTTGATAATGGGAGTGGTAACCCGGGACGGGGAGCAGAGGTGGGCATAAATTAAAATACCACGCCCGGGGCATCATTCAGGAGGATTGTTGGGCAAGGTAATCGGCGATTACAGCCTGGCTTTCTTTATGACCCAGCTTGTGTACGATTCGTGCCCGCGATGATGGTGAGGTTTTAAATTGAGCGGCTGGTTTTACCCGATTTCCATCATGGTCAACAATTATCGCCAGGGAAGGGTAAAGGCGGGTTTTTTTGCTGGCGGAAATTACAACAGCTATCGCGCCATTATTTAATTTGACCAGGCTGCCCACCGGATAGGCAGCTATGTTGGACAGGAAGACCTCCAGGATCTCGGGGTCAAAATAACGGTTGGTCAGTTTGGTTGCGACCGTGGTCACTTCATCAAGTGTGTAACCCTTGCGGTAAGGGCGATCGGAAAGCAAGGCATCAAATACGTCTGCTATAGCTACTATACGACCGTACTCCAGGATATTATCCTCGGATAAGTTGCGAGGGTAGCCGGATCCGTCCCATCGTTCATGGTGCTGGTATGCTATATGGGCCGAAAGCAGCGAAATTTCATCATAGGCGCGCAGAATATTGAAACCGGCTTCAGGGTGTTTTTGCATCATTCTCATCTCATCGGCTGTGAGCGGTCCGGGTTTATTCAAGATTGCCTGGTCTACCAGAATTAACCCCAGGTCGTGCAGCAGTGCCCCAACTCCCAGTTCCATTAATTGTAGTTCATTGTAGCCCAGGTCAAAGCCGGTCATAATAGAAAGGATGCTTACGTTAATTGAGTGGTAAAATAAATAATCGTCAAATGCCCGAATATCTTCCAGACTAAATAAAACTTCGCGGTTGCTGGCGATGCTGTCTATCATCATGGCCACACTCTTTTTCAGGGTTTGACTATTTATGCGTCCTTTGCTTTTGAGTGTGTTGAAGTTTTGCTTTAAGGTGCGGGCAACGGCCGTCTGTACCTGTTGGGAAACAACTTCGGGTACTTCCACATCTGCCAGGCCGTCTTTAATATAGACTGATCCCAGCCCTAACTGTTCTAATCGGTCTATATACTGGGAGGTCAGGATAGTGTTTTTAATGAGCAGGGGATTACCTTCACTGTTGAGAATACTGCGGCCAACAATCATACCAGGTTCCAGTTCTTGAATACTTATTCGATACATATTATAATTACCCCTTATTAAAAAAAATTATGTGAGTCCATCTATGACCTTTGCTCCAAATTGGCTATAAACTTATATAGTACTACATCAACAGGTGATATTCCTGCTGCTGCAATGAAAATAGTTTTTGAAACCGCAGATATACGCAGATGAACGCTGATAAGCCCCATAAAATGGACACAGAATACCCAGAAACTTATGAAAACGCTGAAAATAAAACAACTCTTATAAGGGAATGTGTTAATCTGGCGAAGTGGCCTGACGAAGCCGACGAAGTTCAGGCAAGTGCCGGGAATCGAAGCGCAGCCTGAGTGCCGACTGAGGAGACGTTAGTAGATATTGGGACGAAAAAAAGGAAACCTGTCCCCGTCAGGAACAGGCTTCCTTTCCTTAAACTTAACTAATCTTTGACGATAACGGACTCGATCTCAAAACCGTTTTCTTCCAGTTTGGCAACTATATTGTCACAGTTAATGCTGCCTATTCGTAAAACCAGATGAGCCTTTTCGTGTCCTGGTATATCTATTCGTACTATGTTGGCTATATTGCCGCCGTTATCACTGATAATAGTGGCGATGGCAGCCAATTCCCCGGGCCGATCGACCAATTTCATATCGATTCTGGTTCCAGGATTATCTACTCCCATGACCTGCAGCAGAGCATCGAAAATATCAGTCTCGGTTATGATCCCCACTACTTTGCCGTCTTCTACTACCGGAAGTGCTCCAATCTTATGTTTTCTCATAAGGCTGGCGGCGATTTCCACGTATTCTTCAGGTTCAACAGTAATTACTTCGCGCTCCAGGGGCAGAACGTCCCTGAGCATAGTCTTTTCCAATAGATAACTGGTACCGAAAAAACTGAGCCTGGCTGGTTTAGTCGTGCGTACGTTTTCCAGATCGCTCAGGGTGACTATGCCCACCATCTTATCTCCCTCCATAACCGGGAGACGGCGGATATTGTTTTTGTTCATCATGCCATAAGCTTCGATTACGCTGGCGTCCAGGCTGATTTTCTTAACGTCGGAACTCATATAGTATTTAACCTTCATGTTCCTCTACCCCCTCTTTTGCCAACTCGTCTACTTCAAATAATATGTTTCGGTCTGCTTTTAATATTCTTCATTAATATGTTCTTTCCCTGCTGGGTCAAGTCCATATTTATGTGTAAATTCTCCTCGGCAAGAATGTGAGCTAAAAAACCTAAAAAACAGACACCAATAAACAACATAGTTTACATGGAGCCCCTGGCAGACACTAATTTTATGCACAG
>JAAZLJ010000145.1 GCA_012799365.1 Syntrophomonadaceae bacterium | reverse complement strand
GTGTAAGGGTGCAGCCCCACAATTAGAATATCCAGCTGGTCTATCACCTCATCCGCCACATCCAGATCCCCTTCCAGACTGGTAATATTGGCCTCCGCCCCTACCAATACCGTAATACCATCCATTTCCGGCCGTAAATATTCAATCTGACGGCGAATGTCCACATAAACCCCATCGTTCTTTACCCCGATACCCAGGACACCCGGACCATGGTCAGTTATCGCTACCTCCGCCAGTCCCCGGGCAGCCGCGGCCTGCACGATTTCCTCCAGCTCTGAATGCCCGTCACTGTGTACTGAATGGCAGTGGTAATCCCCGTAAAACTGCATATATTTCCTCCTTTGGATGTAAATAGGGACGATTCTTGCCTGGCATGTGTGCCTTTTTACTTTGTCCGCACGTGCAAACACGGGAACGGTTCCGATACCTGCACAGCAGCGGATAATAACCAGGACCATACTGCCGTCAGGTCTGCACCTTCCCGCTTCCAAGCTATACCAGAGCACCAATTATCGCGCTGCTATAGCCCGGCTGCTATTGGGCCATTTGGGCTTTGAGATAGTCAATTATCTTTACCGGTGTAGGATTTATCCCGTACTCCAACGCCAGGTACACGCTGGCATAGTCCCCTATGTAGATCAGCGAGTACAGCCGGGGCAGAAATGAACTGCCGGTGGAATGGACTTCAGTCACACTTTTAACCCTGCCATCAATAATGCTTTTGGTGATATCGATACGTTTTTGCACCCGTTCATGATCTGCCTCATCCCGTAAGATAACCACCGCCAGACGGCCAACCAGTTCCTCCGGAGCTTCAAAACCCACGATTTCATTGTGATTCAGTTCGGGAAACTGGTTAAAATAGGCCGGGCTCTTGGCATTTTCATTAACCTGCCCCTTCCAACGCTGAGCTGCGATCTCAGAGGTACAAGAAGAACCCCAAATAACCGGGATGGCATTGACTAGTTTACCCGCAATCATCCGGGCCTGATTCTGTGGAGCCGCCACCCCCGGCTTCAGTTGGTCCCTCAATTCCCGTAGAACCTGTACAGTTTCCTCCAGCTCAGTTCTCACCCCTGACAACAGCCCCATCTCTTTCAAAATCAGTGCCGTAGGAGCAAAAAGGTACGCAGTAGCCGCTCTGGGCACCAGTCCTGCTGGTATCTCTACTACCGGATACCCGTGCTGCCGGGCCATTTCCCCCAGCCGACCTCCGGTTGTAACCGCTATGATCCGGGCTCCTTTATCCTTCAGTTCACCGTAGGCACTGAGAGTTTCCTCTGTATTACCTGAATAGCTTACGGCAAACACCAGGGTATCAGGGCCGGCAAAAGCCGGGACTCGATAATCACGGTTCACTACTACCGGAATGGCCGCTCGAGTTAAACAGTAACTGCGCAGCACGTCCCCCCCGATAGCTGACCCACCCAGCCCGGTGACCAAAATATTGCGATATTCCCCACCTAACCGTTGGGCCCAGGAAAAGTCCATTTGCAGGCAGGCTTCAAACTGCTCGGGCAGCTTATATAGAAAGTCAAACATCGCTTCCTTTCCCATTTCTTCTGTCATTACTTTCCCTCCTTAAATATTCGGTTTTATTGCCGTATAATCATACGTAGATCAACGCTGATTTTCTTAATGATTCCTACTGCGAACCTCTCCTTCTATGGAAAACCAGCATTATCCAGCACTATATAGTTGGCCTTCAGTCAATAATTACCATTAAAATGCTCCGTACCTGCTTTTTTAATGTTTTATAAAATTCTGCGTCTTTCTGCGTTCTCTGCGTCTAATTCTTCCTTCAGCGTTTTCAATTCCCAACTACAACCCCACCGCTTTTTATCCACTCTTTTTGCTCGGCCAGGGCCAGACAGCCCAACAGACCAGAACGTCCGCCCAGCTTCGCCGGTAGAATCTCGGTCTTCTTCCCCAGACCCCTCATCACCTGGCGCTTCATCTCCTCCCGGGCCGGATCCAGCAGTAAAGCCCCCAGTCCCAGGGCCGCTCCTCCACCCAATACTATTGCTGCCGGGTCGAAAATATTAACCAGGTTCGCTAACCCGATACCCAACCACCGTCCCGTACGAAGAATTATCTCTCCTGCCTCGGCATCCCCGCCCCGCGCCACTTCACCTACTGTCCGAGCCGTGATTTCCTCCGGGCAGTTACCCGCCAGCTCTAACATCCGCTTACCCTGACCTCGCTCTGCAAGTTCACGCGCCTGCCGGGCCATAGCAGTACCGGAAGCCAGGGTCTCCAGACATCCCCTACAGCCGCAGCCACAGAGAGGCCCATCAGGAAGGAGCTTCATATGCCCGAACTCCCCTGCCGCCCCCCCAGCTCCGTGATAAATACTACCGTCAATGACAATGCCGCCACCCACCCCGGTACTTACCGTCATATACAGCAGGGGATCATAACGTCCTCCATATCCATAACGGTATTCAGCCAGAGCCGCCAGGCTGGCATCGTTCTCTATCTCGATGGGAACCGGGAAAATATCAGCCAGGGCCTCACGCAAAGGAAACTCACACCATCCCAGGTTAGGCGGGTAATAAACCACACCGGTAACCGGATTCAGCGGAC
The DNA here is from genome assembly GCA_012799365.1 of Syntrophomonadaceae bacterium. Classification (GTDB taxonomy): domain Bacteria; phylum Bacillota; class Syntrophomonadia; order Syntrophomonadales; family Syntrophothermaceae; genus JAAZLJ01. The sequence continues at coordinate 3,677 of JAAZLJ010000145.1, read as the reverse complement.
CCGGAGAAGCCGCTACCATACCCGCCAGCTCTTCTTCTTCGGCTCCCACCTGCTCCAGCAGCTGTTTCACCGTCTCCGCCATCCGTCCTACTACCGCAGCACTACCCTGCTCTGCACAGGTCGCTACCTCAACCTCAGCCACCAGCCTGCCATCGGCATCCGCTAACCCGGTCAGTATTTTGGTCCCTCCCAGGTCAATTCCCGCCATCCACCCTCTGCCCAACCTCATCACCCCTTCAAGCCTGTGAACTACTGTACATGTGGTAGACCTTCATAATACCGAAGTTACCACCGACAATGGCATGAAAATTGTACATTCATTGGCGGCAATCCCCTCACGCCTCACCACTAATCTGCGGTTTCATTTTTACCCTTCATGTACCGCCTTGAACTTATCTTCTCCAGGACGCACTCCTTCTATGACAGAACCCACCTGCACAGGCAGCTGATTTACAGCCAGGCGCACGCATGACCTGCTAACTCCCCTCCCTCTCAGTTAAAACCCATCGGCCCAGGGCCTCGGCTACCCCATTTTCATCGTTACTGCAGGTAACATAGTCCGCTTCCTTCTGCACTGCAGAGGGAGCATTGGCCATAGCTACCCCCAGCCCCGCCCAACGGATCATCTTCAGATCATTGTAGCTATCACCCACCGCCATCACCTCATCCTGTTTCACCCCGAAGTATTCAGCTACCGCTGCCAGTGCCTTACCTTTGGTCGCCTCCGGATGCAAAACCTCCAAATAAGCAGGCTTGGATCTGGTGATATACAGATGGCTAAACTCATCCCGCAGTCGTTTTTCCAACTCGTCCAGAGCCTGTAGATCAAAATGAATAATCACCATTTTGGTCGTCTCTTTTTTCAGTACCCCATCCAGGCTGTCCACTATGACCGGCTTCACCCCGGCTACAGAGGCATACTGTTTTCCTTCTGCGGTCAACTTTTCCATGTAAAGCTCATCATCCAGATAAAGCTGACAGTGATAGCCCACCTCCCGCACCCTCTCCAACAAAGGTAGAGTATACTCACCCGGCAGCGGCCGGTAGTACAGGGTCTCCCCGGAACCAGAATTCTTAACCAGGGCCCCCTGGTAGGTTATCAAAGGAACATTGATATCTAATTGTTGAGCATAGGGCAGAGCAGACCGGAACATCCTCCCGGTTGCCAGAGTTACCTGAACCCCCATTTCCCGCACCTGTAGAATAGCCTCCTGACATTCGGGTGCTACCTGTAGTCGAGAATCGAGCAAAGTATCATCCAAATCTAAAGCCACCAGCTTGATCGTCATAACATACCTCCATGCGTAGGACAAAAATTCTTGCCCTGCCTGTCCCCCCGGCACTCATCATTACTATCGCCAGTCATTGATATATATCTACGGTTCCACAAGTCTCTATACAGATAAAGGCGGGCTGTGCCCGCCTCTGATTTACTAGAATGCTGTGTATATATTACCACTCGTTCCGGTCTCTAACAAAATAGCTGAGAATTGAACTGAATAACGAAATCAAGAGGGCACTGAGGATGGCCCATCCGAACCCGGTGATATCAAACCCTTTTATGGCCTGGGCAGTAAACCAGAGCATGAAACCGTTAATCACCAGAGTAAACAGCCCCAGGGTTACCAGATTGATAGGAAGGGTTAGAATCAGAATAATTGGCCGGATAATCGCGTTGATGATGCCCAGGAAGACAGAACCAATAATAGCCCCCAGCGGCGTGACCTGAAAACCGGGTATAATGGCAGCGGTAATAATGATAGCCGCCATATTCGCCAACCACCTGAAAAGCCATCCCTGCATACGCACCACTCCTATCTTGCTATACTTATTTTCGGTTACTTATCCTCATTTTAACATAAGTTTAAGCAAAATTCGCCGTCAATCAGCTCGGATGCTGCAAAATTGAAACCGCAGATGAACGCTGATGATAAAAATAGACGCAGAGAACCGTTGCCTGAAGCAAGCTGATGTACTGCAGTCGACAAGTCGGAGAGCGAGCCGGTTAATTACTCTCCGAATAATGCTGTTTTTCATGCCTTCGATAGTGATACCTTCGTTTCATGGACGTCTGGCATGGAAATGATTGTATACTGCAGCCGCAGCTTTGCGGTTCATACCGGGAACTCCGGATAGCTCTTCCAGAGAGGCTTCCTTAACCCGGGCGGTAGAACCGAAATGCCGAAGCAGGGCTTTTTTCCGCTTTTCCCCGATACCTTTAATTTGGTCCAACTCAGACTGACGTAGCTTTCGACTTCGTTTGCCTCGCTGATACTGCAGCGCAAAGCGGTGGGCCTCATCGCGAATACGCTGCAGGAGGTGCAGCGCTTCACTGTTCCGCGGCAACCGCAGGGGTTGACTCTGGCCGGGACGGTACAGCTCCTCGTTCTTCTCTGCCAAACCGAAGACCGGCACATCAACTCCCATCTCGTTCAATACCAGGTAGGCGGTATTAACCTGTCCCAATCCCCCGTCCACAACCACCAGTTCCGGTTCCGGTAGAAAAGCAGGGTTCCCCTCCCGGGCCTGGCGGAACCGACGGCGCAATACCTCCCTCATCGCCTGGTAATCATCGTTCATATCCTGGCTGAGCTTGAACCGACGATAGGCTGAACTATCTCGGCTGCCATCAGTGAACACCACCATGGAAGCCACCGTCTCTTTCCCACCCAGGTGGGAGATATCGTAACATTCGATGCGAGTCGGCACTACCTCCAACTGCAGAGCCCGTGCCAACTTCAGCAGGGCTTCCTGGCCCCCTTCCCGCATCCGACGCTGCTCCTCCACCAGCAGCCGGGCATTTTCCTCCGCCATAGTCAGCAGCTGGCGTTTTTGCCCCCGCTGCGGCATCTTGATCACGGTCTTCAGTCCAGTGTGCTCTGTCAACCAGGTCTCCAATATCTCTTTTTCACCCGGCTCAACCGGTACCAGTATTTCACGTGGAATATCGGGACTATCACTGTAATACTGCTTGAGGAAAAAGGTGAGAACCTCACCCCGCTCCTCACCCATAGCCGCCCGCAGCCAAAAACTATCCTTGGCTATCACCTTGCCTGAACGTACCTTGAACACCAGGGTCAGAACCTCACGCCCGGCGGGTTCCAGGGCTATAATATCCAATTCCCAGGGAGCCTCCAGAACCACCTTCTGCTTTTCGGCCACCTTTTCCACCGCCTGAATGGTATCACGCAGACGGGCCGCTTTTTCGAACTCCAGATTCTGGGCCGCCTCTTTCATTTCCTGTTCCATTTCTTTCAGTAAATGTCCGTGGTCCCCTTCCAGAAATCGGATTATCGCCTCCACCATCTCCCGATAGGTTTCCGGTTCCACTCCCCCGACACAAGGGGCCAGACAGCGCTCGATATGCCGGTTCAAGCAGGGCCGCTCCCTCTGCCTCAATTTCCGACAGGTACGGATAGGAAACAGACTGGTAAGCAGTTTCACGGTTTCCCGCAGGGCAGTTACATCGCTATAAGGTCCGAAATATTTCGACACCCGATCCTTTTTCTCTCGGGTGATAACCAGGCGGGGGAATTCTTCCCCCATGGTGATTTTTAGATAAGGATAGCTTTTGTCATCACGCAGCATGATATTATAGCGGGGATGGTAGGACTTGATGAGATTAGATTCTAAAATAAGAGCCTCTACCTCATTGGCAGTGACGATGTAATCGAAAT
>JAAZLJ010000144.1 GCA_012799365.1 Syntrophomonadaceae bacterium | reverse complement strand
TTCAGGAAATACCGTTAGATGAAACCGTGAAAGGACCGCGCCGGGCGATCAACCGCTTTGGCCGCTTTATTGACGGGCTGGGCGAGTGGTACCGGGGAGTTATTAACTGGGCCCTGAGACGGCGTCGTCTGGTGGTCATAACTGTGACAGTGCTGATGGTTGCCAGCCTGGGCATGGTGCCTTTTATTGGAGCTGAGTTCCTATCCGCCACCGATGCGGGGCAGATAAGTATAGCGGTAGAGATGGACACGGGCACTGTTCTGGATGAGACCAATAAGGTAGCGGCGCAGATTGAGGAAGGGGTCAAGGAGATTCCAGAGGTTACCACGGTTTTCACTTCGGTGGGGCCGGAAGGAAGTATGATGATGGATACCGGGGCCAGCGAGTCGGACCGGGCTACCGTAATGGTGATGCTGCTGAAAAAGAGTGAGCGGGCGCGTAGTACCACCGATATTGCCGAGGAGATACGTAAAAAGGTGGTGGATATTCCCGGTGCCAAGATCAAGGTGACCGAGTTTGACCCGGCTACGGTGGGCATGTCGTACAGCAATCCCATAAATGTGAAAATATCCGGGGATGACCTGGATGTATTGAAAGAACTTTCTGAAGAAACGAAGGCCATCGTCCGTGGTGTAAGCGGTACCCGGGAGGTGGAGGCCAGTCTGACCGAGGGCAAGCCCGAGGTACAGATCAAGGTGGATCGGCGTAAAGCGGCCCTGTATGGGTTGGCACCCGGTCAGGTAGCTTCGAACATCAAGACGGCGGTAGAAGGACAGGTATCTACCCGTTATCGGGTAGAAGGTGATGAGGTAGATGTGCGGGTGCGGTACGCAGCTTCAGCCCGTGATGATTTGAGTCAATTGGGTACTATTATGCTCAGTTCACCCACCGGGGCCCAGATACCGCTGTCTCAGGTGGCCAGTTTTGAACTGGATCGGGGTCCGGTTTCCATAACTCGAATTCATCAGGAGCGGGTGGCGGAGATTACCGCGGATCTGGCTAACCGTGATGTGGCCAGTGCCACCGCTGAGGTCCAGCAGCGAATTGATAGTGAGCTGCAGCTGCCTCCAGGCTACCGGGTGGAATATACCGGAGAAAACAAAGAAATGATGGAGTCATTCCGCAGCCTCTTATTGGCGCTCCTGCTGGCAGTGGTTCTGGTTTATGCAGTTATGGCCATCCAGTATGAGTCGTTTTTCGACCCCTTTGTTATCATGTTCTCGGTGCCTACCTGCTTTATTGGGGGAGCCGCGGCTCTGGTTATTACCGGGCGTACTTTCAGTGTGGTAACCTTTATCGGGGTCATCATGCTGGTGGGGGTGGCGGTGTCCAATGCCATCGTACTGGTGGACTATATCAAGACCCTGCGCCGTCGGGGAATGGAGCGGGATCAGGCTATCGCGGAGGCTGGTGCAGTCAGGATTCGGCCTATACTGATGACGGCACTGGCTACCATTCTGGCGATGTTCCCTCTGGCCCTGGGCCTGGGAGAAGGTGGCGAGGTGTCGGCACCGCTGGCTACGGTGGTTATAGGTGGGTTGGCGGCTTCTACGGTAATTACTCTGGTTCTGGTGCCGGTGGTGTATACCATATTTGATGACTGGGGTCAGAAGATAACAGCTAAACTGGGTTTCAGTCAGTCGGAGGAAAATATCTCGGGTTAGATCAGGTTGAAGGCGAATATGATAGTACAGGAGGGCCGGCAGTGGACGAAAAGCAGGAGAGGCGAGACAATATTTTAGAGGCAGCCGCCCTGGTGTTTTCTGAGAAGGGCTACCACCAGGCGCGAGTAGAGGAAATTGCGGTTCAGGCCGGCATCGGCAAGGGCACGGTGTACGAGTATTTTGCCAGCAAGCTGGAGCTTTTTCAGGAAATGTTTGGTACCCTCCTGGGACGGTGGTTTGAAGAATTATATGGAACTGAGGTCTGGGAAGGTCCGGTGGTGGAGCAGCTGCGCCGCATACTGGTGGTGCACCTGGAGTTCATTAATCGCAATGCCCGCCTGGCCCGGGTGACCTTTGTGGATAGCTACGGGGTTGATCAAGAATTGGATCAGTGGATGTACGAACAGCGCCAGGAGAAGGTGGAACGCATGGAGCAGTTTTTCTGCGAAGGTATACAGCGGGGGGAGTTCCGTGATGACCTGGATGCTGCTCTCCTGGCCCAGATCTTTACCGGAGCCCTGGCATCGGTGGTTGTCCCGGTAGTGATGGAGGAAATCGAGATCGATGCTGCAGCTACGGCCAATCGGGTCCTGGAGGTTTTAATGCACGGGATTGCCGCCCGGTAAGGTACGTGAAACAATTTGGAACCGCAGATTAACGCTGATGGGCGCAGATAATACTAAAAATATGCATTCAAGACGCGGCAATCTGCCAGGAGAGTATTAACCGGGCGAGCGACTTGCGACGAGACGTAGCTGCACACGGCGAAGCCGAGGGCTGTGAAGCGGAGCGAGAAACAGGACGTTTCGAGCACCGAAGGCTGAGTGCATGGACGCCGAATCCTGAGGGGTCCGCTTCACACCGAGGCAAGCCGATGTG
>JAAZLJ010000027.1 GCA_012799365.1 Syntrophomonadaceae bacterium | reverse complement strand
TCCGGCTTGATCTTGTTCTCCGCCAGATCCTGCAGCTGAGCCAGGTCATGCCCCCCGGTCATACCAATCTGGATAATCGGCATCATCGCCGGGTCCATCTTGATAACCATGGGTTTGTCACATCCACCAGGCAGGAACTTCTCGATCATCGCCAGTTTTTCTCGCATATCCAGAGTGGCAAAATCCATATCCGTGTTCCAGTTAAACCGGACAATCACCAGGGAAAGCCCGGGACTGGATATGGACTGTATTTCTTTGACATTGGAAATCGTCCCCAACATTTCCTCAATGGGCTCGGAGACCTGGGACTCCATTTCCTCCGGACCGGCCCCGGCATAGTTGGTGATAGCCGCCGCTACCGGCAGCTTGATATCCGGGTACAGATCCACGGCCAGACGCGACAGAGAAACGAACCCCAGAATAAAAACCACCGCTACCAGGATGGTAATAGTTACTGGACGATTGACCGCAATTCTTGGCAGCTTCACTGGCCCTTGCCCCCTGTCACTATCTTCACCTTATCCTCATCATCAATCAAGGTATGGCCCTTCACCACGATCTTCTCGCCCACCTCGACACCCTTGATAACCTCGGCCAGTTTCTCACCTTCAATTCCTATCTGTACATCCCGCTCATGTGCCACACTCTCATCATCCACGGTATACACCACCTGCCGGGCCCCCTTCAATACCACCGCATCCCGGGGCACCGTTACTGCCCCGCTGCGGCTGACAGTATTCAGGTGTACCTCGGCAAACATACCCGACTTGAGCAGGCCCTTCTGGTTATCCAGCTCGCATTTCACCGGATAGGTCTTCAGGGTCTGGTGGGCCGTCTGAGCCACCGAAGTTATCTGCCCGGTAAACGGAGCCTCGGCCACCGCCTCTACATACACCTTGACCTTCTGCCCCTGCTTCAGGTAGTTAACCTCCGATTCACTTACATTTACTTCTACCTCAACCCGAGAATTATCGGCAATTACCGCCACCTCGGTCTGGGCACTGATGGTATCCCCTTCGTTCACCTGTACCAGACCCACCGTACCCCCGATAGGAGCCGGCACACTGCAGTTGGCCAGGTCATAGCGGGCGTTTTCCAAACTGGCCTGCAGCCCATTGAGGCTGGCATCCAGTTCCTGCAATCCCGCCCTGGCCGCCTGATACTCGGTCTCCATCTTATCTAAATCCGCCTGGGACACCGCCCCCTGGTCGAAAAGGAAACGGGTTCGCTCCAGGTTTTTCTCCAGGTCGGCCACACGTACCTCGGTTCCCGCCTTCCGTGCCTGCAGCCCCTCGATCTGGGCCTCATAACCCTGAATCTGATACTGAAGACTGCTGCTATCCAGCTGTACCAACGGTTGACCCCGGGTCACCCGATCCCCGGCCTTCACGTTAACCGCCATCACCTTCAACCCCCCGACCATAGCCGAAAGTTTAGGGTAAACCGTAGTCTCTTCAATACCCCGCAGGGTTCCTGGATACACCACGACCTTCTTTACATCACCCTTTTTAACCTCCTGGACCTGGACCGCAATCTCATAGGTCGGCTCCTCCGCCTCTTCCTTCTTCGAGCAGCCTGCCGTAAAGATGCTCATAAAAAAGAGAAGCATCAGCCCCAGAGCAGTGAATTTCACCGCCCGGCCTCGCTTCTCTCCCGGTCTCCCCCACCAACATTCCCTCTCCATACCCTGCAACCGCCCCTCCCTATGTAAGTCAAAAACGTCCGCTAAGAACCTCGACAAAGCAGCAGTTATGTACGAAAAATAATTAGACGCATATCTACTTTTCAACGCAGAGAGCGCAGATTAATTGTGATTCAAAAAATATATTGCCATGTTACCTTCGATGCCGCCGGCACTGACGAAACATCGTCGGCTTCGTCAGGTTGCCTGGCGGGTTACCGCACTTCCTATAAACACTGAGCGCCCGCCTGCGTCCATTTTCAAAGAGACAAGGTAATCTCGGTGTTTTGGTTCACCTTGCTCCTCACGCCTCACTACTATCTGCGTATATCTGCGGTTTCAATTTCTATGTATGCAGCCGACGACCGACTGGTCGGTCGTAGTAAAGTATACCTTATAACTGACTACGGGTCAATCGGAAAAATTAGTTGGATTAGAAGGAAAGTCCGGCACTCAATTCTAATGGAGTGCCGGACATGAACGTCGGTTATAGTGCTAAATAATGATCAGGGGTGCTGCTATGCTCCCCCGGCTGACATACCGCTGAGATAAGCCCAGGGCTTTTTGAAAGCCAGCTTCATGTAAGCGTGCTGACAGGCCAGATCAAAGGCCCGGGTCTGGGCATCGGACAAGGTCTGCTCTGCCGCACTTATTTCGGACCTGGTGGCCATACCCACCTCGTAGCGGGCCTTCACCACCCGCAGATTCTCTTCCGCCGCCCTTACACCTTCCAGGGCACCGGCATATCCTTCCTCCAAACTCATGACCCCATAGTACAGAGATCTGGTCATCTGTTTGAAGGCTTTTTTGGTATCAGCGGCATCGTATTCCGCCTGTTCAATCTCAATGCGCCGGGCATCATAGGGCCGGTACTCCCCACCTGAATAAACCATGACATCTTTGAGATACTCCTGCAGGGTTACCTTCTGCTCGGTCAGCCATACCTGTGGACACTCGATGAGCACTCGAGATATTTCACTCTCCAGGCTGTAAACCACGATGGGGTCGAACTCCACCGTATCCGTCAGAATAGGTTTGGTTTCCGGCTGTTTACCGATCAACCGGTTGAGAGCGATGTAAGCAGTCTCCAGCTCATTTTGGGCTGCTTCCAATGCTGCCTGAGCTCCGCGGTACTGAGCCTCCGCTCCGATGCGTACCGCCTGAGTAGCCATGCCTGCCTGGTATCCCGCCCGGGCATTCTGCAGCTGCTTGAGCGCGCTATCAGCTGCTGCCTGCGCCGTCTTCACTTTTTCCTGGGCTACCAGCACATCCCAGTATTTCTTACAGGTGTCCAGGACCACGGCATCCTCTTCCGCAGTCAGTGATTTCTTACTCATGCGCCACTGTAGGTCCTTGGTCAGGATATTGGTCCACCCCATCTCCAGATAAGCATTACCGGAAGGGAATATAGGGATAAAGTCCAGGTCTTCTGCGGCCTGCTCCCTGAGCTTCTCGGTGCGATCGATCTCCCGGGTGGCCTTCTTGACCCGATCACTGTAAACCAGGGCCATGGTGATAGCCTCATTCAAAGAGATCTCCGGACCGGATTTAACTTCAGCTTCCACCGTTTTGGCCGGAGCCGTACCCGCCACCACCGGCAGAGACATGGCTCCCAACATAAAACAAGCTGCAGTCATAATAGCGATGACCTGCCGCCAGCCCCGACGGAAGGTGGGGCCTGATCTCCTGGTTATACGATTTGACATATGTATCCACTCCCACGTATGATGTTATGTTCTCTGATCTCAGTATATACCCGATCGACCGGCTGGTCAATACGGTTTTACAGCCGTGTGCGATAAGAATTGAAACCGCAGATGGACGCAAATAATGCTAAAAATATAAAATAACTCTGAACGGAAGCGAGCTAGCCCACTCCAATGTATGAAAAATTGGAATCGCCAGCGGTACTAAAAGTATACAATAACTCTGGAGCAGTTTCTAAAACTTATTCTACTGCCGGATGGTTACGGTGCGGGCGGCGTCGTCCCAATCGACGGTTATACCCAGGGCCACCGACAAATCGCGGATAGGCAGCATGGTGCGGCCATTACGGATCTCGGGGGTCGCGTTCATCGGGGTTTCGGCCTGGTTGATCTTCATTACGCCTTCGCCTACCGTCATCTGTACGATACGATTCCCTTTAATGATCGTCACAGTACGACCCTCATCATTCCACCGCAAACCGTCTTCCGGTACTCCCACCGCCTGAGCTGCATAGCGCAGCGGTATGAAGGTATAACCGTCCACGATATAAGGAGCCACCTCCATCTTTACCTGCTCCCCATTCAAGATACAGATATCTTTACCGATAGTGAATACCGCTCTTTCCTGCTCTCCATTAAGGGAAGCTGCAGTTGTACAGTTGGCCACTACCACCGATGCTGCATAGTCAGCTCCGGGAAAATCGTCCAGATTCTGAATGAGCGAGTCCCCTTTGACCTTAACCACCATTTCCCCTTCCGGTACAGTGCGGTCAGCGGTAACCTTGATACCGGTAAATACTATACGGCTGGGCTCACTGCTGGCAGCCTGGATTTTGACCTCGATACCCCACAGATTGGTCGAACGGTCAAAGCTGACATTTACGCTGTCCTGCTCCAACTGCAGATCGCCTTCCACCTGCACTCCCGCCGGTCGGGTGGGAAGTACCCCGGCAGGGAACTCCAGCCGCAGCCATCTTCCCTGCCCATCACTGCCCGCGTCGATGGCACCCGGCCCGTTTTCTGTCACCACTATGGGCAGTAATTCCACATCCTGCTGGCCGATAGCCAGGTCCGGTACCGAACCCGCCAGGCTGGCGCTTACCGGTCCGGCAGCGGTCACCGGAGTAACACCCCCGAACATCCCGATCAGAAAACCAACAGCCATTACCGCCAGTACCTGCTGCAGCCTCCTGCTTAGTATACTTATCATCCTATACCCTCCTCCCATCTGAAACGACTATACACATGCCTATAAAGATAGACAC
>JAAZLJ010000267.1 GCA_012799365.1 Syntrophomonadaceae bacterium | reverse complement strand
GGTCGTCAACCACAATGTGGAGACGGTCCCCCGGCTTTATCGTACGGTACGACCGCAGGCGATCTATTCCAGATCTATTGAGCTTTTGGCCCGCGTTCATAATTACGGAAAAGGTCTGCTGGCCAAGTCTGGTTTGATGCTGGGTCTGGGAGAGACGGTAGACGAAGTTGTACAGGTGATGGAGGACTTGCGGGAAGCGGGCTGTGATATTGTTACTCTGGGTCAGTACCTGAGCCCTTCTGCTTACCATCATCCGGTCATCGAGTTTATCCATCCGGATACCTTCCAGATGCTGGAGGATATCGGGTATGAAATGGGATTTCTCCAGGTTAGTGCCGGGCCCCTGGTGCGGAGTTCTTACCATGCGGGAGAGGTGTTCTCAATCATGAAGGGTAGAACCAGGAAAGGAGGCAAACAGTATGGCCAAGATAGATAAGTACGAAATGCCTGATGAGCTTTACTATACCACCGATCATGCCTGGGTCAAGGTGGAAGGCGATCGTATCAGGATCGGAATTACTGATTTCATGCAGCAGTTGGCGGGTGAAATCACGTTTATCCGGGTTCCCAGAGTTAACAAAAATATGGATGTGGGAAAAAACCTGTGTACTTTGCAGTCAGGTAAATGGGCGGGTAAGGTGCAGATGCCGATGAAGGGTAAGGTAATTGAATCTAATAAAGGCCTGGCAGCTAACCCCAGCCCGTTGAACCAGGATCCTTATGGTGAAGGTTGGATTGCGGTTATTGAGCCTGAAAATTTGGAAGCAGGTCTGAATAATCTTCTGCACGGGGATAAAGCGATTGAATGGCTGAAAGGAGAAATAGCCGAACATGCGCAGTAAGTTCGGTTATTGGGGGGAATAGATAATGCGAACCGAAATTTTGGGAAAAATAAAGGGAAAGTATGGAAGCCGGGCTACCGATTCTTCCTTTGAATGCGGTCTATATTCACGATATCTGGGCCCGGTGCCGGGTCTGTTGGTAAATCCTCTTTTTAATACCACGCCAGATTTGGTGGTACAGCCGTCCAATGCAGAGGAAGTGGCTGAGATATTAAGGATAGCTTATGGGTCCGGCATACCGGTTACCCCCCGGGCAGGTGCGTCCACGGTGTATTTTGATTGTGTTCCCATCAAGGGCGGAATCGTAATGGATGTTAACTTGTTACGGGGTATAGTAGAGCTGAATGAGGAAAGAATGACGGTTAAAGTCAGGTCAGCTACCACCTGGTCAGAACTAGAAAGGTATCTAAACCGGAACGGTCTGGCGTGCAAATCCTATCCCAGCAGTGCCCCGGTAGCCACGGTGGGAGGGTGGCTGTGTATGATGGGGTACGGTCTGGGGAGTCTCAAGTATGGCAGCATACTTTCCCAGATAAAATCCATCGAAGTGGTACTGCCGGCGGGTGAAATTCGAACTCTTACTTCCGAAACGGAACCTCCGCTGGATTGGTTTGCAGGTTCAGAAGGGACTCTGGGGGTAGTAACCGAGGTGGAAATAGAGGTGCGCCGCTTGACTGAGATGGAGCATTTTATGCTTTTGTTAGCGGACGAAACGGAGTTGATGAATGTCATGCAGGCTTTCATAGATGCTTCCGTTACACCATATAATTTGAACTTCGCCGATCAGCACTGCCTGCAGGCTATGGATAAACTGGGTTTCGGCCTGGAGGGTGTAGATAGTGGCTGTACTTTAGGAATTGATTACGAAGGGACTAAAGAGGAGTTAGAGCAAGCCCGCAAGACCGTGGAAGCCATCACCAGCGAAAATGAAAAAGTTACCCGCCTGCAAGACGAGGTGGCTGAAATGGAATGGGACGGGAGGTTTAAAGCTCTAAAACTGAAACGGGGTGGACCCGGGGTGCTGGGAGCCGAGGTC
>JAAZLJ010000248.1 GCA_012799365.1 Syntrophomonadaceae bacterium | reverse complement strand
TAGAGGATAAATATGGTAGGCATGGCGGCTATCTGCAGACGGAACCGGTGGAGTCCTTATCCATTTGATCTGTCCAAGTGCCTGGTTATATTTTTCCGCCAACAGCTGGCGCTCTTGCAAAAATTTCCCCAGCTTGTTCATCTGGGCAATACCCAGGGTACACTGGATATCGGTAATACGCAGATTATATCCCAGTTCCTGCATTTCATAATACCAGGGACCATCATTAGCCTTCAAGCACTCGGTTTCTTTGGTAATCCCATGACTGCGAAAGAGTTTTAGCTGCCGGTAATAATCTGGATTATTGCAGACAATCATACCACCTTCCCCGGTGGTAATGTGTTTAACCGGATGAAAACTAAACATAGTCATATCCGCCTGACTGCCAACTGCTACTCCTTCTCGCACCGCTCCCAGAGCATGGGCAGCGTCTTCGATTACCACCAGGTTATGTTTATCGGCAGCCTCCCGAATACACTGCATATCTACTGGATAGCCAGCGTAATCTACCGGCACAATAGCCCGGGTACGGGGAGTAACGACCTCCTCTATGCGCTCTATATCTATGCAGTAAGTTTTTTCGTCAATATCCACAAAAACTGGACGGGCACCCACGTAAAGCGCAGCATTGGCCGTAGCTACAAAAGTCAGAGGAGTAGTAATGACTTCATCCCCGGCCCTTATTCCTGCCGCATACATGGCCGCGTGCAGGGCCGAGGTCCCACTATTAAAAGCCACAGCGTACCGTGCTCCACAGTACTCCGCTACCCGAGCCTCGAATTCATTCACACGCGGCCCCTGCGTAATCCAGTCAGAACGCAAGGTCTCTACAACCGCTTTTATATCCTCTTCATCTATATTTTGCCTGCCATAAGGAATAAACTCCCGCATATAAATCTCCTTGGGTTTGCTTCGATTAATTATTATTACGTCATAACATCAGTTATCATCAAGAAACAATGCCTTAAAATTACGTTTGCAGTGTAAGATTCTCTGAACAGATACTATACCATCCTCATAAATATAAAAAGCAAGATATTGTCCACAAACCAGGTAACGATATCTGCTTTTCTGTCTAATTCTTGAAGCCAGCGGTGAACCTATTTCCGGAAAATCAGCTAATGTCTCAATTTTGGTAATAATATCCCGGATAATTCTAACAGCAGCTCCGGGGTTATCCTCCACAAGATATTCCCTTATTTCCTGTAAATCTGTACTTGCTACAGGGTTAAATCTAATCTTGGCCTTCATATTAAATCCCCAGGCGATCTTTTACTTCACCCATAGATTGCCATTCTTCACCTGTTTTAATCGCTGCTTCAGCTTCAACTAGTTTCGATAAAAGTTCAATAACTGCCTGTTGTCTTTCGTATTCCCGTATATCTATAAGAACATATTTACCTCTCCCGTTCTTAGTAAGAAAAACAGGCTCTCCATCCTGACAGTCCCGTAAAACCTCATTATAGTTCCTAAGATCAGATACCGGCTTTATATTAGGCATAACTTCACCTCCACAACTGCTGTTGTTAGTATAGCATTAACATTCGTAATATAATATGCATCATGGGTAAC
>JAAZLJ010000143.1 GCA_012799365.1 Syntrophomonadaceae bacterium | reverse complement strand
TCATACCCGCCAGCATCCTCTCGGTATGATCCCGAGAAGAAATGGGTTCCCGTACTACTGTCGGCCCTTTAGCAGCCAGCCCGGCTAACAGTATGGCTGATTTAACCTGAGCACTGGCCACCGGCAGCTCGTAGTCAATTCCCTGTAATCCCCCGCCCCGGATAGAAAAAGGCGCCTGCCCCCCATCCCGTCCAGCAATCACCGCTCCCATCTGACGCAGGGGCTCTATCACCCGACCCATAGGGCGTGCACAAAGCGACTCATCCCCGGTCAGCACAGATGGAAACGGGCAGCCGCTCAAGAGTCCGGCCAAAAGACGCATAGTGGTACCTGAATTACCGCAGTCCAGAGCCTCCCCGACCGACTGCAGCCCTTCCCGCCCCCGGCCCTCTATAATCAATTCATTATCCTGCTCGGTAATACTTACTCCCAGGCTGCGCATGCACCTGATGGTAGCCAGCGTATCAGCCGCTCGAAGAAAATTGCGCACCCGACTCTGTCCCACCGCCAGAGCCGCCAGCATCACCGCCCGATGAGAGATTGATTTATCCGCCGGAGCCCGCACCTGCCCCTGAAGAGCCCTGGTTTGAGTTATCACCACTTCCATTCTGTCACCTTCTCCATCTTAATTCTTGATTCTACGGCCAGGTCATAAATATACATGCACCGATAAATATTAAACGCACACCATATATTTGCTGGTTCCCGAATAGGGATTTTAACAGTAGACCTCCATGATAACGATATAACGATGGATCACCATTAGAGACATGAAACATTAAAAAAGCATGTTTGGAGTTTTGTTAACCCGCTCGCTCCCCTTCAGAATTATTTTATATTTTTAGTATTGTCTGCGTCCTTCTGCGTTCTCTGCGTCCATCAGCGTACATCTGCGGTTTCAAATTATTATTTACCCGATAACAGTGACAGTCATGTTGATAAAAACCTACCCTGATATGTTACACTGTACCTGTAAAATCCGAAGAAAGTAGGAATTATGTATGAAGCTATCTCTAGAGAAATTCACCCAATTGGCCGACCAATTGGTGGATGAGATCCCGCCCCGACTCTGCCGTAATCTGAACGGAGGTTTTTCGGTCTCTCCCCAGAAGGTACAGGACGGCGAATTCTACACCATGGGTGAGTATATTGAAGGTGGTTTTATGGGCTGCCTGGTGGTTATATACTACGGCTCTTTTGCTGGCCTGCTGGCTGATGAACCGTATGAAGTATGGGAAGCCGAGCTGCGCGACACCATCTGGCACGAACTGCGCCACCACCTGGAGTCAGCCGCTGGCATTGACGACCTTACCCGTGAAGAGATGGAAGAACTGAGACGTTACCTGCAGGAATAGCAGTCGGTCTGACCGTCTCTACCCATAACCTTTGCCCATCGGAACCAAAAATGATAGCACCGTGCTGATCGGTACGATAAACCTGGATACCCCGTCCACGCAAGAACTCCACCACCTCTGGTGTCGGGTGCCCGAAAGTATTGTTGGTACCCACAGATATTACCACTGCCCGCGGGCGAGCGGTATCATAAAAAGGTTCATATAGTGAGCCCCGGCTGCCGTGGTGGGGGACCTTAACCACCGTGGTCTGCTTCAATGTTCCCGTTTCCACCAGTTTTTCCATGCCTTTTTTCTCAACATCCCCCGTCAACAAAAAAGAAATGCACCCGTACTGAACCCGAACCACCAGCGAACTATCATTGTATGAGTTACCTGACATCTCCCCGATCGTTTCAGAGCGTTCCGGATAAATGACGGTAACATCCAACTCTGGTTCCAGGTTAAGTCTCTGTCCTTGAGCCAGCTTCACAACTGGTATACCCTGACTGGTTCGTATCCTTTCAAGCTCCCGGTACTCTTCAGCCGGATAGGTGGGCTGCGATACTCCCAGCCACTTTACCTGCATTTCTTCCATCACCGGCTCTACCCCACCGATGTGATCAAGATCCGGATGACTTATAATAATCGCATCCAGGTTTCTAATTCCCTGCCGGGCCAGTGCCGATACCACCACCTGATGGCCTACATCCCAGAATTGGCTGCCACCGGCATCAACCAGGACAAACCGCCCCTGCGGGGTTTTTATAAGAATGCTGTCTCCCTGCCCTACATCCAAAAAGGTAACCTGCAGTTCTCCCCGATGTTTCCATCCGGGCGGAACCACCAACCAGGTAATAAAAACTCCAATAATCAGGGTTCCCACCAATAACTGCCGCCGGGAAGACACGGCCAATCCC
>JAAZLJ010000142.1 GCA_012799365.1 Syntrophomonadaceae bacterium | reverse complement strand
CAGGTATACGGGCTGTTTTTTTGTCTATATCCTGCGGTAGACGCAATAAGGTTATATTATAATAAATAAAACAAACTATTATATATAGGGTTTTAAAAGAGGAGTTTCCGCCTTGTGGCAGGAATTAGTTCCGTAATATAGAATAGTTAAATTGACGGTACTAAAATATTTACAAGTAAATAATCTCCGAACCCGTTTTATCCTAAGGTTAATAAACTACGGATGTCGGGTCGGTAGGGTTTATCTGGAAACGGGTATGCCTCCCATTGTGGAAAGGAGAATACTGGATCGGGTCACTTCATACCAGGGCGAGTCTTCTTTACCAGGACTCGCTTTTTTCTTGTGGTGACAGGTTTTCGTTAATTTCAGACCAGGTTGGTTTAATGTTAGGACAAGTAAATAGGTCTCCGAGCCCGATTATTCTAAGGTTGGAAACTATGGATATTGGGCCGTCAGGGTATATTTGGAAACGGATGTGCCTCCCAGTGTGGAAAGGAGATATTGAATCGGTTGTACCGGGGCGAGTCTATCTTTTTCACGACTCGCCTTTTTTTGTGTTATACGTGCCTGAAAGAGCACTATGGCAGTAGTTCAGTGGGTATTTGGGAAAAGAAAGGGGGATAGTTTCAGGAATAAGCACTCATAGCGCAGGTTTTTAAACAATTGCTTGATGTACATGCTAAATTTTAATAAAGAAACTCCGGGTTTTGCCCTGGCGGATAAAGGGCAGTTCCAAAAACGGTATGGTTACCGCGGTTGGGAGGGGTTTGACTAAAGATGGTTGCGGGTTCTGGATTTCATTCCTGGTTGGGAATGTCATTCGGAGAAAGCAGCTATCAGACTACCTCCAGCCCCGGCTGGAGTTTTTTGTTTTCCAGTACCTGTACTAATAGGGACTGGAGTTAGAAGGGTAATTTGAAAGGAGTGATGGGAGTGGAATTAGTTAAACTGACTATTGATGGAAGGGAGGTTGAAGTTCCGGCGGGGACTACGGTTCTTCAGGCTGCGGAGCAAAACGGGATTGATATACCTCGGCTCTGCTATGACCCGGATCTTAGTCTTATGGGAGCATGCCGTCTGTGTGTAGTAGAAATTGAAGGCATGCGCAATTTATCAGCCTCCTGTGTTACTACTGTATGGCCCGATATGGTAGTTAAAACAGCGTCACCCGATGTTATTGAAGCCAGACGGACCATACTTGAACTGTTGGTGGCCAACCATCCGCTGGATTGTATGACCTGTGAAAAGATGGGCGATTGCAGGTTGGCAGACTATTGTTACGAGTACGGGATAAAAGAAAGCCCATTCAGGGGAGCTAAACATGAGTATGCCATAGATGATAGCAACCCGTTTATTGTCCGGGACCTTAATAAATGTATTCTTTGCGGGGCTTGTGTACGAGCCTGTAACGAAATTCCTGGTATAGACAATTTGTATTATGCTAACCGAGGGTTTGACCGCAAGGCCACCACTTTTGGAGATACACCCTATTTAGATTCAAAATGTACTTTCTGCGGCACCTGTGTCGCCTTTTGCCCCACCGGAGCCCTGACGGAAAAATCACTACAGGGCCAGGGCCGCCGCTGGGATCTCAAGAAGGTAAGAACCACCTGTCCTTTCTGTGGAACGGGATGTAATTTTGACCTTTGCGTGAAGGATGATGAGGTGGTAGGGGTACTGTCCAACCCGGATAGCGTGGTAAATGGACGGGCTCTCTGTATCAAAGGCCGGTTTGGTTGGGACTTCGTGCATAACGAAAAGCGTCTCACCACTCCGCTGATCAAGAAAGATGGTGAGTTTGTAGAAGCTTCCTGGGATGAGGCCCTGGACTTGATTGCTACTCGTTTTAAAGAAATCAAAGAAAAAGATGGGCCCGAGGCTTTTGCCTGTCTGAGTTCGGCTCGCTGCACTAACGAAGAGAACTTCATTATGATGAAATTCGTAAGGGCGGTGATGGGCACCAATAACGTGGATCACTGTGCTCGTACCTGACACGCGCCGACTGTGGCCGGTCTGGCCACTTCATTCGGCAGCGGTGCCATGACCAACTCTATTAATGAGATCAATGATGCTGAGCTTTTATTGTTAGTCGGTACCAATACTACCGAAGCCCACCCGGTAATAGGTTATAAGATGAGGCAGGCAGCTCGCCGGGGTGCTAAACTGATCGTGGTTGACCCACGCCGGATTGAGTTAGCCGAGGAAGCTGACTATTGGTTACAGGTCCAACCGGGAACCGATATTCCTCTCCTCAATGCCATGATGCATATCATCATAAAAGAAGGCCTCTATGATAAAGAGTTTGTGGAGAACCGTACTGACAACTTCGAAGCCCTTAAGGAAACGGTGGAAAAATACGACCCCGAATCAGTATCAGAACTGACCGGGATCCCCGTGGACGATATATATGCGGTAGCACGTTTGTATGCTACTACGGATAAAGCGATGGCTTTCTATACTCTGGGAATTACAGAACACGTCTGTGGTACCAATAACGTTATGAGCATCGCTAACCTGGCTATGTTAACCGGACATCTGGGTCGGCCCAGCACCGGTGTCAACCCCATTCGCGGACAGAATAACGTGCAGGGGGCTTGTGACATGGGAGCCCTGCCCAATGTTTACTCCGGTTACCAGCGGGTAACGGATGCAGCCGTTCAGGAAAAATTCGAGAAAGCCTGGGGGGTTCCTCTCTCCGATCAGCTGGGTATCATGATCGCAGATATGTTTGAAAGAGCTAACAGCGGTGAGCTGAAAGCGATGTATATTCTGGGTGAAAACCCGGTACTTACTGACCCCAACAGCAACCATATTCGTTCGGGCCTGGATAATCTTGAGTTCCTGGTAGTTCATGAGCTGTTTTTGACCGAAACGGCCGAATATGCGGATGTAGTTCTACCGGCAGCTAGTTTTGCTGAAACTGACGGAACCTTTACCAGTACTGAGCGGCGGGTTCAGAAAGTACGTGAAGCGATTAATCCTCTGCCGGGTCAGACTAACTGGCAGACTATTATGGCTCTGAGCAATAAGATGGGGTATCCCATGAACTACAATAGTGCGGAAGACATTTGGAACGAAATGGCTTCTCTTACTCCGTCGATGGCCGGGATAAGCTATCCTCGTCTGGAAAGGAACGGTATGCAGTGGCCTTGCCCTGCTCCCGACCACCCGGGAACCGCTTACCTACATGCTGGGCAGTTCAGTCGCGGCAAGGGCCTGTTCCAGGCTATTGACCACATACCACCCGGAGAGGAGCCGGATGAAGAATATCCCTTCCTGCTTTCTACCGGTCGTATTCTGTATCACTATAATGTTACTACTCCGTATTCCCCTGGCATCCAAAGTATATGGTCAGAGGAGTATGCTGAGGTCCATCCTGACGATGCGGTACGTCTTGGTGTAACCACGGGTGAGAAAGTGAAAGTAACTTCACGGCGTGGGGAGCTTACCACCAAGGTTGAGGTAACGGATCGGGTTCCTCCTGGACTTATCTGGATGTCTTTCCACTATTCTGAGGTCCCGACCAACGTCTTGACCAGCGATAAGATGGATCCGATTACAAAAACCGGTGAATACAAGATCTGTGGTGTCAAAGTAGAGAAGGTTTAGGAGGTAGGACCATGCGGAAGGTGCCTGTAAATGAGGCGGTAGGTTTGGTCCTCTGCCACGATATTACCAGAATTATCCCGGGGGAAGAGAAATGTCGGGCCTTCCGGAAAGGGCAGCTCATTACCCCGGCGGATGTACCAAGATTACAAGATTTGGGGAAAGAACACATCTATGTTTGGGAATCGGTTCGGGATATTGTGCATGAGGATGAAGCAGCCCTGCGCCTGGCCCGGCATATCGCCGGTCCGGGCCTGAGCTGGTCAGAGCCTAACCAGGGACGAGTTAGCCTCCAAGCACAGCATGATGGCCTTCTCAAAGTAAGGACTGATCAGTTAAGTCAGATCAACAATCTTGACGATGTAATAGTCGCGACCCTGCATAACAATCGAGTAGTGAGAAAAGGTCAGACAGTGGCAGGGACCCGAATCATTCCGCTTACGGTTGAGCGCAGCATTCTAGAAGAGGCGGAAAACATATGCTGCCAGCCTCCGGTACCTTTGCTGACGGTGAAACCTTTTCAACCACTATGGGTGGGGATAATAACCACCGGGAGTGAGGTGTATCAAGGGAGAATTCAGGACGGATTTTCCAGGGTTCTGCGGCGGAAGACGGTTCCTTTCGGGGCGCGGGTGCTGGGACAGGTAATTGTCCCTGATGACCCTTACCATACCTCGCTCGAAATCCGGCAAATGATTGCCGAAGGGTGTGAGTTGATTTTGGTTACGGGCGGCATGTCGGTGGATCCCGATGATGTTACACCGGTAGGTATCCGAAATTCAGGAGCGGAAGTAGTTTTCTATGGAGCGCCAGTCCTGCCGGGTTCGATGTTTATGCTGGGGTATTTGGGACATGTTGCTATTTGCGGGTTACCTGGCTGTGTGATGTATAACCGTACCACCATTTTAGACCTGGTGTTACCCCGTATCTTTGCTGGTGAACGGATAAGTCGGGCAGAGATTGTGGCCCTGGGACACGGTGGATTATGTCAGGAGTGTAAGGTCTGTCGGTTCCCGGCCTGTGCCTTTGGCAAGAGTACAGTTATATAACAGCGGAGGGATGGGGGTTAGTTGCGGGTTAATATAGGCCTGGAAGAGGCACTGCAAGAAATATTGAATAAGGTTAATGTTCTGTCTACAGAAACAGTTCCCTTTATGGAAGCTCTGGGCCGGGTGGTGGCAGAAGATATAATAGTTGATCATAATTTGCCCGAATCTACCCAGGCGGCCGTTGACGGCTTTGCCCTGGCCGGCGAGGTTAGTTCTGGACAACAGCAATTTTTGGTAAAGGGCCGTCTGGGACCGGGCGATATACCAAAGTTTTCGCTATCACCGGGAGAAGCAGTAGGGGTGGTAACCGGAGGTTTTATACCCCCGGGTACGACAGCCGTAATTCCCGGTGAGCGGGTAACACTGGCTGGAGAGTACATTACCACCAGGGGACGGATAGCAGCGGGCAGCAATCTGAAGCAGCCGGGGGAAGATTTTACAGTGGGAGAAACAGTAGTCCGTAAGGGACATCGGGTTACCCCGGGAATGATCGGACTAATGGCAGCCCTGGGTATAGCAGAGGTGCAAGTCTTCCGTCGTCCTCGTATAGCTATTCTCAGCCTGGGACCCCAGATCATACCCTACTATGAAATGCCGGTCGATGGGCAGCTTCGCGACAGCAATGGTCCGCTGCTGGCCGCACTGGTAACCCGGGATGGAGGCCAGGTAAATGCGGTGGAAGTTGTCGGGAGCGGCAGCAATCGTTCCGTCAGTTCAGTTTTGATGGAGCTGTTATCAGAGGCTGATCTGGTAATAACCAATGGTGGAACCTATTCCAGCGGTAATGGCGAGGCAGTTCAGTTATTCAAGGAAATAGGGGCAGAAATTCTGTTTTGGACCATGCCCTTGAAACCTGGGGGCCATCCCGGGGCCGCAGTATGGAATTCCAAACTGTTGGTTTCCCTTTCGGGAAATCCGGCTGGCTGTACGGTGGGCTATGAGCTTCTGGTGGCTCCGGTTCTGGCTTACCTGCAGGGACTGGATCCCTACCCGTACCGGGTAATGGCCATTTGCAATGATGACTATCAGAAAACAGGGGGTCCTCGTCGGTTTGTGCGAGGCCATGCCAGCTGCAACCAGGATGGGTGGAGCGTGACGGTTCTGCCGGGTCAGAAGCCCAGCATGTTAAGATCGCTGCTTTACTGCAATGCTCTCATTGACCTGCCGGCAGGACATCCTCCCCTGAAGGCAGGGGCTGAGGTACCCATTTTATTACTGACATCAAATACAGGCAATTATACTGTTAATCGGGATACAGATGGAAACGAAGCGGTTTTAGCCGCAAGGAGGTGACTCGATAATGGCTGATTATAAGGAGATTATTAACCAGTACAAAGATCTTCCCGGGGGGATAATCGAAGCGTACCATGCGGTGCAGCGCGAATACAGCTATATACCTGAAGATGCAGTCAAGGCTGCGGCCGAAGCATTCAGTATACCCGAGGCGCAGGCTTACGGAGTCGCGACTTTCTACTCCTATCTTAAAGTAGGTAAACGAGGTAAGAACGTGATCCGTATTTGTGAAAGCGCTCCTTGCCATGTAGCCGGGGCAGATCAGGTGGTAGCGGCTTTAGAAAACGAACTGGGTATAAAAATGGGTGAGACCACTCCGGACGGTAATTTTACTTTAGAGTTTGCCGAGTGTGTAGGTCAATGCCAGGTTACCCCGGTTATTACTGTTAACAGCAAACCTTACGGGGATGTTACGCCGCAGAAAGTGGCTGAGATCCTGGCGGAGTATCGATAGGCTAAAGCAAGTTGAAAGGAGGGAATAACGGTGGCAGAAGAAATGCGCATCATTTTGCGCAATTACGGTAAAATTGATCCGTTGAATATCGATGACTATATTAATGCTGGTGGTTACGAGGCGTTGAAAAAGGCTCGTAATATGAACCAGGCCGATCTTATTGCCGAAGTTGAGAAATCCGGTCTACGTGGACGTGGTGGGGCTGCTTTTAATGCTGGTACCAAATGGGGTTTTAGCTATAATACTCCCGCCGACCAAAAATACGTGGTATGTAATGCTGACGAGGGTGAACCGGGTACCTATAAAGACCGCACCATTATGGAGAACGATCCTCAGAGTGTTCTGGAAGGAATGGCCATCTGCGGTTATGCTATCGGTGCTACCAAAGGCTACATCTACTGCCGGGGTGAGTATCCCTACGTGGTAGAGATTCTGAACCAGGCTATATCTCAGGCCAAAGAAAAAGGTGTCCTGGGTGATTTCGATATAGAGGTGCGGATGGGAGCGGGAGCTTACGTCTGCGGTGAAGAGACGGCCTTGATTGAATCTATTGAAGGGAACCGGGGAGAACCCAGGTTCAAGCCTCCTTTTCCTGGGGTTTCAGGATTATGGGGTAAACCGACAGTGGTTAACAACGTAGAGACCCTGGCTAATATTCCCGCCATTGTTGAAAAGGGAGGGGATTGGTACAACAGCATCGGGGCTTCCCGTTACCCCGGTACTAAAATTGTTACCCTGAGCGGAGATGTGAATAACCGGACTTTCTTTGAAGTTCCTACCAATACTACCATTCGTGAAGTTATATACGAGTTTGGTGGTGGTATCCGGGACGGGAAGAACTTCAAGGCGGTGCAAATTGGTGGTACGTCCGGGGGATTTATCCCGGAGGCCTATCTGGATACCCCTATTGATGCGGATTCTATGTCGGCTATTGGAGCTACTCTGGGTTCAGGAGCTGTATTTGTCATGGACGAAACCAGAGATATCGTAGATGTGGTTACTCGTATAGCCAAATTCTTCAGACATGAATCCTGCGGTAAATGTACTCCCTGTCGGGAGGGTACCAACCGGATGTATGAGATGATGGAAAGATTTAACGCAGGTACTGGAAATGAATTAGATCTGGATCTGTTTGAAAGGTTGGGCAGGGTAATGGGTAAGGTTTGCCTGTGTGGTTTAGGCCAGGCGGCTCCAGCCCCTGTACTGACTACTATCAAGCATTTCCGAGGAGACTACGAAGCCAAGTATTTGTAAACTAACATATTCCTGGCTTTTTCCCTCACTGAGCGGGCCCTGTCTGGAAACAGACCGGGTCCGCTTTTTTCTATGTGCAATCACTGTCACCAATGCCCGGGAATAGCTGGTGAAGTAGTTGACGGAATGAACAAAAGGAAATATAATCAACACTAATATATATTATTAGGGTTGGTTATAAGCTGGGCTGTTTGTTGACAGAACATATTTTCTTGGAGGGGGATTCCGGTGGCACTGCTCGAGGCACAGGATATACATAAGTATTTTGGTAGTGGTAGTCAAAAACATATAGTACTCGGGGGAGTGTCTTTACAGGTAGAGGAAGGACAATTTGTTAGCCTTTTGGGACCTTCCGGGTGCGGGAAAACCACCCTGCTCACCATAATTGCTGGCTTTCAAAAAGCCAATGGAGGCAGTATTCTACTGGACGGGCATTTAGTTACTAACGCCGGGCCTGAACGTGGTTTTGTGTTCCAGAACTATGCCCTTTTTCCCTGGATGAACATCAGGGATAATATTCTTTACCCTATGAAACAGCAAAAAATGTCTTCCGCAGAAAGGGAGCGGCGGCTGTCTGAGCTTCTGGAACTGGCGGGTCTGACGGGCAAGGATAAACTGTATCCGCATCAACTGTCCGGGGGTATGAAGCAGAGAACTGCTGTAGTCAGGGCACTGGCATGCCGTCCCAAAATCTTACTAATGGACGAACCCCTGGGGGCGGTGGATTTTCAGATGCGTCAGAGGCTGCAGGAAGAACTGGAGGATATTTTTATGCGTGATCGGGCTACGGTTCTTATGGTTACTCATGATGTAGAAGAAGCAGTTTATATGAGTGATCGGGTGGTAGTAATGAGTGCGTTACAAGGCAAGATCAAAGCTGATATCAATATCCATCTTTCCCGTCCCCGTGATCGCAGGAGCAGTGAGTACCGCTGGCAGGTAAACCGAATCATGGATATTATAACCGGTCGCCAGGAAAGCGAAGCAGAGGAGGTGAGTTTAGAAAGCTCAAGGTCAGGTCAGAGGATGATAACTATAGCCAGGTAAGTAACCTGAATCTAACGTAGGAGGGTATAAAATGAAAGTGGCCTATGTTTTTACGTCTACCAATTCTCAGAAAATACTTAATAATATGATTATCCCCCAACTTCTGGGTGACGAGCATGGAGCTGAAGTGGCGGGGATGTTCTTTTTTATGGATAATGCTTTTTTCCTTCTAGAGGGAACCGAAATGGGTACCCGTTTGCAGGAACTATATGATAAGACAGGGCTGCTGCTAATGGCCTGCGACCAGTGTGCCTATGAAAGAGGCATCGCGGAAAAATTAATACCCGGTGCTCATATAGGTTGTTTCCCCCATCTCTATGCTACCTTGCGAAGTGCGGGTGGGGTAGACCAGGTTATAACGCTTTAAATATAGGAGGGATAGTAAGTGGGAAAAGTGCAGGTAGAATTCGTTAATACTTGTTCGTGCTGTGCCAGTTATGAGGACCAGGTAAAAGAGGTAGCCCGGCAGTACGAGGATGATGTAGATGTAAAAATATACTATGTCGGTAAAGACTTTGATTACATCAGAAAATACGGCAATCTTACTCGCGGTACCCTGATAATTAATGGTAAGACCAAATATGATAATCTCAATCGGGAAGTTATCGAAAATGCTATTAAGGCTGCAGTCAAGGAATAGACGGGGGCATAAATGCTGGATTTAGTTATTAAAACCCTTCAAGCCAGTCTGGAACTATTGAATGGTGCCTCTGTATGGCTGGTGGCAAGTTTCATACTGGCCGGGCTGCTGCATAATATACTCAGCCCCGACCGTTTGCAGCGTATGCTGGGTAACCGCTCAGCATCATCACTGGTTAAAGCCACTGCTTCAGGTGCTCTACTCCCTATTTGCAGCTGTGGGGTTATACCTCTGGGGTTGGGCTTATATTACTCCGGTGCTTATCTGGGCCCTACTCTGGCTTTTATGAGTGCTACTCCTATAATTAACCCGGCAGCGGTACTTCTGGCCTATGGCCTGCTGGGGCCGCAAATAGCCACCATATATTTGATAACCGGTTTACTGGTACCTTTCTTATTGGGAGTGCTGGGGAATATATTTGGCGGACCCGAGCTGCATATTCCTGGTGCCGACAACCAGCGGGAGGCTCTTCCTCTGGAAAGCCATAGTGGTACTGTCCCCCTCAGACAACGCCTGGCAACTGGTCTGCAGTGGGGATTTAGCGATCTGGGAACCGTGGTTAGTAAATATGTGATACTAGGTATGCTCCTGGCAGGTTTCATTATGGTTGCTATTCCTCCGGCCTTTTTTGAGCATTATCTGGGGAATCCAGGACTAATATCGATTGGTGGAATAGCTTTGCTGGGAACGGTTATGTATGTCTGTGCGGTTGGGCACATACCCTTTATAGCTGCCCTGGTCGCCAGTGGGGCGTCTCCCGGCATAGCTATAACCTTCTTGATGACTGGTGCCGCCACCAACCTGCCGGAACTAATCAGCATATTCAAGCTCATCGGTAGACGAACGGTTTTAATATACAGCATGGGGATGGTAACATTTTCAGTGCTGGTGGGGTATTTAACCAATAAAATACTGTATGATTTTACTCCGTTTATAGATATCAGCCGTAACCAGCAATTTATTGGAGCAGCCAATAAGCTGATTATGGTTACACCGGAACCGCTGCGTCTGGCTTGTTCTCTTTGTATTCTGGGTCTGGGCTTTTATGCGATCTGGCCCAAAATTAAACCGGTTTTTTTGAGTAAGAGTGAGGCGGCATGAAGTCCTGGCATTGGCTGGTATTGATTATTTTTATTTTAATATTATTAGGATTACGGGGAATATATCCGGACGTACAGGAGGTTTTTACCCTGCCAGATAGTCCGGCACTGGCCTATTGGGCGGAAACCAATTCTTACCCGATAGTTACCAGTGTTGAAGGCGATATAAACGGCGATGGTCGTCTGGATATGGTGCTGATTTATCAGATAGCCCCGGATAAATGCCAGATCTGCGTAATTCTTAACCTGGAGGATGGCTTCATGATTAGCGGCAGTAGTCGGGCACCGGTAGAGAACCAGTCTATAAAGCTCAAGGATATAGATAACAAGCCTCCACTGGAAATAATAGTATCTGGAAGTAAAAGGGGAAAATATGGTTATGGCATATTACGGCTGGAAAACAACCAGCTTATAGACCTTTTTGGTGAGGGAATGGATGAATGTTGTTAAGCCGTTAACACAAAGGGGAGAGTAGTTGTGAGAAGAAAGCTTATGGTGATCAGCCTTATGCTGGTATTCTGTTTACTGGCAGGTATGATATCCGGCTGCGGCCCCAAGGATACCGGGGCCGACAAAGGTAAAAGCGGTACGGCCAAGGATGATTATGTAATAAAGTTGGGTTACTACAACTGTGACCATATGACTGCGGCCTGTATTGCCGAGGGTGCGGGCATATTTGATGAACTGGGCCTTAAGGTTAATGTTACCGGTAATGGTGAGGTCCCTAAAGCTATGGCTGCAGGGCAGATGGATTGCGGTTACGTTGGAGTTACGGGATTGCGTTTAGCTTATGGTAAAGGAGCCCCCGTTTTTGTAGCTGCTAATAATCATCTGGGCGGCTCCTGGTATCTGGTGGCATCTAATGAGATAAAAGATGCTAAAGAACTGGTAGGGAAAAAAGTGGCTCTGGATACCAATGCCCATGAGACCTCATTGGGATGGGTAACTATGGCGAAAAAACTGGGAATTCCAGCTGATACGAAAGCATACCAGTGCTATGACATGAAGGATTCTGACGAGTACCTGGCCATGAAAACGGGAAAGCTGGATGGCTTTACCTGCTGTGACCCCTGGGGTTCTATGGCCGAGTATGAAGGTACGGGACACATTCTAGCCACTGATCTGCGATTAAGCAGTGGAAACTGGGGAGTCTGCTGCGTTTATGCTATGCGCAAAGGCTTTGCCGAAGATTACCCGGAATTGGCCAAAAAAATGCTGCTGGCCCACAGCCAGGCCATACAGTACATCTATACCCACCCGGCCCCGGCGGCAAAAATATTTGCTGCCAACTATAACGTGCCGGAAGAGGTGGCCCTGATGACCATTTATAAGAAAACGGTAGAAGAGGGGCGTACCCTGACCTGGGAAATGGACCGCAAAGAACTGGAAGAGCTTTTTGAAAACTCCAAAGAAGAGGGAATAAAACAATTCCTGGACTATGAGAGTGATCCCGATTTCGTTGATACCAGCCTGATGGAGCAGGCGGGAGCGGATGATTTTGAACAGTTTATCAGCAGCCAGGTGGATCCGCTTTTTCCTGAAGGGATGAGCTATAGTGAGTGGAGAGAAAAGGCCCTGGCCATTGATAATATCGAGATTTAGTAATGACCCTGAAAAGAAGCCTTAGCCGGGTAGTCGGAACTGGAATACTGCTGGTAATCGGTCTGGTCTTTCTTTTTTTTCCTACCGAGGGGAAAGAGGAGAAACTGGTTATTGGCATTCCTGATGATGCTGCTGGTTACATCATGCGTAGTTTGGTTGAAGAAGGGGAAGTTAAGGCCGAGATTAGTACGATGCTGGGGGTATATCCCATAAAGGATTGCTGTACCAGTACCTCGGAATGGGCTTTAAGTACAGAAAGGTTGGACATAGCAGTGCTTTGTCCTGATGCCGCTGCCCGGCTTATCGAAAAGGACCAGCGTTATTCTGTATGGGGGCCTTGCATGGTAAATTCGGATATACTGCTGGGCCCGGGTACCAGGTTCGGTAAGATTGGTATTACGCAGCACCGCTGGTACATAGGAGATGTAATCAATCGGGTTTTTGGGGGTAAGGTTGAGGGAGTTTCAATGCTGGCCAACGCTCTGCCTTATGCTCTGGCAGAGGGTAAGGTGGACGCTGTGGTAATTGACGTTAGCAAAGCCCTTCGCCTTGATTGGCCCCGGCAGGTCCTGCAGGAAGGAAGCGATACCGTCAGTTACGTGCTGGTATTAAGAAAGGATCTGGAAGAAGATGACCGCTTCACCAGCTTTCTGCAGGAATATAACCAGCAGGTGCATAAACTGGAGGATCAGGATTATTTACAGAGATTTATTGAAAAATACGCAGGTTATACCTGCGGGGGAAAGGAGGCTCAAGAATGGAACAGAATGAACGTCCGCTATCTACCGCTGACAACACCCGCTACAAGGTAATATCTGAAGAAAAGGAAAAATACCGCATACCTCGGTTATATTGGTTGGCCAGTCTGGGTATTGTGGCAGCTATCTGGCAAGTAGCTGCTTATTATACTGCCAGTGAACTTTTACTTCCTAACCCTTATGTTACCCTGCAGGCGCTGATCCAAGCCATATGCGACCCGGAAATACTGGTTAACCTGGCTATAACTATGCGTCGTGTGCTGACCGGCTTTGCCTATGCGGCGTTAATTGGTATACCTCTGGGATACATGATGGGCTATTCCACTGTCGCTATGCGTATGTTAGATCCGCTAATAAGTTCGCTGCGCCAGGTACCTATTATGGCCTGGGTTCCCCTGACTATTGTATGGTTCGGTTTGGGCGATGGGCCTACTATTTTTCTTATCACTTTTGCCGGAGTTTTTCCGGTGATATTAAATACTATTGCGGGGGTACAGAGCATCTCCCAGGATTATTACCATGCCGCTCGGAGTATGGGAGCCAGACCCTGGAGTATACTTTCTTCTATCATAGTTCCGGGCTCACTACCAGATATTCTTACTGGACTGCGTATTGCCCTCAGTGCAGGATGGATGTCGGTTATCTGAGCTGAGTTTATAGCTACGAGTGCCGGGTTCGGCTACTCTATGATTAATGCTCAGACCATGATGGAAACGGATACTCTTATAGCACTTATGATAATGGCGGCCATGGTAGGTTATCTGCTGGACAAAATTCTGTTGTTTGTAAATCGTCGAATTGTAACATGGAAATATGCCGCCTAGGTGACAGGGCTTAAAGCCCTGTCTTTTTATGTGCATCTAGTCATGGGTGCTGACCCCAGGGTGAAATCACGAGGAGGCAGCAGCAAGCGTTAGCCCGGGATTGGGTGTTGTTCGTAATGAGGGAGAATCTAAAACCCTCGGACTCACCTGTTGGTGAGAACAAGGGCCAATCGAAGGATTCTTTAATCGTTACGATACGCCTATCCCTTCCCTATCCATCAGGGAGTGAAGGTCCTGCTGGTCGGTATTTAAAGCTCGGCCACGACGGTCCCGGTTTCAGTCAGGTCATAGTCACCCAGTCCCAGGAGCTCGTCCTTAAACTCTGGTGAACGGATTATTTCAAGTACCGTCTGAATTCCGGGCTGGTTTACATCTTCCTTTTTGATTACCAGCTCATACCTTTCTTTTTGTAGAGGAATAAAGTCAATATTTCGAACCTGCAGGGATGTCTTTTCATTACCCAGGCCTACATTGGCATCGCCTCTGGCGACAGCACTGGCCACCGCCAGGTGAGAAAGTTCCTCCCGTTCATAGCCGCGTATCTTACGCTGTTCAATACCCAATTTGCGCAGTTTTTCATCTAATAGAACCCGGATACCGCAGCCTTTTTCTCGGTTAACAAATGATACGTCCGGACGAGTCAGGTCTGACCAGTCCCGAATCTTCTTGGGGTTACCTTCTGCCACGTAAAATCCGGACATTCGGCAGGCCAGGTGTACTATTATGGTGGGAATACCGGGTAGTAACCGGCGCACATAAGGTATATTATAAACCTCGGTATCTCCGTCCCAGAGATGAATGGCACTCAGGTGGGCTCTACCCTGATATAGGGCTGCTAATCCGGAAAAACTACCTACGTTATAGCGAAATGCACGGTATTCAGGGGCCTGACGTTCCAGATGGCGGGCCAGTATGTCCAGCATAGGGTCCTGTCCACAAATAACCATTCCCTGGGAGACTGAAACCGATTCTGCCAGGGCCAGGGCCCCGGTCGGCAGGGAAACGGCGGGTGTGGATGATGCAGAAGCTGCCGCCAGAACTTCTACCTTCTTACCTTGCCGTTTATAGGCCTCCACATCCTTCAAATCAATGCGAAAATTTCTACCCACCCGATAGGCAGGAAGTTCACCACGTTTGATCAGTTCATAAACCGTATTCTTGGCAATCTTGAGAATATTTGCGACCTCTCGAGGTGTTAGAGCCACATTTTCTTTCATAATTAACTACCTCCCAATCTCTTAAACTGTATTTTAACATAAATAAATGCTCAAACCCAATTACGTTTCGATGAGTTACGATCAGGAATGCCGAGCTATGGTTAGTACCACAACCTGAAGGTATCCCAATAACGAAACATACCAACTTGACACATAACATGGCATTACTTATCATAAAGATAATACATGGTGTATTGTGGAGATGAGATGGGTCTATTACCGTGTTGTCGGGTTAGTATTTATCACATGTCACAGTGGTATGTGGAATATAGAGATGATGGATTCGGCTTCGAGCCATTCTTTTTGAAGTCAAGCCTGGAATATGGTTAATCACATTTAAATATTCTCCGAGCCAGGTGTTCTAAGGTTCAAGGCTATGAATTCCTGGCCGATAGGGTATGTTCGGAAACGGATAGGCCTCCCGGGCGGAAAGGAGAATGAGAAAGGATCAGACAGGGGCGGTCTGCTTTTCGCAGGTCGTCCTTTATTAATTATTCAACTTTCCTTCCGGTGGAAATTCCATAAAGGGGTGGTGCCGGAACTCGACGGTTACTGGGGTGGAGAAGGCGGAGGTTGATTATAAACAGGAGGGGACAACTGAAACATCTGAGAAGATCCAAGGTCTGTTACTGAGCATAATGCCGGCGTTATACTACCAGAAAAAGCGCCATTACCATACTATATTGACCGGTTAAATCCGATCTGCAGGAGGTCTTACAAAATGCTGGAGATCGATATAAAAAGAGTTCTTCCTGGTTTTAGTCTGGAAGTTGAATTCTCTATGGAACGGGAAATAGTAGCTATCCTGGGGCCCTCAGGCTGCGGCAAGACCATGACTTTGAAGTGTATTGCAGGTCTTATGCAACCAGACGAAGGTCGTATTACCCTTGATGGCAAGGTATTCTTTGATTCAGAGCGCGGCATTAATCTACCGTCTCAGGAAAGAAGGGTTGGTTTTGTTTTGCAAAACTATGCCTTGTTTCCTAATATGACAGTGTATAAGAACGTGGCTTTTGGCATGCGCCATCGACCCGACGAGGAAATTCATGAGCGGATTATGGAACTCATGTACATGATGAGGCTGAGTGGACTGGAACACAGGTATCCCAGGCAGTTGTCAGCTGGACAGCAGCAGCGGGTGGCTCTGGCCCGTTCCCTGGCTTTCGAACCGGAAGTGCTGTTGTTGGACGAACCATTTTCAGCCCTGGATACCGTTGGCAGACGGAAGTTAGAAGAGGAACTGCAGGATATTCGGCAGTTTTATGATGGGTATGTACTTTTTGTAACTCATAATCTGGCCGAGGCTTATAAGTTGAGCTCGAAGATCGCGGTATATGAGGCCGGTAGTATTTTGCAGTATGGTGATAAGCAGCAAGTAGTCGATACCCCGTGCTGCCGTACCGTGGCACATCTGACCGGGGCGGGGAATCTGATGGATGGTTTGGTAACCGATGTTAAAAGGAACATAGTCAAGGTCTGGATACCCGGATTGGAACAACATTTCAGGTTGATCAAGAAAAATGGAATCAATCTGTGTAAGGGTCAGGAGGTTACTATTGGTATCCGGCCGGAGTATATCCGTATGACTGATGAAGTGACTGAAAATAGCTTTAAAGCGAGGGTTACGAAAGCAATAGAGGAAGTTTCAGTTTATACTTATAGATTTTCCGGTTCCAATCAAGATAACCATGCTTTTCATTTAGAGGCTAGCATTTCCAAAGGTATGGCACCAGGTCTATCTGTGGGGCAAAGCTGCTGTCTTTACTTATCCCCTGAACGGCTGTTTGTAACTCCCGATTAGATTTAGTCATGAGCCTTGCTGCTATGCATGGGTTGAATGGCGATGATATTAGCCGCCATTACACCGCAGATGCCCACCGATAAAAAATGTTTTCAAAACGTGCAGGAATCTGAGCAGGAATGTAGAATATAATTATTTAATAAGCTAAGCAGACATTTTTTTGGACCGGTTTCCCCAGAGGGGATAAGGTCGACTCAACTTAATATTCTCCGAGCCCATCATCCTACGGCATTGGCTAAGGATTTTCGGGACGTCAGGGTATATCGGGAAACAGGTATGCCTCCCATTGCGGAAAGGAGATGCTGATAGGTCACTTACTGGCCAGGAGCGAGTTTGCTTTTATATGGCTTGCTCTGTGTTATACCATAGTGATCCTGTACCCGGCGCTCTTTTCGCCGGGTTTAATTTTTGGGAAACTTGAATTACATGACTCAACTTAATATTCTCCGAGCCCACTATCCTACGGCATTGGCTAAGGATTTTCGGGACGTCAGGGTATACCGGGAAACGGGTATGCCTCCCATTGCGGAAAGGAGATGCTGATAGGTCACTCACTGGCCAGGAGCGAGTTTGCTTTTATATGGCTTGCTCTGTGTTATTCTATAGTGATCCTGTACCCGGCGCTCTTTTCGCCGGGTATTTTTTATTGCCATCCCAATCTTTTTCTGGCCGCTTGTATCATGCCGGCGGCTCCCTTTTAAAAATAGCTTTTGGTTGTGACCAGAAGCATGACATAAAACCGTTAATGGTTATTTAACACCCAGCTTGAAGTATTTTCTATATGCCAGTTATGGACAAGTTCAGGAAGAACTGGTTCCAATCTGTTGCCAGGTAAGAATATTCATAGCCGGTGCTAAGGGCAGGAAAACATAGTTTGGCCCGAGCCGGCAAAGGGGGTGTATGAAGAGTCACAAGAAGTGACACTCAGGCCTGCAGGTCGTTTTTTCAGGTTGTGCTTTGGAGGGGGGAGGAACAGAGGTTAGTCATTAAGAAGTGACTCGACCAGTTTGGTCATATTTAATTAACCATACGCTGTATTCTGAGAAAATATCGCGAATTCACAGAAGTGGAGGGAAAATGATGCCAACCAAGTTAAATCGGCGGGATTTTATCCGCCTTTGTGCGGGTTCAGCTGCAGCCATATCGATGTCAGGTTTTCTGGCTCCGTTTATGGCGGAGGCGGTGGCAGCCGGCGCTCCACCTGTCATCTGGATCCAGGGAGCCAGCTGCACAGGCTGCTCGATCTCGATTTTAAATACGGTTCATCCCGATATTGAGAAAGTATTACTTGAAGTTATCAGCATGTGTTACCATCCCAATATAATGGCAGCGGCTGGGGATCTGGCCCTGGAGGAAGGCATGTTTAAAACAGCCGAACAGTATAAAGGCAAGTTCTATCTGGTAGTGGAAGGTGCCATTCCCACCGGTGCCGATGGTCTGTATTGCACGGTAGGGGAGAAAGAAGATGGTACCCCGATTACCTTTGTGGATCTGATTCAGGATCTGGGCAGCAAAGCCGCAGCCATCCTGGCTTTTGGCACCTGTTCGGCTTACGGTGGAATTCCGGCTACTCCGCCCAATCCAACCGGATGCAAGTCGGTTTCGCAGGTGGTTAAAAACGTACCTATTATAAATATTCCCGGCTGCCCACCTCATCCCGACTGGATGGTAGGGACTATCGCTCATGTGCTTTTATACGGTATCCCGGAGTTGGACAGGTTCGGACGTCCCGTAATGTTTTTTGACGGGATCGTCCATGACAACTGCCCACGGCGGCAGTACTTTGATAATGCTATTTTTGCTAAAAATCTCAGTGAACCCGGTTGTCTCCTCGAAGTCGGCTGTAAGGGACCCATTGCCCATTGCGATTCCCCTACCCGGATGTGGAACAGCGTCAGCTGGTGCATCAAGGCAGGTGCTCCCTGTATAGCGTGTACCGAGCCGCAGTTTCCGGGCTGGCCCATGTATGAAAGAATACCCGAAATGCCTATCGGACCTGGCATAACTACTACGATTGACCAGGCCGGTGTAGTTCTGGGCGCAGCTGCGGCCCTGGGTATTGGTGGGCATCTGGCCGGGAATGTTGCCACCGGGCGTATCGGTCCCAAGAAAAAACAGGAAGAAGGTGACAACTGATGGCTAAAGTCATTGTTGACCCGGTAACCAGGATTGAAGGGCATCTCAAGGTAGAGGTGGAGGTAGACGGCGGTAAAGTGGTCGATGCCCGGACCAGCGGCACCATGTTCCGCGGTTTTGAACTAATTCTACAAGGGAGGGACCCGCGTGATGCGGGCCAGATAGTGCAGAGAATCTGCGGGGTCTGACCGGTTTCTCATGCCACGGCTGGCAGCCTGGCTTTAGATGATGCTTTTGGCATTGAGGCTCCGCACAACGGAAGAATCATAAGAAATCTTATACTGGGCTCCAACTTTATCCAGTCCCATATTCTGAACTTCTTTCATCTGGCTGCTCTGGATTATGTGAAGGGCCCGGATGTACCTCCATTTGTACCCCGCTACCAGGCGGATTATCGTTTACCGGATGCAGTAAATAAGCAGGCGGTTGATAATTATCTGGCTGCACTCAAGGCCCGGCGTAAAGCCCACGAAATGACTGCTTTATGGGGAGGCAAGATGCCTCACCAGCAGGCTATTGTTCCGGGTGGTGTAACCGAAATACCCGACGGTCAAAAAGTAGCCGAATTCAAGTACCGCTTGGCTGAACTCATTGGCTTTATTGATAATGTTTATATACCTACCGTTCAAATAGTAGCCGAAGCCTATTCCGATTGGTTTGATATCGGACGCGGTTGTATGAACATGCTAGCTTACGGTGCATTTCTGCTCCAAGATGAGGAGGATACTCCTTATGTCAAGCGGGATAAATTCATACCCACGGGAACCTATATTCAGGGTCAATATCAGCCATTTGATGCTAATAATGTAATGGAAGAAGTTAAGTATTCGTGGTTCAATGACGATACCGGGGGTTTGAAGCCAACGGAGGCGGTTATAAGCCCTGAACCCAAGAAAAAAGGTGCTTATTCCTGGTTAAAAGCTCCCCGCTATAATGGTATCGTTATGGAAGTAGGCCCTCTGGCCCGGATGTGGGTCAGGAAACAAAAAGAGATCGTGGATCTGGGAGAAAAGGCGTTCTCAGTCATGGGGCGGCACTTTGCCCGGGCCATTGAGTGTTCGCTTATTGCCCATGCTATGGATGAATGGGTAATGCAGTTGGAATTGGGTAAACCCGTTTGCGTACCGCACGAAATACCCGCCCAGGCTCAGGGTATGGGTTTGACCGAAGCACCACGCGGAGCCCTGGGACACTGGCACCAGATCAAACACGCAAGAACTGGTATTTACAATGCCGTAGTTCCTACTACCTGGAATATGTCACCTCGTGATGAGCAGGATCAGCCGGGTGCGGCGGAACAGGCGT
>JAAZLJ010000141.1 GCA_012799365.1 Syntrophomonadaceae bacterium | reverse complement strand
CAGTGTGAAGCGGACCGGTCGAAATTCGGCGTCCATGCACTCAGTTCTCCCTGCTCGAAACGTCCTGTTTCTCGCTCCGCTTCACAGCCCTCAGCTTCGCTGTGTACTGCGACGTCGGCTTCGTATGTCGCTTCGGGTTACCACACTCCCTCTCAGAGTCATTCTATGTTTTTACTATTATCTGCGTTCATCAGGGTGTACCTGCGGTTTCAATTTTCATAACAGCAGTAGAATCATGTTTTCTATTTGATGTACTTGTTGGGGTTTACTGGATTCCCGCTTTCCCGCACCTCGAAATGTAGATGTGGACCGGTACTCCAACCGGTGGAACCCACTTCCCCGATCTTCCCACCACGTTCCACCTTTTGCCCCGGCGACACTGATATCTTCGATAGATGGGCATACAGGGTGCTTATCCCCCCGCCGTGGTCAATTATAATGGTATTACCGTACCCGCCCATACCGCCGGTTTTGAGTACGGTTCCCCCATCGGCCGCCACTACCTTGGAACCTTTACCGGCTCCGATATCCATCCCCGTATGCAGCTTATGTTTCTTCAAGATAGGATGGTAACGCATCCCGTAATCCGAAGTTATTCGCCGAGAGCTGGGTGCCGGCCAGCAAAAAACCCCGGTCCCCTGATAGGCACTATCAGGCTTCTGCATCGACCTGATTATTCTCTCCAGCTCTTTTGAAGTCTGCTCCAACTCCCGCAGAGCTTTCTCATATGCCTGGCGATCATTCTTGATAGCCTTCAGGGCCTTGTTTTTCTGGTCAGCCTGTTCTCCCAAATAATTTTCTTGCGATTTTTTAGCTTCCTGTGTAGATATGAGTCGGCTTTTTTTCACCTGCAGCCCTTGCTTGATCTCGTCCAGTTGGTTGCGTTCCTTTTCGATGGCAGCGATGAGCTCTATATCCTGCTGTACGATTTCCCGCAGCAGGTCATAGCGGGTAAGAAAATCAGCGATATCCGCAGAACTGAACAAAACCTCCAGATAAGAAATCTCCCCATCCTCATATACTGTCACCAAACGTTCGCTCAAGTATTCCGTCTGCTCCGCTAGTTCTTTCTCTGCCCGCTGAATATCCTTCTCCGTAAGCCGAATATCTCCCTCTACCGCCTTCACCTGACTCTCCAAACGGTTGATCTCACCTCGGGTAGTCTCCATACCCCGGTCAAGTATAGCTAGGTCTTTGGAAATATCTTTCTCTTTTTTGCGGGCCTGATTGATCTTACTCCGCTGTTTTTGAATCTCTCGCTCAACTTGATTCAGTTCCTGCCGCTTATCGTCCAATTGTCCGGCATAAGCAGGCACCAAAAGACCGACCATAAACACCATGGCCAGTAAACAGGCTGTAAGTTTATTTATTTTTCTCATGAAATTCCTCCAGATTACCATTCATCATCGCCGACGCAGCATACGCTCCTCTGGGATCAAAACCGGGGTTTTCCCGCCCATAACCCAATGTTCTTTCTTCCCCAGCTTTCGCCCCATTAAGTGCCTAACTTCCTGGCCCTTTGGCCCACCCGGTCAATACAAACCACAACCATTCAAGCACTAAAACGGATAGTTCCAGCAGCTTACACATCCATATACCGATTGGCCGAGATAAAGGTTCCGATTAGTCCAATTCCCGCCCCGGTGGCCAACAATCCGACCAACAGCTTCACCAGCAGATCCTGGTCCGTCACTAACGGAATAAAGGTCACCGCCAGGCTCAGGTTATTCACCAGATAATAGTAGCCCACTGCCAGCACCACCACCGACATCAAGGCCCCCATCAAACCCA
The DNA here is from genome assembly GCA_012799365.1 of Syntrophomonadaceae bacterium. Taxonomy (GTDB): domain Bacteria; phylum Bacillota; class Syntrophomonadia; order Syntrophomonadales; family Syntrophothermaceae; genus JAAZLJ01. The sequence goes on along the minus strand of JAAZLJ010000141.1, from coordinate 1,604 downwards.
GGCTTATCCCCTCAATAAACAACGGCCAGCGGACAAACCAGTCGGTCGCACCCACCAACTTCATTAGATAAATCTCCTCGCGTCGGGAATAAATGGTTAACCTGATGGTAGTGGCGATAAGGAATATAGCGGCACAGGCCAGTAATACAATAACCACCAGACTGATGGTACGCACCCAGTTGGTAACCGCAAACAGCTTCTCCACCACCCCCTGCCCGTAACGGATCTTACTCACTCCCGGTATCTCTTGGATCCGTTTAGCCAGGCTGGGAACCTTGTGGGGATCACTGGCTTTAATCCTATAGCTATCCGGCAGGGGGTTGTCCCCCCCCAGTGTTTTCCGCAGGTCAAACTGGCCCTGTCCGAACCTCTTTTCCAGATGAGTGATGGCCTTATCTTTGGAAACAAACTCCACCTGTTTTATCCCGGGCATGTACTCTAATTCCTTACCGATCTCGATTCGCTGTTGTTTCGACATACCCTTCTCCAAAAACGCCACCACTTCGACATCAGATTCCAGGCTGGTCATAATTTCCTGGGCGTTGACCACCAGCAGGGCACCAATACCCAGTATCAATACACACGCCGCCACCGTGGTAGCCGTAGCCAAGCTTAACAGGCGGTTGCGGTACAGGGACCTGCCCGCCTCGGCAAAATAGAAACGGATCTTGTGCCAGGTCATGCGATAAATGCCCCCGGCATAGTGTCGGTACTCAGACGCCCCTCATTTAGAACAATAACCCGCCGGTGTGAACGCCGAACCAGTTCCTGGGCATGCGTAGCCATAATCACCGTAGTACCCTTTCGATTGATCTCCGACAGCAGCTCCATGATCTCCCAGGAAGTCTCCAGGTCCAGGTTACCGGTGGGCTCATCAGCTATGACGATAAGCGGGCGGTTCACAATAGCCCGGGCGATTCCAGCCCGCTGCTGCTCCCCGCCAGACAGCTGGGAAGGATAATGCTCCTCCCTGCCCCGCAGCCCTACCAGATTGATGGTCTCCTGTACCCGCTGCGTTATTTCCCCCGGGCTGGCCCCTACCACCTGCATAGCAAAAGCCACATTCTCAAACACCGTCTTATTCTCCAGCAGTTTAAAATCTTGAAAAACAACCCCGATATTTCTTCGTAAGAGGGGTACCTCCCGCGGCTTCATCCTTACCACACTACGAGAAGCGATGAAGATTTGCCCTCTGGTGGGCAGCTCTTCCCGATATAACAGTCTTAAAAGCGTCGACTTGCCAGCTCCACTTGGTCCCATAACAAACACAAACTCTCCCCGATCAATCTTGAGGGAGATATCATCCAGAGCCTTGAGTCCGTTAGGATAAATCATTGAAACATTGTACATATGTACCAGCATTATTATTGCCTGCCTCCCCCATATATGTAATACAAACAATTCCGGCATTACTTTCACATATAATTGTACAATAAAACAAAAAACCACCCTTTTATAGGTGGTTCTACACGAGTATTTAAATTCCTCCTGATTTTACCGTTTCAATGACATTGAATCTTCAACCGCCCTCACCAAATTATCCGCTGTTAGCCCATAATGCGCCAGCAATTCATCCGGAGTCCCGGACTGACCGAATTCGTCCT
>JAAZLJ010000140.1 GCA_012799365.1 Syntrophomonadaceae bacterium | reverse complement strand
ACTCAGTGATGACCCGAAACTTCTGGGCCGCCCTCATGGTTTCACGGTCACGGTACGCGACCTGCGCCTGTCGGCGGGGGCCGGTTTCATTGTACCCCTCATGGGCAGTATTCTTACTATGCCAGGTTTACCGCGGCGGCCGGCGGCATTTGATATCGATATTGATGAAAAAGGTCGTATCTACGGCCTGTTTTAACCATCGGTCTCGTAAACCTGGAGTACCTGACAATAATTTTGGCGAATAACTCCATAATGTACGATAATATATATAGTACCGGAATGAAAAGAGAGACATGAGGAGGATTTTGGTTTGAAGAGGGTTGAACGGCTGCTGCAGGATCCCCTGTTTCAGGACTATATTGCCAGAAACGTAGAACTGGAACACGGAGAAAAGTTTTGTAACCACGACTTACAGCACGCTATTGACGTGGCCAGGATCACCTACATACTGGTCCTGGAGCATCAGGATCTGGGTTACTATATAAACGAAGCCGGTCTTTCCGGCAGGCTGGCAGCCAAGGAGACCATATACGCAGCCGGGCTCCTGCATGATATCGGTAAATGGCAGGAGTACCGCACTGGAGTTGACCACGCAGCGTATGGATCCCGGCTGGCCCGTCAGCTGTTGCCTCTGGCTTATTTCAATGAAAATGAAGTAAATGTCATTTCACAGGCCATTTATGAACATCGTAATATTTACAAAGATATGAGTTTTCTGGGCGAACGCCTGCACCGGGCGGATAATCTTTCCCGGGCTTGCCTGCAGTGTGAATTTCGCCATGATTGCGTGAAGTTCAAAAACAAGGACATGGTTGCTTATTTATTGGTATATTAAGAGTAACCACAAGACTTCGGAGGGGAAGTAATGAAGGGAAATCACATAGTCCTGGTCGGGAATCGGCAGGAGGCGGAAAAACAGCTGGCCGATATCGGGGCCGATGATTTCGGGGTAAAGTGGATGGCCTCCAAAGCAGTGTTCCGCCTGATAAAGCTCAGAGATATTCCCTGCCGACTGGCCAACATTATCAAGCAGGAAATGCTATCTCAAGGTGGCGAAGCCGCGGTTAAGAGAGACACCGTATCCGGTCGGGGTTCTACCGATGTTCTGTTGATGGGAACCTTGAAACACTACCGGCAGCTCCGAGCCAAGCTGGACTTACAGCCGTTAGGGCTCAAGCAGATCGCCCGTGAAATGGGCGATCTTTTACATTTTTGGGAAGAAGCTCAGGCTCCTGGTACCGTCCCCATGGCCCACGGTCAGCAGCTGGCGGTGGGAGAACGCACCCTTATTATGGGTATATTGAACGTGACTCCTGATTCCTTTTCGGACGGGGGGCGTTGGCTGGCCCCGGAGGCTGCACTCAACCGGGCCCTGGAGATGGTGGAAGAAGGAGTCGATATCCTGGATATCGGCGGTATGTCTACCCGACCCGGTCATGACCTGGTTTCGGTTGAAGAAGAGCTGAACCGAGTAGTGCCGATAGTGGAAAAGCTGGCGGATATGGTGACGGTACCCATTTCTGTTGATACCTATCGGGCGGAAGTAGCGCGGGTATGTCTGGAAGCCGGTGCCCATATCATCAATGACATCGGCGGACTGGCCTTTGATCCTGATTTAGCCGGGGTGGTTGCGGCTCACCAGGCAGCGCTTATTATTACCCATAATCGCCCTGACGGTGAGGAAAGCTATGGTAATATCATCGATGATATGATGAGTGAACTGGGCCGAAGTGTGGAATTGGCGGAACAGGCCGGTATCAGCACCAGGCAGATAATTATTGACCCCGGCATTGGGTTTGGCAAAAATGCGGCAGAGAATCTGGTAGTTATGAAGAGGTTGGCTGAATTCAAGAGTTTTGGACGGCCTATTCTGCTGGGTGCATCTCGTAAACGATTTATAGGAGCGGTACTGGACCTGCCGGTAGATGACCGCCTGGAAGGCAGCCTGGCAGCGGTGGTGGTCGGTGTTATGAATGGTGCCGCCATAGTGCGGGTGCATGATGTACGGGAGAGCAAGCGGGTGGCCATGATCGCCGACGCCGTACTGCGTTCCGAGGGTTCTTGACCTTATTTTTTGACGCAGATTGATAAAAATAGGCACAGAATACACAGAAAACTTATGAGTAGCAGACGCTCATGTTGGCCGTACCGACACCACCGACGAATGAAAACAGCATATTATTCGTAGAGTATTAATCGGCTCGCTCCGATACTCCTCGACTGCAACACATCGGCTTGCCTCGGTGTGAAGCGGACCCCTCAGGATTCGGCGTCCATGCACTCAGCCTTCGGTGCTCGAAACGTCCTGTTTCTCGCTCCGCTTCACAGCCCTCGGCTTCGCCGTGT
>JAAZLJ010000139.1 GCA_012799365.1 Syntrophomonadaceae bacterium | reverse complement strand
GCACCTTCTGCTGGGCTCCGGCGGTTCCCTGGATCCAGAAAACGTTGGGATTGGAGTCTATGTATACGTTCTTTACCGGTACTCCCAACTCGTTTATCAAACCCCGTATCTTCTCAGCCGGGACAAAGGAGGTGTCAAATCGGGTTAACAGCATCTGGTTGAAAAAGTCCTTATCCAGAGTCCCCGGTTTCCCCACTACCACCAGGTTTCCTTGACGGAGGTAATCCAGTCCCTGGCTCTGGATAATAATGTCCAGGGCCTGTTCTGGCTTCATATTTTCGGCTTTAAAACTAATCTCAATGGATGAGGAATCCTCGCCTACCAGAATGATGGTAACTCCCATCTTCACCGCCAATGCCGATAGCACATCCCGCAGGTCGGCCCCCCGCAGATCTATAATAGCTGCAGCCGAGGCCGAAGATACAGCAATTTGCTGTTCAGGGCCGGTAACCTGGTCTGACCGGGCCCCCAGAGCCGGAGTGGAACAAATATTCCATTCCATTACCGCCGAGAAAAGTACCAGGAAAGCTATCAACCCGGCTACCGCCCGGGTAGTTCGGAACTGGTCACCAGTCCTTTTACTCATCATTTTCGTCCCTCCCCGTCGGCTGCTGGTCCTCCAGCTGGATCGTCCTGGTCCGGCCTGCAAACCTCAGCTCCATTTTTTCCTTTTCCGACTTGAGTATGACTTTATCGGACTGAATCTCTTCAACGATCCAGTGGTCACCGAGCTGGTCATGGGGAGCCACCACATAAGACTGGTTGCCAGCTTCGATGATGGCCAGATCCTCATCGTTCCCCCCCTTTATAATCCCCTTGAGCATTACCGGACCGGCAAAAGGGTCCGCCAGGTCGGGAAGCTGCGGTTCACGGTCATCCAGGGTCCTCCTGGTCTCCGGCAATACCGTATAACCGGCCTCATTTTGCGAAATCACATCTGTCGGTTCCTCTTTTCCGGTAGTCTGAAACCAGACCATCACGGCTATGATCAGGACGACAATCAGCACCCCGCCGACGATGAGTTCGGTACGATGAGTTCTGGCCCACTCAACTATCTTTTCTTTATCCAGGTGTACCCGTCCCTCTCCCTTTGGTGCCATTTCTACCCCAGTCCCCCTTACTATCCCTGCTAAAAAAATTAGACGTCGATAAACGCTGATTATTATGATTTACGCTGATTTCTTTTTAATTATTGACGCTGAGAACGCAGATTAACGCAGATGCATTATGATTTTTAAAATATTAATAAAGAGTAATATAGAGTATTTCAACAGTAATTCTAGATTCAAAACCGAGTAATCTTTTAACATATATGTACTGGTTTTCATTCGAATAGAGGTTTTCACAGTAGAATCACATCTGTTTTCATGCCTCTGGTGGTGATACCAACGGTATTATGAACTCTGCTATAAATGAAACCGCAGATGATCGCTGACTTCTGCTCCCGGGGTTACTGACTACTGTTTCTGGGCGGAGGCTGTCTCGTCCATATAAAAAGCACTGGCAGTTACCTCCATCCGGAGATAGGGAAGTTCCTGACGGCCTTTGCCGATCTTAATCCCATCCACCCGCAGAGCCCGCGGACCATACTGTAAGTCATTCAGCAGTTCCAGGAACCCGCTATAACGCCCTTCAAAAACCGTTTGGAACGGCATCTCCACCAGACCCTGCCCGCTGGACCGGTTCTGGAACCGGATCTGCTGCAGGTTGAGCCCGGAGCTGCCAGCCCAGATCTTTAATTCACTGATAAGTACGTTTTCCTGGTCTTCAGGTGGCAGCATGCGTTCCGCCTCCGCCAGGTTATGCTGGAGTTCCTGCCCCTGTTCCTGCAGACACTGCAGCTGCTGCAGACGAGTCTCTGCCCGGGCCAAAGCCGTTTTCTCCTGGTTTTTCTCCTCCCGGGCCATTCCCAAGGCATTGAACTGGGTATAGACCAGGTAACCCATCAGCACCACTGATGCCACTCCCAGCAGTAAGAGCAGCAGGTTGCCAGGAGATACTTCTTTGCGCAGCATTCCTATTCACCCCCCTGGTCGGACCCACCAGATCCGGCCGCCGATATCCCGGCCCTGATCTCAAAACTGATGGCCGGCTGCCCCTCTACCGTTTCTTCACTGGCGAATTGACAATGAACGCCAGAGAGCTCTGGCACCTGACGAATATCCTCCAACCACCCGGCTATGGAATGATAGTTGTAGCTGTAGCCGCGCAGGATGAGCTGGTTAGGGCTGTCAGCCGCCCCCCGGGCAGAGTCACCGCCCTCCTGTGCGGTATTAGATGCGGAACCGGCCGTAAGGTCAGTCAACCAGACGTCACCGGGTATGCTGTGATTGACGTTGACCAGTAACCCGGCCCAGTCTGGAGCAGAACCGGTAATGGGATCTATCAAACGGTCGATGTTCTCAATTCGCTCTGCCATATCCACATACTCCTGGTAGCTGCCCATCCTTCTTTCCACCGCCATCCGCTGGTTTTTCATACTGTTTGCCTGATTATGGGTATGCCAGGTGGCCATGAGCAGAGACAGGTAGAGTAACAAAAGCGCCAGCAGCACCAGACCGCAGCCGGTCAGGAAATAAATCCGCCGCCGCCTGGCCCTGGCTTGCCCTTTAATATCTGGAGGAAGTAAGCTGATATCTTTCATGAGCATTTACACCTTCAGTCCGCGCCGGGCCAGGCTGATACAGGCTGCCAGGCCGGGGGCCCGGGGAATGAGATCGGCGGCCAGCCGCGCCGGTACCCGGATGTTTTCCAGCGGATCCAATATCTCTACCGCCAGTTCCAGGTCTTCCTGCAGCTGTTCTAACAATCTCTCCACCCGTGCACCCCGGCCGCTGATAATAACCTTGCTTACGTAAGCCATCGTACCCGGTTTCTGGTAGTAATTGAGGGAGGAGACTATCTCCTGGCTCAGGCTGTCATACCAGGATTGAAACGCCTCATCCGGCCAGGTCGCCGGAGGGTTATTCCCCACTTCAGTTAGCACTTCATCCAGAGAGCAGGCCATCAGGGCCGCTGCCTCCCGGAGACCGGTCGGCACCAGGCGTACCAGGCGGGGCAGCCCCTGCTCTACCACCACGATACTGCTCAGCTCACTGCCCACGTTCACCATCAATACGGTTTGGTGACCATTCGATTCCGGTAACAGCCGTAACAGAGCCAGTGGGGTGACGTCAATATCCAGCGGCTGCAGCCGAGCCATGGTCATAGCTTTTAAATAGGTATCCAGCACATCCCTCATCCCGGCCACCAGCAGTATCTCGAGTCGACGACCGCTGTCATCCATGGTCTCTCCAATAACCGCATGGTCAAGTACCACTTCACTCAGGGGCACCGGGATATGCTCCTGGGCCTGGTATTTAACCATAGAAGCCACCCGATTATCCGGTACCACAGGAAAATCAGCGAAACGAACCATTACTCCCTGGTTGTCCACCCCCAGCAGCACCTTATGGCTGCTAAAACCGGCCATAAACCACAGCTCCTTCAATATTTGGGCGATTACATCAGGCTGCATTACCCCTTCGACTACCGCCGCAGGGGGGAGAGACAAAATACCCCAGGCGGTCAGGGTGGGGGCCGCAGGGCTGCCCTTCAGCTCCACCGCCCTCACCTCGCCCGCATCAATTTCCAAACCTACCACTGCTTTTTTGAACAGATGCAGCACGTACTACCAACTCCTCTACCCCATTACAACTCATGTACCTGATACTAAAATTAAATAGCAGACCTCCATGTTGGTCGTACCGACACCACCGACGAATGAAAACAGCATATTTTTCGTAGAGTATTAACCGGCTCGCTCCGATACTCCTCAACTGCAACACATCGGCTTGCCTCGGTGTGAAGCGGACCCCTCAGGATTCGGCGTCCATGCACTCAGCCTTCGGTGCTCGAAACGTCCTGTTTCTCGCTCCGCTTCACAGCCCTCGGCTTCGCCGTGT
>JAAZLJ010000138.1 GCA_012799365.1 Syntrophomonadaceae bacterium | reverse complement strand
TTGACAAAATAGGTTTACCACGATAAACTTAACTCATTGGTCTATCGTGGTAAACCTATGAGGGGGAATTTTCAATGGGAGAATTTAAACTTTTTGATGCCGAATATAAATTTTTGGATATCATTTGGGAACTTGAACCCATCAACTCCACCGAATTAACCAAAGTCTGTCTCCGCAAGCTGGGGTGGAAAAAGTCTACCACCTATACCATGATAAGGAAGCTATCCGAGCGTGGCTTTTTAAAAAATGAGAATGCTACAGTTACAGCGTTGGTAAAGCGTGAACAGGTTCAGAAATACGAGAGCGAAGCACTGTTGGAAAAGGCCTTTGACAACTCTCTTCCTGCTTTTTTGGCTGCGTTTCTGCAAGATAATAAGCTGTCCCAACAGGAGGCAGAGGAATTAAAGGAAATGATAGAGGAGGCAACTAAATGAGCGGCTTATTTTTAACCGTATTAAATATGAGCCTGACCGCCAGTTATGTTGCTTTAGCTGTCATTATAGTCAGGCTGCTGCTGAAAAAAGCACCCAAGGTTTTCTCTTATGCTCTTTGGGCAGTTGTGCTATTCCGCCTGGTGTGTCCGGTTTCATTTGAAAGCTCACTGAGCCTGATACCGGTCAATGTTGAGCCTATTTCCTATGATATTGTTGTTTCTCAGAATCCTGCTGTGGATACCGGCCTAACCATGGTAGACGATACCGTGAATCAACAGCACTCCATGGCTCCGGTAAATCCTGCCGCCAGTGCCAATCCTATAGACATCGCCATTGAAATTGGAGCATGGGTTTGGATTTTGGGAATTGTTGTGCTTCTCTTTTATGGCATAATACCCTATTTCCGATTAAAGCACAGGGTCACCACTGCTACTCTGGTTAGAGATAATATTTTTGAAACTGACCGTATTCAGACACCGTTTATACTGGGATTGATTAAACCGAGAATCTATATTCCAACAGATCTTTCCGAGAGTGAACGGGATTATATCATTAAACATGAGCAGACCCACATCAGACGTTATGATAATGTCATTAAGCCGGTGGCATCTCTAGCACTTGCTCTGCACTGGTTCAATCCAGTGATATGGCTTTCCTATTTTCTAATGATAAAGGATATGGAAATGTCCTGCGATGAGAGTGTGATGAAGCAGTCAAGTGAGGATATACGGGCCAGCTACTCCAATTCTCTGCTTTCTCTTTCTATCAAACAAAGCGGTCTTTTAAGCCCGCTGGCATTTGGGGAAAGCAATGTGAAGTCCAGGATAAAAAATGTACTGAACTACAAAAAGCCAGCATTTTGGGTAATCATTTTGGCAGTTGCAGCAGTGATAGCGGCATTGGTGGGGCTTACGGCCAATCCAGTGAATACTTTCACCTATAAAAATGAAGCCCTGGGATTCTCCTTGAAATTCCCGGCGGATTGGGAAGATAAATATATTATCGAGGAATCAGAAGATAACATTACTATTTTTAGTAAGAAGGTATACGAAAGTGATAACGGTGGAGGACTGCTTCTAAGTATAGAACGGCAGATTGGAGAATTGATTACAGAAGAAGATATGCTGCAGGCACCTGTTGGTCAACACATTATTTTGCAGGGAAACGGATACACGTATTTTACACGGATACCATCTGATGTACAATATCCTCCCGATGACGAAGAACTCAGCCATGAATACCAGGCATTATTTGAACAAATAACGGATATATCTAACAGTATTGCTCTTTTAGGAACCCGGAAACCCGAAGCAGCCAATGAAGCATACAGAGTGGAAGGCACGAGTTTCTTTACGGTAGAAATTCCAGGTGATTGGGAGCTGAAAGTCCTTGAAGATAGTTCTCTTTACTGGAGTATCTATAACGGAAATAATGAAGTGGGTGGAATCGAGTTGATCCCTTATTATAATGAAGACCCGGATGGAGTGAATGCCCCCAATGATAGCATATTGCAGGAGTATCTGGTAAATGATGAAACACTTCGTAAAGTGCGGATTACTCTTAATTTAGAAGATGCAGACCAGAGTACAATGGAAAAAATAAAGAGCAGTTTCAAGTTTACCAACGGCCCCTATACAGTAGTTGATTTGCTATCTGCTGCCGAAGTATATACGGCAGGAGGCGGTGAGAGGGTTTTCGGAGCGATCGATGGTTTTGAGATGGAAAATGGGAATCCTGTGGCGGTTAATGTCAAGGTAATGAGATTCATACCCGATGGCCCGGAAAATAATAACCCTAATGGATTCCGTATCGAAGATTTACATCAGACTAAAACCTATTCATTGGATTTCGGAGTAAGAATTGCTCCACTTGCAGCACCAAATTACAATACTTATGGGATGTACGAAATGCCGCTGTTAGATGAGAATTTTATACAGAATTACACGAATTACCAGGACTTTTTCTATGATTTCATCATAGGCAAGGATGGACAATTAAAAATTGTCGTGGGGCACTATATACCTTAATAAAGCCAATTGTTCATAAAGCATTGCTTGCGGTAGATGAATCCGAGCAATCGCGTCATGCCGTGGGAACAGCAGCCGTACTGGCTGCAGCCGATGTTATCGAAAACATAACGGGGCACATACTCCCTCCGTGGAGCTGAATCAGTCCGGGGATTGTCCCCGGACTGATTGCTTAGCTTGCTATTTCTGCTTTGAGCTTTTGAATGCTGAATTGGATATGGTCCGGATTGTATATAGTATAGTAGAATTAAGGCAGAGTACTGTTCTTTCAGTTACCAGGGCTGACACGAAAGGGGAGGGAACTGTGATGAAAAAGTGTCTTATTCAGGTATGTGGAGATCCGACGGTGGACTGGCTGAGCATTCGCCATGAGAATCTCACCGTTAGCGGTGGGGTTTATTACTGGACGGAGTATGCCGGGGACTCCAGAGTAAGGTTGAGTTCTCAACCCGGAGGGGCTGCCTTGATATTGAAGTTAATGCAAGCCATGATCACCCCCGATATTGCCCGAATTGAAGGGGTGGAATTAAACGATGATGCTCTGAACCGGCCCCGGGAAAGCTTGATAACCACTTCGTGGACCGAGTGGCGAAGATTTACCGAACCAGGATCGGATCCGGTATTTCGTCTTTCTCAATGGCGTGAGTTTGAACCCGGACGCTGGGACTATGAGAACCATGCTTTAACGGGTACTCCGGATCTACTGGTGGTCCAGGACAGCAATTTGGGATTCCGAACCTGTGAACCAGGTTGGCCTGAAGCACTGCGGACGATGAACAGCCGACCGGAGCAGGTAATCATAAAATTAGGACAGTACAATCAAGAAAAGTCCAACCCTTTTCTGGACCGAATCATCGAAATGGATCTGGGGAACCGTACTACTATAGTGACCACTATCAGTGATATTCGTTCCTGTGCGGTAAAAGTAGGCATCTCTCTTTCCTGGGAGAAAATGTTGGAAGAGGTGGTGACTGCCGTTCGCAGTCCGGCCTGTCCCTTCGTCGAAGCTGAATCTAATTCCTTGAAGTTTGCCCGGGTAATAGTTACTATTGGGGCCAGCGGTGCGGTAATAGTAGAGCGGGGGCGTAATGCCCTGATTTTTGACCGCAGTGGTCAGGAAGGTGATTTTGTGCGGAAATTGCCCGGGCAGATGCTGGGGTATAATACCTGTTTGCTGGCAGCTCTGGCTTCCGTATGGGCCCGGGACCCCGACTCAATGAATTGGATTACGGCCAGCCGACTGGGAATGGGATTAACCCGGCTGCTGCACCTGACAGGCTATGAAGTGGTAAGTGATAAGCAGTACAAGCACTTGCAATTTCCGTATACCGTACTGGCCCGGGCCCACAACGAAAGGTGTCAGGCCAACCTGATCGGGGAATACTCCAGTGACCCGGATCTCATCTGGGACCTGGGAGTTTTTGTTGATAATCAGGACATAGCCGCCAACCTTCGCCACCGGGGCAGCTGGACCATACTGGAAAACAAACTCCTGCGCAGCCGGGATGTCTGCCTGTATGTTCGTGACCAGCAAAGCAACCGGACCGTGGTCGAATGTGCCCGTAAAATTGTCACCGATGGTCCCCAGAGCGCTTTGCCGGATGTACCCATTGAAAAAGTTGGTGCCTGGCAGAGCGCCGACCGGCGAGAGATTGAAGGGGTACGCAGTGTCGGCAATGCCATTCAAGAATACCTGCAGGAGAAAAACCCTAAAACCCCGCTCTGTCTGGCGGTATTCGGTCCTCCGGGTGCGGGCAAGTCTTTTGCCGTTATGGAAATAGCCCGGGGCCTGGGGTTGGGAAGTGAGTGTTGTCTCACTTTTAACCTGTCTCAGTTTACATCGCCCCATGAACTTTCAGCCGCTTTTCGCCAGATCCGTGACCTGCAGCTGCGAGGACAGATGCCCCTGGTTTTCTGGGATGAATTCGACGCCCCTTGTGAGGGACAGGAATTGGGGTGGCTGCGGTACTTTCTGGCTCCCATGCAGGACGGCGAGTATACTCATCAGGGGGTGGTTCATCCTCTGGGGGGTGGAATTTATGTATTTGCCGGAGCCACCCGCCATTCTTTTGAAGAGTTTCGGGCTGGTGACAGCCATCAGGACCGTGCGGCCAAGAAACCTGATTTTGTCAGCCGGTTGCGAGCTTATATCAATATTCGTGGGGTCAACGGTACCCCCAATACGGTTAAAGACCGACTATATATCATCCGCCGTGCATTTTTACTGCACCAGTACCTGGAAATAAATACTCCCCAGCTTAAGATAGGAGACCGTTTTCAGATTGACGCCGGGGTAGTCAATGCCTTTCTCAAAGTCACTCGTTATACCCATGGGGCTCGTTCCATGGAGAACCTGATTAAGATGAGCACCTTTACGGGAAAACGCAAATTTGAACTATCCAGTCTTCCGCCGGACCATGTTATCGACATGCACACCAATGCCCAGGAATTCAGTGCCCTTACCCGCCTGGGCCAGCGCGAAATGCTCCGGGTAGGTATATCGGGACATATGGCATTGGATGAAGAGCACCTGAACGAGATTTATCAGGGGGTAGAACAGGCCATCGCTTTCATAGAAGAACAATTTCCCAATCATTCACTGACGGTATTTTCGCCGCTGGCGGCGGGAGCGGATCGCCTGGCAGCCCGGGCTCTACTGGCCCGCGAGGATTCTCGGTTGATCGCAGTTCTGGCAGTACCCCGGGAGCAATACATTGACGATTTCGGTACCTCCGATGATTACCAGTTGGACTACCGGGGTGCGGACCTGCGCCAGGAATTCAGATACTGGCTGGAAAACCGGGCTCAGGAGATTATCGAGATGCCGCCTACTGCTACCAGGGAGGAGGCCTATCTGCGGGCCGGTTATTTCATTGCTGAAAACAGTGATGTCATGCTGGTGATTTGGGATGGGAATCCCGCCCGAGGTGGAGCCGGAACGGCCCGTGTGGTAGAAAGAGCTCTGAAAATCGACAAACCCATCTGCCACGTCTGGGCCAGTAATTACAAGACTGACCCCCGGTATAGAACCGATGTGGGTGAAAAACACGGCCGAATGCGGTATATTAATTTTGAAGGTCAGCCTGCGGGCGAATGGCAGGAGGATTGAAATAAAGGAGGGATTGACTTGGCTAACCCAATTTTTCATAAAGCATTGCTTGCGGTAGATGAATCCGAGCAATCGTATCGTGCTGTAGAAAAAACAGCCGAACTGGCTGCAGCTGGTGTTATCGAAAACCTGGTACTTTTTAATGTGTATGATAGCGGCAGCGTGGACGTTACCAAGCTTCATAGTCGGGAAAAATTAGATGAGCTCAGGCAAAACTCCGTGGCCCTGCTAAAAAAATATAAAGGTATTTTAAAAGAAAAAGGAGTACATTGTACACTCAAGCGTGCTGGAGGTGCCCCTGCTGCCTTAATTATGGACCTTATCGAGAATGATGGCGGCTACGACCTGGTTATAATGGGCAGCCGACGGCTTAACAAATTCCAGGAACTAGCTTTTGGAAGCGTATCTGACAAGATAACCAGGTTGGTGAGCATTCCAGTCTTGATAGTAAAATAAGCTATTTTGGGGCGTAATGGTCAGGTAAATATAAATCATAATAGCTGCAAGAGGATATTGCCAGTCGGAAATTTCCCACGACTGGCTTCTTACTTTTTGGATTTAGCACTGCATTGTAAACATGGAACTATGTGACATTGCTTACATGAAGGATTTTCAGTTAATATGTAGAAAAACATTATAGTACGAGTTAACGAGAAAAGAATAACTCTCCGAGCCCGGGAACCTAAAGCGCAAATAGTTATGGATTCCGGGACGGCAGGGTACATCGGGAAACGGGTGTACCTCCCAGTGTGGAAAGGAGAAGCCAGGCTAATTGGCTTAGATATCAGGGCAAGTCTATTTTTCCACAGACTTGCCTTTTTATTGTGGGTGACTTGGCTATGTTTTGCGGTCGCGAGACACCGGTATTTTAGGGAGGTTAATGTAATAATATTCCTGTTGTGGTGCTGTAGTTAGATCGCGCGAGAATGTAATAGGATATTGTTGAATACCAGACAAACGAGGGGGGACGATTTGTTGTTCGGGGTTATGAAAAGATCCAGGTTAACCATAATTTCAGTACTGGTTATGTTCTGCTGTTTACTGGTGGCGATGCCAGCTCTGGCCGGGCAGGGGGATGGAACCGGAGGAGGAAAGGATCAACCTCTCCAATTGGCGACTTCCATTCCTGCTGATGGAGCAAAAGACGTATCCCTGTCGGAAGGAATTAAGCTTACCTTTAATAAAAATGTGGTCTATATGACGATTCGGGATGACAACAAGAAATGTTTTAGTCTATTCTCCGCGGATGGCAAGAAGATTCCCATCGAAGTTATAATGGCGGATGATCAGATTGAGTTTGACAAAAGGAGAAATGTCACGGTCAAACCTTTGCAGGAATTGGAGTCTGGCAATACCTATACGTTAAAGGTGGCTCCCCAACTGGAGGCCAAAAGTGGTGCCACTTTGAACCAGGAAGCCACTGTAACTTTTACTACCGCTGGCACTAAAGCATCTTCAGTCGAAAAGCCTGCTGCACCAACGGCAGGAGACAAGTCCGGAAGCACGCAGGAGCGTCCGGTGGCAACAGCTGCGGCTGGAGGCAAATCTGGAAGTATGCAGGAACGACCGACTGCAACCGCGACGACAGGCCAGAAAGCGAGCTCTTCCGGCACTCTGGATTCATCCCAGAAAGCCAATCCGGCTGACAGTGAAGTAACTAATGAAGCAACTGCTGCTCAAGACCAGGATATGGCGACCGAACAGCCGGTTACGGAAGCAGCGGATCAGTTAGGGGCGGTTGATGAATCAACCGATA
>JAAZLJ010000229.1 GCA_012799365.1 Syntrophomonadaceae bacterium | reverse complement strand
TTATCTCTTTTTCGATTTCAGCTGCAATCTCGGGGTTCTCCCGGAGAAAGTCTTTGACTGCTTCCTGGCCCTGCCATCTGTCATCGTTATATGAATACCAGGCTCCACTTTTTGAGATAATACCAGCATCTGTAGCTAGATCAAGTATGCTGCCTTCCCGAGAAATTCCCTGGCCATAAACAATGTCAAATTCGGCTTCCTTTAAAGGTGGAGCGCATTTGTTTTTAACAACCTTTACCCGAGTTCGATTGCCCAGTGCATCGCCACCTTTTTTTAGGGTTTGGATACGCCGAATGTCTAACCGAACAGAAGCATAGAATTTCAAGCTCCGACCTCCACATGTGGTTTCTCTTGGGCCATATCCAGTCATGCCAACCTTGGCCCTGATCTGGTTGATGAAAATAACACAGGTGTTGGTTTTACTGATCTTGCCAGCTAATATGCGCATAGACTGGGACATCAATCGAGCCTGGAGACCTATATGGGCATCTCCTATATCTCCTTCTAATTCTGCCTTTGGAACTAAGGCAGCAACTGAATCAATAACTATTACATCTACTGCTCCACTGCTAACTAATTCATCCACAACGTCTAACGCCTGTTCTCCATTATCCGGCTGAGAAAGAAGAAGTTCGTCAAGATCAACGCCAATGGCGGTCGCATATATCGGGTCTATAGCATGTTCTACGTCGATAAAGGCGGCTGTCCCGCCTTCTTTCTGGGCCTGAGCTACAACGTGCAGAGCCACAGTAGTTTTACCGGACGATTCGGGGCCGTAAATCTCAGTTATTCTACCCCGTGGGAGCCCCCCAATGCCTAAAGCCATATCCAGGGACGGGCAGGTGGTAGAAATCGCCTCTACGTTGACGCAGGCCCCTTTCCCAAGACGCATGATAGTGCCTTTGCCATAGCTTTTCTCGATGCGTTCAAGGGCTATTTGTAAGGCTTCCGCTTTGCTTCTCGCCAATTAATTCTCTCCTTTCTAGGCAGGCTGTTGGTCTATTTCTGCCTTAGCTAAGTGAAGGCGCACAATAGCTTCTAATTCTACAAGTAGATAGTTGCTGGCCGGGCCAGCGTTCTCAAATACCTCTTTGGTCCACCTGATAATTTTTTCAGCCTTAGCTAGTTCTTTTTCTTTTTTGTTTTCGCCGTCACCCCTAATGAGTTCTTCAAGCTGCCTGGTAGATAAGCTGTTGTCTGCGGCAGCACGAATCCATTTTTGGGGTTCTAATGTATGTGCTGCAATTTGATGATGACGAAAAGATAGATAGGGAATACGATCTTCTTCGTTAGAAAAAGCATGATAAGTCCTAACGAGTTTCCTGCATCTGGAAGTTGAACAACCAACCGAAGATGCAATTTCTCGGTGAGTCATTGTTTCGCTCATGATAGCCAAAAGAACTGCTTGATCCCATATTGAATTTTCGCCGGTTTCTAGGCAGTCAAAATATAACTGGAGAATGTCTTCCAGCGTTCTTCCGGCCATGGTTACAGGGCCACTTTCCATCGGTATCTCCGAAGGAAGCTTGTCATCGAAGTACCAACCTAAAAGTTCATATATTTCTTCGACTGGCCTATGTTCCCGACGGGCTGCTATTACGATAAGTTCGTGTCTTTTGATATGACCTGAATGAGTCTTGGTATGACATTCACCACAAAGCTGTATTAGATTCTCACGAATATCTTTACCTCCTGCCTTAACAGTCTTAATATGATGCGGTTCTCCAAAAGCAGGACTACCACAGTATTCACAATAGTCTTTACGAACACTGTTAATAACAGCCATATCTCGCTTCCTAGCCAAAATTATCACCCCAAATAAAAAAAGCAACCCCATACGAGGTTGCCTTGTGCGCGCGTCTTTTTAACTTAAGAATCCGAAACTATCACTTGCTCTCGGCCCAGTCGCATGTACGCGCGTCCCTTTTGGCTGAAAATGGTTTTGGCCATTTATTTTGGCGATTAGCCAATAGGTTGCCGAAAGGGTATAATATCATTGTAGATTAATTATAATATAAATAGGTGCAATTTTCAAGCATTTAATCCATTCTGAGTATATAGTAGGCGAATGAAGTCTTAGAAGAGCATTGGCGGTGTTGGACAGGGAATTGATTATTAAGGAGGGTAACAAATGGGTAGGCCCAGGATAAAGGTTCTGGGGGAACGGTTACAGCAAATTCTTGACAAAAAAAAGATGCAGCAAAAGGATCTAGCAGAGACCATAGGGCAAAAACCCAGCAGTATAAGCAACTATATTACTGGTAATTCAAGTCCGCCTATAGATGTACTGGGTGATATATGTAGAGCTTTGAATATATCAGCTGATTATTTGCTGGGGCTTACAGATATTCCTATTGAGCTTGAGCATACTACTGGTCCTATTGAGAATGAGATTTTGATGATTCGCCGTTCTTATACGGCTATGTCAGAGCGAGAACGAATGGGGGTGTTACAATTAGTCAGACATTTGGCAGGAATAATAGATGATTAACCCGGAGGTGAACTCATTGAGACCATGCATAGTGAGAGATGAATGGGCCAGAACTGCAGCACTATCTCTTTTGAAGAAATATCAAATATCGCATCCGCCTGTTCAAGTAGAGAATATCATTCGACAAGAAGGGGTGCGCATAGAACACCATGACTTAGAAGATGTTGATTATCCCGTCAGCTTTTGTCAGGGTGAAAAATACGTTATCAGTATTCCGATCACAGGAGACAACGATTGGGATCGTTTTTTTCTTGCCCGAGAGTTTGGCAATATTATATTAGGTCATTATAGAACATATAAAATTGATACTTTGGAAAAAGATGTCCTGAGAGATAGCGAGCGGGCCATTCTTGAGAACGAAGCTGTTTTGTTCGCCGAAGAACTTCTTCTGCCATCAAAATGGATTGGCAGGTATATCAGCCTTCCTCTGGATATGGCTCAAGCTCGCAAACTTAAAAGTGTTTTTGGCGTGCCATGGAGTTTGGTATATTCCAAGCTAAAACGTATGGGGTTGATCAAGCCGGAAGCTCTTTGTCCGTCAGCTACCCACGGCTAAAGCCGGTGGGTTTCCTGCGGCTATTTTCGTGAATCTGCGTTTTATGTAAAAAACCAGCAACCCCGAGAGCATAGGTTGGGTTTCAGAGGAAGGGAGAATTCACGAAAATTGATTACCAGTTGATCTTTTCCCATTTGTATATCAGCAATTAGTTCTCGAACGGCTTGCTGCTTGGCCTCAGATTCTATCTGGGGCCAATGTTTTTTCAGGCTTTGTGCCACCTTAATGTATTTTTTGTGATCTGATTTTTTCTGAGCTGTTTGGTCCAGTTGTTCCTTGCTGGTACTATATTCTTCCCGTAGTTTCTTCTCTTGTTCATACAGGGATGCAATTTCCTCTTCGTATTGCACGTCGCTAATAATGTCGGCTATATACATTTCATCCTTTTTCCGAATCAGCCTTTGTACCCCTTTGAGCTTCCGCTCTAGAGCAGCAACTCTTTTCATTTTTGTCCTAATGTTTGATTGCATATTGCTAAATTGGTTGGCAATTCCCACAGCCTCCTGGATTGCATCGGGCTTGCTGGCAAAACTTATGATGATGTTAACTATTGAATTTTCCAGTGAATCGGAATCCAAAAGTGGAGCCTGACAATTAAAGGCAGTTTCGTATTTGTGTTGACAACAATATCGCCGTACCCGATTTTTACCTGTGTATCTTATGGCAAAGCCTTTGCCGCAATAACATTTAATTAATCCAGACAATAGATGATGGGGGTAACCGGTCCCCCGATGCCCTCTTCGGTTTATTAGTTGCTGTATCTGGTTGTATTCTTCGGGAGTAATCAGTGGGGGGTGATTCCCTTTTTTACGAATATCCTTATATGTCATTTCTCCCTTATAAAAAGGATTTCTCATCATATATATCAAGGTACGCTTACTCCATACAGGGTTGCCTCTTGGAGATAATATGCCTAGCTCTTTTAGCCGGGCTCGCACATAGCCTGCCCCATGGCCCTGCAAGAGCAGGTTTTTAATTAAAGTGTAATTCTGGCTGGTTTCTGGATCTACAATGAAGCTCCCTTGATCATCTCGTTGATAACCATAAGGAACATTACCGCCATTCCACTTGCCTTTATAAGCATTTTTTGTTCTTCCTGCAGCTAGACGCTCACGCATTACATGATATTCATACGAAGCAAAGCCGCTAAATGTGGTAGCCATCAATTGACCTTCTGGGGTATTGATATCGAAATTCTGATGGATTGAAACAAGTTTAATGTTATGGTCTTTAAACAGCCTATACATTACTTGGGCGATTAAGTCATCACGGGCCAATCTGTCTACACGCTGAATAATAACTTGGTCATACCTTTCTTCCATAACAGCGGCCATCAATTTGCTTCCTTCAGGGCGTTCATTAAGATAGGTTTGTGACGATATGCCATCATCAAGATACCAGGTTATAGTATATGGTTCAGTATAATATTTAAGATAATTAGCAATCTCCATCTTCTGAGCATCTATGTTTTCACCACGAACTTGCTCTTCCTCTGACACCCTACAATATGCCGCAAGCCTCAACATTTGGGGGCTCCCTCCATTGGTTTGTTTTTAAAACATTCGCTCTACCAAACTGAGCCACATCCCGACGTAATTGATATTGACCTAAAAATCATGCGTATACTATTTTAACACCGGCCCCGGGCAAAATCAATGGAAACGAATGTTCCCTTGAGGTGGTACAGGTA
>JAAZLJ010000137.1 GCA_012799365.1 Syntrophomonadaceae bacterium | reverse complement strand
TCGTTTTTGGGGTCGATGTACACTCTGATTTCCCCCCTTTTACTCCATTATATCCTGTAGGTGATAATTTCTCCATGTGTCCAGGAAGTTTTGAACTAACAGGCACCAGATAAGTGTGGAATAAAATACAATCAGTGCCATCAGTTTATTTGTAACGGTGTATACATATATCCCCTGATAACGTTATATAGATAGAGGGGGAACATGGCCCCGGGAGGGAAACGATGCATCTTTAACAGATGGATGAACTATTTGTTCGCTATATGACCCCGATATATCACATTTCCGACAATTGTAAAAACCCCATTGACTTCCCTTTTAGACAAATGTAAAATACCATTATAGGCAGCTGCCTAAAAAGGGGGGGTGATGGCATGAATCGCATGGAAAAATTACCCGAGACCGAGTTTGAAATCATGAAGGTGGTGTGGGCCAATGAGCCGCCGATCACTACCAATATAGTCATGGAACAGTTGGGTAATGAGAGACAATGGAAAGCACCTACCGCTATTTCTTTAATGTTGCGGTTGGTTGAACGAGG
Organism: Syntrophomonadaceae bacterium; assembly: GCA_012799365.1. Lineage (GTDB taxonomy): Bacteria > Bacillota > Syntrophomonadia > Syntrophomonadales > Syntrophothermaceae > JAAZLJ01. The sequence goes on along the minus strand of JAAZLJ010000137.1, from coordinate 3,501 downwards.
CTTTTTAAGGACGGAAAAAAACGGGAAGGAGCGTATGTACTTCCCGCTGGTAGCCAGGGAGGAGTATCTCAAGTTTGAAACCGATAATTTTATGAAACAGTACCATGAAAATTCATTTCTTAGCCTGGTCAACACCCTGTATAATGGGAAAAAGCTCAGCGACAGCGATATCAAGGAATTGATGGAATGGGTAAAAGAACGGAGTGATTGATTTGCGAAGCTTTTTGATAGCATTGATAGAATGCTCCGTTGCCATGTCGGTGCTTATACTCCTATTTATTGCCATTACGCCGTTATTGGAGAAACGGTATGTGGCGAAATGGCGGTACTACGCATGGCTGGTGATTGTAATAGGTTTAATTATTCCGTTCAGACCTCACTTTGATACCGCTTTGATTCAGATGGATACTCTTGTCGCTCCATCATATACGCAAAAGATGCCGTCAGATAATTCTGAACCTTCAGGTAACAACCCTACACAAAGCCCTATTCAGAGGGCCGAACCAGGTGTTGTTGGGATGATACCCGATGACAATCCCCCAATCGGTACCGGGCATCGGGGGTGGGCGGCTATTCCATGGTATTGTTGGGCAGGTTATCTGTGGCTGACAGGAACAGTAATATTTATTACCTACCAAAGTCTCCGTCAACTTCGTTTTCTCAAAATGGTAAAACGATGGAGCCAGAGGGTTACCGATCAGCAAACACTGAATATCTTGCAAAGCCTGCAGGCGGAGTTAGAGGTATCCCAACAGGTAAAATTGCAGGTTTGCCCCTCTATCACAAGTCCTATGATGCTTGGTTTTGTCAACCCCGTGATTTTACTACCGGCTACAAACTTTTCTGTGGATGAATTATTTTTTGTTCTCAAGCATGAGCTGGTTCATTTTAAGCGTAAGGATTTATGCTACAAAAGTCTGGTGCTGATAGCGGTTGCTATTCATTGGTTTAATCCGATAGTCTATTTGATGGCAAAGGCAATAGCAGTACAGTGTGAGATCTCGTGTGACGCAGAAGTGGTCAAGAATACAGACAGGTATGGGCGGCAGCTATACAGTGAAACAATAATTGGGGTGATTGAAAAACCAGGAATGCAAACGGTATTTTCTACAGATTTTTATGGAGGCAAGAAAGGTATGAGAAATAGGATCACAGCCATTATGGATACCACCAGGAAGAAAACCGGGGTTTTTGTTCTCTGTGCTGTATTAATAGGGACAATAGGGACCGGAACAATATTTTCAGCAAGTGCAAATGCGTCTGGGGATTTAAAGCCGCTGTCCGAACGCGGCGGTGCTATTACAACTTATTATAATCCGTACGCCACTCTTGAGGATAATGTGCTTGGCACGTTAGGTATCGATTCTGATAAAGATGAAATATGTAGAGTCAGGGTTACTGGTCCGACTTATATTGATGCCAATGGGCGAAAAATTGATTATTATAACCGAACGGACCCATATTATGGTATAGAGTGGGGATGGGAAGAAAAATCTGCTATTCAAAAGATGATGCATAAAATGCTATCCGTAGAAGGGAAAAATGTAACCGTCGCATTTACCGATGATGCTGCAGCGTACAGGGATGATAAAGTAATTGAAAAAATGATAATTAACCAAATCGTATTTGAACTGGGTTATCACAGTAAAAACTCTGATTATGATCATCAGGCCTTTATTAACGAGCTAATCAACCGCGGGGCGTATGTTATAAAGGATGTCGTTACACCGGAAAATTTCAAACCGCGTGTATGGCAAAATAAAAACGGAGATTTTTTGGGTATGAAACTTTTAACCGATTATGACCAAAAGAATAAGATAACCGATATCTTTAAACAAGAAATAACATTACACAAAAATGTTAATGGGAATCAAGGGGTACAGTTGGGAGATAGATTTGTTATTAAGCATGGCGAAACTTTGGCGATAGATATAAAGGAAACAACCGACAAAATGCCGACGGTTAACCTGGCAATTATAAATGTGACAACAGGTGAGTTTATTGATTGGATGCCTGGCGTGCGTGGCGGTTACAGATTCATATACACACCGAGAGAGGCTTATGCCAACCATAATTTCAAGATAGTAATGAGTGGAGAAGAAAGCGACAACGCTTATATTGAAATCTTTACCTATAAGACCGGGAAGGATGAAATTAGTCATGACGACTGCCGAGAAGCGCTGATGTATAAAACTGATTATGTGGGAGTAACAGACGCCGTAGCCCGGGCCATAAAGTCCAGAAGTAGTTCGTATCTCCAGGGGGAAACTGTCACTGAAGGGCACATCATCCTGGACACTGAGGAGCAAAAAGGAACGGTAAAGGTTTATGCTATATCCAGCGTGGGTGTTTTCGGCTTTGAAAACGGCATTTTCACCAAGATCAGCGGTAGCGGGGTTGTTCCTACGGTAATGACATTTAGCAAGAACCAACAAGGCGGGTATGAGTTGCTCGAATATAAGGAAGCGGAGGATGGTTCAGGCTATACAAGTTCCATAAAAAAGATGTTTCCCCGGCGGCTGCAAGATCGGGTGCGATCTACCCATGACGATTATTCAAACCTTAAAAAACAGCAGGAAGAACAGGCTCAGGAGTATTTAAGGAGCATTGGCAGAGCGGCTGAGGTTAGGGCTCATGTCAAGAAAAAGCGTCCTAATATAGACGTAGAGGCCTCCAATAAGCTTTTTGCGGAATATACGAAAAATGATGCCTTTCTTAATGCCTGCCCATATTGGCTCGGAACCAGAGAATGCATCGAAAATGGGCAGAGGTTCATTTATGAAACCTCCCAGAGTAAAACTGGCGACGGCTGCGATCTGATTACTTTTAGAAAAACCAGAGCAAATGGAACTGTGGTCGAGGAGCGGCAGTACAAAATCGAAGGAAGCGTGATCCGGAGTCATCCTACAGTTAACTGAGGGAGGCCAGCGTCTGGCTTCATAACATTTGCAAATAGGTTCGACCCAGTTAAAAGCTGAGGTTATCGGGGTAATAGTTGCGGTAGTATCCAGGATCGGCCTGCAGGTTATCCAGTTCGGGGAGATGTTTACGCATAGCACGAAACGCCAAAAGATTTCCAGTATACACATTACCATACATTGCGCATCCAACCTCCGATGGTTCTTACTATTATACCCAATTATGCCCAAGAGGGAATCTTAGGATAACTAAAGTAAACCTCCCCTAACTGCGTGGATTATCGTCAGTGCATCAGCAGTTCAGGTGGAATCTTAGTTCGAACCCTTGATGCGAATAACCTCGTCTACCGTCAGCCCGGTCATGTCAGCAATATCTTTGACATCAATACCCCGGCGTAACATGGCCCGGGCCACTTCAACAGCTTTATCATATTTTCCCTCTACCCTTCCCTCGGTCAGTCCCTCGGCCCGGGCTTCCTCCCGGGCGCTATTCAATAAAGACACTTCATCATGGCGGGCTTTTTCTCTGATTTCGTAAAGCCTTCTGGCTTCCCGATCCTGGTTGATGAGATCCAGAGCCGTC
>JAAZLJ010000136.1 GCA_012799365.1 Syntrophomonadaceae bacterium | reverse complement strand
CCCGCCCGGGCGGCTTCGATGGCTGCGTTAAGGCCCAGCATTTTGGTTTGATCCGCGATTTTCTTAATAAAATTAAGAACCTCATTAATCTGCTGTGACAGGTGACGTATCTCCATTATGTCCTGGTTGAGACGGGCCTCGTTATCGTTAATGCTGGCGGCTGAGGCCGCTGTTTCTTCTACGGCACTGGAAACCTCGGCCAGTCCATAGGAGAGGTTATCTGCCATATGGCGCAGCTTGAAGGCAACGGAACGGTTGATGGCTACTCCATAGGTGCCCAGTACTGTTCCTTCCTTGTCCATCAAGGGATAAGTCACGACTTTTATGGGAGCTCCGTAGAAACTTTCGTCCAGCTCCAGAACCACTGGTTGTTTGGTCTGAATGACTTTGTGAGAAGCTCCTCCAACCTTGAATCTCTCGCCTTTGATGGCCAGGGGAACCTCAAACCTGGTTGATTGCTGTACCCACAAAAATTTCTCGGTATCAGTGGCGTAAAGCACACCTCCTTCAGGGAATAGTTCCACCAACTGGGGAGCTACAAATTCCAGACATTCAAAAAACTCCAAAACAACACCTCCCCTTAATTTTGTCACTTGTGGAACACAATTCTCTATCTGACAGCAAAATCCTGCTTCACTAGGTAAAATATTTACTGGCAGCATATGCAAGAGATGATTTCCTATCTTTCAAACTCTGATGCCAGTATTTTAGCCAGGGTCAGACCGCGCATGTTCCAGGCCATGCCTTTTTTCTTACAGTTTCCGCAGCGGGTATCGACAGCCTGCTCACCGGTACGGGAAGAGATGTGATTTAATTCCTCACGGGTAGCAAAGGGCTGTCCACAGTAGTCGCATCTGATCAATTCAAACTCTTTGTTCCACATAAAGCGATGTTCGCCGTCTTCGTACACAGGGATAGCATCGGTAGGGCAAACGTTGGCGCAAGCACTGCATCCCAGGCAGGCGGTGGACGCTTTATCATAGGGGGTAGCAATTCTCTGGTCAATTCCGCGTCCGGCGGTAGAAATAGCAGAGGTTCCCAGTTGAGCGCAGGTATCAACGCATAGGCGGCACAGGATGCACCGTTCGGCCGGGTTGCCTACCAGAGAGTTTTCTGGACAGTTGTATTCATTCGCCAGTTTTTGCATCAATTCACTGCCCTGAGCTTGTTTATACAGAAGCATGGTTATAGTACTTCTGATTTTCTCCAGTCGTGGCGTCGAAGTTCTGACCACGATTTTCGAAGTTACCGGATATGTACAGGAGGCTACCAGCCGGGTAATGCCGTTTTCCGATAACTCCACCAGACAGAGGCGGCAGTGGCCCTGCCCTCCCAGTGCTTCATGATAGCACAGGGTGGGTATGGCAATATTGTTTCGGCGAGCTATCTCCAGAATGGTTTCACCACCGTCCGTTTCGATCCGCTGGCCGTCGATGATAATTTTCATGGTACAGGCCTCCTTTGTTCAAGCTTTCTTTTATCATCGAAGCAAGGCTGATGTATTCAAAGCATCGGGCAAATGTCCGCCGGGCATTGGTGGTCGAGGATGTGAGTTATGTACTCATTACGGAAATACCTGAGCGTGGACAGGATGGGGTTGGCAGCATTTCGGCCCAATGCGCACATAGAAGCCAGCTGCATAGTTTCGCAGATGTCTTCCATCAGTTGTAGATCTGATATCTCCCCCCGTCCATGGCAAATGCGAGTCAGTATCTCCAGCAAATGTCTGCACCCTTCCCGGCAGGGAGCGCACTTACCGCAGGCTTAGTTGGCCAGGAAATTCATGGCATAGCGGGCTGATCCCACCATACAGGTGTGGTCATCCATCACTTTTATTCCCCCCGAGCCCATAATGGTACCGGCACCACGTAGAGAATCGTAATCCACTTTCAGATTGAGCATTGACCCGGGTATATAGCCCCCGACGGGTCCCCCTACCTGCACGGCTTTAAATTTAGCCCCGGGGATGCCGCCGCCAATGTCGAAGATGATAGTATGTAAAGAGGTGCTCAGGGGTACCTCTACCAGTCCCGGATTCACCACATTACCGGTCAGGGAAAACACTTTGGTACCCGGGCTCCCCCTGGCACCGGTGAGAGCAAAGGATTCGCTTCCGTAGTCGATAATTATCGGGATGTTGGCCCAGGTCTCTACGTTGTTAACCACGGTCGGCTGACCCCACAGGCCTTTTTCAACCGGCAAAATATATTTATCCCCTGGTTCACTTATTTTACCTTCGATGGCCGCGATGAGGGCGGTTTCTTCACCACAGATAAAGGCGTTTCCACCTCGTATGAGAATGATATCAAAAGAAAGGCTGCTGTCCAGAATATTGCTGCCCAGGAAACCTTGCCTGCGAGCGTCGTCCAGGGCTCGGGTGAGGCTGGCTGCTGCCCGGGTATATTGGTCGCGAACGTAGATGAATCCGCGCACCGCTCCGATAGCATAGGCGGCGATAATCATACCTTCCAGCACTGAATGGGGATCGCTTTCCATGATGTATTTGTCAGCAAAAGCTTGCGGGTCTCCTTCATTGCCATTGCAGATAATATAACGCGGTGGGTTATCAACCCCGGCACAGGTTCGCCATTTTAGACCGGTAGGGAATCCAGCCCCACCTCTACCTCGCAATCCGGACTGGATCACCTCATTGATTACGTCGCCGGGACTCGTGTTCCACAGGGCTTTTTTCAGCGCCTGGTATCCGCCCTGGTTCAGGTAGTCGTCTATAGTTATGGGATTGGACTTTCCTGCGCTGCGCAGAATACTCCGGCCAGTCTCGTTACCAATAAAAATATTGTAGTTGGGGTTATAGCTCGACCGGTCCATAGCTGAAATCCCCCTCGTATTCCTTGTTTTTATTCTTAATATTATAAATTCGACAATAAACAACAGATTCCTTTGTACTTTCATCAGCGTGTATCTGCGGTTTCAAATTCTTTCCATTCCAGCAACAGCAGGTATCAACAGCAGGTATTTAGACAAGGGCGTAGAACAGGTATCTTGTAAAAATTTTCTGGTCGGTGAAAGAATGTACAGGTTCCCGGACTAATACTATTAGGAACGGTTTTAAGTGGGGGGCATGGTTGTGAAGAAAAAACTGTTGTTAGGTGTGGGTTTGGTGGTTCTGTTAGCGGTGGGATGGCTCGTATTTGATCACTATCATTATTCAGCACCCACCATGGCGGAGTCCGAGATTAAGAAACTGGCGGAAAAGGAGTTGAGGGGGGAAGCTCCCAGATTGTTGAAGATGGGGGATCCGTACACCAAGCGGACGGTTCGGGCGGTGGAGATTCTGGAGGTCAGGAAACTGGAGGGTAAGACCTATCTGGTGTTCAAAATGGACTATGATATCGAAGGCCCTCAGGATCAGTTCGGGATGGGGGAATATTTTCTTGGTTTGCGATTGGTAGAGCAGAAATGGGGAGGGATAGCGTTGAAGGGCGGTATGGAGTTTGAGTCCAGCTATGTCTGGGGTATCCGCCCGGTGGAATGCGGCTACCTGCCGGAACAGGTATTCTACGGGTTCTGTAAAGATCCTCGGGTGCAGCGTGGGATACTGGAATTGGGGGAAGGGAAGAAGTTGGATCTGGCGGTTGATAACCGGGTCATTCTGGCCTCGGTTCCCCCGGGGAATCATAACCTAACTCCTCATTTTTACGATGAAGCGGGGAATGAACTGGAACTGGAAACCGGTGGGCTGCAGGTGGCATATATTTCGGAGGATGAGACAGTCCTTGCTCCGTACACCAATGTACCTATGCAGTGGTGGTCTCTGGGGGCCGAGGATGTTGATTACCTGAACGCGGACCGGGTAGATGCGGCCTGGGTTTTTTCTGACCAGCAAAAGCAGGCACTGGAGGGGCCGCCTCTAAATAAACTTACGGAATTGGTGGAACAAGGGGTTCCGGTGTTATTTGTAGGAATGAAAGATGAACAGGTGGTTGCACAAGCTTTTCAGATAACCGGTGAAAGCCAGAGCGGAAAAGCCGGGGACATCGAAGCAGTATATGTAAGCAAGGATGAGAAAGGAAAGCTCTGCACTGGAGTAGTAACCCTGGAGGATGGTCAGGGGTCACCCCTGGTGGAAAAATCGGTGGAGCTGAGGTATCAGATGGAATTGGCTTCGGGAGAGAATCAGAACCAGGAAACTAAAGCAGCGGTGCCCACGACACCCCAGGAAACCAGGCCCGGTGCGGAGAGGAGGCCCGGTTAAGATGAGAAGCTGTATAACTCGAACTTTAAATTGTTTCAGGTCTCCGGGAACCGGGATATCGAGGAGAAGGGGCCCTTCATCGCCGGGCAGAGTTGGGAAAGATGGCCTGGTCAGCCTCCTGCTGGTTATGTTTGTATTGGTGGCAGTGGGTATGGTATTTCCGGCAACGGCCAGAGCGGATGGGGATCTGACTATGAATGTCCAGGTTGGCTTTGACGGGTATGCCAAACCGGGGCAGCCGCTTCCTTTATGGGTGCAGATTGATAATCCAGGAGCGGAAGTGAACGGAACCCTGGAGGTGACCACCACCCTGGACGATCGGGCACGGGTCCTATATACCCGCGATGCTGTGCTGCCTCGCGGGAGTAAGAAGTTATTCACCATGTATATTCCCCACAGCAAGGGAGTTAACTATCAGGTACGGCTCAACTCGGGGAACGAAGAATTGGCCAGCAAAAAGGTTCGGCCTTCTATGCTGGATCTCCGGGAAGTGGCCATGGGGGTTCTGGCTCGCGACCCTTCGACCCTGAATCATCTGGGTGCTTTGAAACTGCCTAACGAAAAGCAGCGAGTCAGCGTGATTCATATGCAGGCACAGTATGTGCCGGAAAATACGCTGGTACTGGATCATCTGGATGTGCTGGTGGTAAATGATTTTTCTTCCCGTACCCTGTCCCGTTCGCAGATGGCAGCCATACAAAGTTGGGTAGAAAGAGGCGGTATGCTGGTTCTGGCCGGGGGCAGCGGTTGGCAGAAGACCTTCTCGACCTGGCCGGATGCTATAATGCCGGTAGAGGTGGATGGCAGCAGGAGTGTGAAAGGTCTGCCTGCCCTGGAGGAATTGTATGGCTCCAGGCTGGGTGGAGGGGCTTTCGTAATAAGTGAAGGTAAACTGCAAAAGGGCCAGATGCTGGCCGCGGAAGGGAAGAACCCGGTTCTGGTTCAGACCGCAGTGGGTAAGGGTAATGTTATTTACCTGGCTTTTGACCTGGCCGCGGCTCCTTTTGCAGTCTGGTCTGGCAATCAGAAGATGTGGCCCGATCTCTTATCTCGTTGTAACCCCCATGGGTTAATAACCGCTCCCGATGTACAGGCCGAGATGATGAACCGCCGGGGATATGAAATGAACTGGGTATTACGTAATATACCGGGAACCGACCTGCCTTCGGCTAAAATGCTGGGAGGACTTTTTGTACTGTATATTCTGGTACTGGGGCCGGGTCTCTATCTATTATTGAGGAAACTGGACCGGCGCGAGTGGGGGTGGGTGGTTATACCCGTACTGGCGATAATGTTCTTTGTTTCCATCTATTTTGCCGGTTTCAAGGGTAAAGGTCGCGATGTTTTTACTAATGTCGTTAGCCTGGTGCAGTTGGAACCTGATTCCCGTTATGCACAGGCAACTTCCTACTTGGGGGTGTTTGCTCCTACCCGGAGTAATTATCAGGTAAGCCTGGCCGGGAACCAACTGGTAAATATGCTGCCGAGTGATAGGGGCTACGATGGTATGACAATTGATGGCAGTGGGCCGGACCAGGCACCGATAGTGGCTACCGTACGCCAGGGTAAGGATACCCGAATAAGGTTTGCCAGTTCAACCCGTTGGTCCATGCGCTGCGTCCAGGCTGTGGACGTTGTTGCCAGTCCAGGACGCATAGATAGCCAGTTGACCACAGATCGGGGCGGTGTTACCGGAACGGTGACCAACCGTACGGGGAAGACCCTCACCGATTGTGTGGTATTCAACCAGTATGGCTATCAGAGCCTGGGCAAAATGGCCCCGGGACAGTCAGAAGAGGTGGACCTGTGTCCCCGCATATCGCTGCAAAATTTTGCGCCTTTTTACTACCGGATGTTTCAAACTTATCCTATCAACTACCCGCGTTGGGCCCGTGACCAGTACCAAATGGGTACGGAACCCGGGCAGCAGGTTTTTCAGCGTTTGATGGATGTTACGATTGGCCCTACTCTGGGAATGGTTGATAATACTCTGGTATTTGTAGGGCGTTCCGATGAGGGAATAGAAGGACTGTTGGCGCAAAAACAGCCGGGCAAAACCTATTACCACACGGTCTATACCTCATCACTGAAGGTGGCTCTGGATGCTGGCGGGGAGATAGATCTGCCCATTGGAGTGGTCAATGGTCGGATGGTGGCAGCCGAGGGCCAGGGTTTGATGAGGGATGGGCAGGGTTATAACCTGAACAATGGTACAGCCACTTTCCAGGTTGACCTTCCTTTCGATTTAAAACAGGTGATGATTGACGAACTGGTTCTCGTAGCGCCGGTGGGGGAAAGTCGTATGACGACCTGGGTGGATATGGCTATTTATAACTGGTCGAGCGGCCAGTGGGATAAAGTCAAGTACCAACCGCTGGGCAGCACCTTGAAAGATAGTTCATATGTATCTGATAAAGGAACTATTCGGGTAAAAATAGGAGCCAAAAATGTCAACCAATATGTTTTCTTGCAGGGTGTAACGGTAAGCCTGAAAGGACATTACCGGGATGGGGTACCGCATAACTCTGAGCCGTCGGAGACTGGTAGTGTACCGGAAGGGAGGCTGTAGGAATGTTGGTAGTAGAAGAACTGACCAAAAGATATGGCAAACTAACCGCAGTGGATAACCTTTCCTTTATAGTTGAAGAAGGTTCTATCTTTGGATTTGTGGGTCCTAACGGGGCGGGAAAGACCACCACCATGAGAATCCTGGCTACCTTGCTGGCCCCGAATTCGGGTCGGGCCTGGATTGCCGGGGAGGAAGTGACCGATAATCCGAGACGGGTACGGCAGTTGATGGGCTATATGCCCGACTTTTTCGGGGTGTACGATGATTTGAAAGTCGGGGAATACCTGGATTTCTATGGAGCCAGTTACGGTATTCCGGCCGCCCAACGGCGGCGTATTGCTGATGATCTACTGGAACTGGTGGATCTGGCGCATAAGCGGGAGGCCTATGTGGATTCCCTCTCCCGGGGGATGAAGCAGCGGCTTTGTTTGGCCCGCAGCCTGGTACATGATCCGCTGCTTTTGCTCCTGGATGAGCCGGCTTCCGGGCTGGACCCGCGGGCCCGGTTTGAAATGCGAGAACTTTTAAAAGAACTTCAGCATATGGGTAAGACCATCATCATCAGTTCCCACATTCTGCCCGAACTGGCGGAAATGTGTACCCATGTAGGGATAATCGAAGCCGGGCAGTTGGTGGCCAATGGGACCATAGATGAGATAACCCATCTGGTGCAGTCGGGCATGGCCCTGGAGATCAAAGTCCTGGAGCGGGGGCAGGAAGCCAGAGATATTCTGGAAAACCATTTCGGTTTAACCGGGATTGATGGAAGTGAGAACCATTTTCAGGTACCCTTTGGTGGGGACGAGGAGGACTTGAGCCGTATCCTGACTGCTCTGGTAGGGAGCGGGATTCCGGTAGTTTCTTTTGCTGAATCTACCAATAATCTGGAGGATATATTTATGCAGGTGACCAGGGGGGTGGTGCAGTGATAAAGCGCGGTTTGGTGTTGAACCCGGTTCTGGGCAAAGAATTTCGCTCTCGGATGAGAACCTGGAAATCTCCCCTGGTGGTGAGCGTATACCTGGGGATACTGGCTCTTATCGCGGTTGGTTACTACTGGACGCGGCAGACATCCATGGTCTATTCCGGGTTTGGTCCCGATGTCGGACCACAGATGTACGTGGCTCTGGCTATCTTCCAACTACTGCTGGTTTCTTTTGTTACCCCGGCATTCACTGCGGGGGTCATAAGTGGGGAGCGGGAAAGGCAGACCCTGGATCTCCTGACCTGTACCCGCCTTTCTTCTGCTTCTATTGTTCTTAATAAGTTGTTGGCCTCCATCAGCTACATTGTGCTGCTGATCGTAGCATCTCTACCTGTGTTCGGGGTAGTCTATTTCTTCGGCGGGGTATTGCTGCAGGAAATCGGGCAGGCATTTGTGGTTTACTTGATGACCGCTCTCACTTTTGGTGCCATCGGGGTATTTTGTTCCTCGATTTTTCGCCGTACCCAGGTGTCGGTGGTGGTTACTTATATCATCGTGTTTTTCTTCCTGGTGGGGACGGTGGCGTTGGGGGTCTTTTTGGCCAATATGAATATGCGGGCGGGCGACTATTCCATTCCCACAATAACTTACTTGAATCCGGTAGTAGCCCTGTGTTCGACCTTCCCCGGTCAGTTCCAGGGGGGGTTACCTTCGCTGTTCGGTATGTTTGGTATCGGGGGACGATACGGCCGGATGTCCGGGTCGATGGCGGATATGGAAGCGGGTCTGGCCCCCTGGCAGTACAATTTTATCGGGGATGGCATTATCGTGGTGGTGCTGCTTATTATCACTATTATAATCATTACTCCGGTGGGCCGTTTTGGCGGCATCAAGCGTTTGTTTCGGCGGAAAAAGACCACAGAAACGGAGACTGATACGGTGGATATCAGCTAACCTGCCAGGTAAGAATTATGAAAAGCTGAAACCGCAGATACACGCTGATGGACGCAGATAAATCACAAGATAGACACAGAATACACTGAAAACTTATGAATACGCTGCGACAGCAGACCATCGCCCGAGCCAGCTGGCAGTAGGAGAGGCTTTAGCCTCCCCGCGGAAGCTAAAGCTTCCGCTACAGTGGAGTGGAAGCTATTCTCTTACCGCGGTTCCTGCGAAGGCTGAAGCCTCCGCTATGGGGTTAGAACTCAGCGTAAATTCATATATTGCAGTCACCAGTCGGAGAGTGAGCGGGTTAACCACACTCCATAAATATGTAGTTTTCATGTCCCTGATGGTGATACCTCCGGTGTCATGGAGGTCTGCTACGAAAATGACTTTTTACCGTAGAATTTGAGTGGTGTTAGTTTTCATTTGTAGTTCGACTTTTCTGGTCAAATGAGGGAGCAGGGAGAATAATGAAGTTGGTCGGTTGGCAGAGAACCCCCAAAAGAGATTACCGGGACGCGGAGATTGAGTACGCTCTGAGTCCGGTACTGGCCCGACTGCGGGCACAGCATTTCTGGTGCTGGGTCTCACGGGGTCTGGCGGCAGGCGCAGTCTTGTCTGCGCTGTTTCTGGTCGTATCGTATGTATGGCCCTGGCCGGATGTGGGGTACTGGTGCTTGGGAGCAGGTACCGGAGCGGTTCTACTGGCCCTGGTTATTGGTGTGATCACCTGTCCTGGTATATGGGAAGCTGCCTGTCAGGTAGATGGGGCCGAGCTTAAGGAGCGGGTAACCACTGCCCTGGAGATGTCCGGGATGCAGACGGAAATGACCTCTCGCCAGAGACGGGATGCTCTTTATCACCTGCGGCTGTTTGATATTGAAAAACATTTTCCCTGGCGTTTTCCCCGCCGAGAGGGGCAGGTACTGGCGGCAGCGGCGCTGGTGGCGGTGCTGGCTCTGGTTTTACCCAATCCGATGCAGTCAGAAGTAGAAAGAATAAAAGCGGTGAGGCAGGAGATTGCGCGGCAGGAGCAGCAGGTGGAAGAGATTAAAAAGGAGCTGGAGAAAAAGAATCAGGCGGTTCTGGCGGAAAAGAGGACGGAAGCGGTGGAAACTCTGCAAGAACTGCAGCAGGCTCTGCAGGCAGCTACCGAGGAGCGTGAAGCCCTATCAGCGTTGGGTCGGGCTGAGGAGCAGTTGACCAGTCTGGCAGATAGCAAGCAATCCGGAGCCGGGGCGGAAGATCTGGAACAGCTGGCAGCCCGCCTGTCGGAACAGGAAAAAGCCAGGGGTTTGGCGGAGAAATTGGCGTCCGGTGATGGACCCGCTATTGAAAAGGAAGCCGAGGAACTGGGTCAGGAGCTGACTACGATGTCGCCGTCTGAACGCCAGGCCCTGGCCGACAGCCTGCAGGAGGCGGCAGAGCAGGTGGCCAGTCCGCGTTTGGCGGCGGCCCTGAACCAGGCGGGGTGCGGAGTGGGAGGTACCTGAATGACTTCTGCGGGAAGCCAGTTGGCTTCTCTGGGTTCACTGATGGGGCAGATGGCCGCTCAGGCAGCCGCCAGTCGGGACATCGGCCAGAGTTTGCTGGCCTTACAGGAGGCGCGGGCGGGTATTCTGGCTGCGGCACAAAGTGGTGGGGCCGGTCAGGTGGCGGCAGGCGGGGCCGGTCAGGGTGGAGGTGCCAGTACTCCTGGTAATGGCGGTACTGGATCAGGAGCGGGAGGTACAGGCGGTGGCAGTGGCAGTGGTATGGGAACTGGAACCGGTACGGGTTCCGGGGGCGGATCAGGTGCCGGATTGGGCAGCGGCAGTGGTGATGGCTCTGGCTCCCAGGCGTCGGGTGATAATACATCAGGTGGTAGTGCCCCTCCCCAGATGAGGGTGGGAGAGTATGAGAGAATCTTCGATCCCGAGCGGCTGGGTCACGCCGGAGAGGCTTCTTATGTACAGGGCCAGGCCGGGGAAGGGCCGCAGCAGACCGTGGATACTCCCAATCCTGATATAATGCCGGGTACCCTGCGTCCTTACCAGGAGGTGGTGGGTGAGTATAGCCGTACTGCCCGGGAGTCCCTGGACCGTAGTCTTATCCCTACGGGTATGAAGGATGTGGTCAGAGATTACTTTGCTTCCCTGGAGGAATGATACGATCTGAAACCGCAGATACACGCTGATGGACGCAGATGAATCACAAGATAGACACAGAATACACTGAAAACTTATGAATACCCTGAAGAACAAATAACCTCCACCAGGAGAGTATTAACCAGGCGAGCGACCTACGAAGCCAACGATGTTTTGGCAAGTGCCGGGCGTATCGAAGGCGAAGCCTGAGCGCCGACCAAAGAGAGCTGGCAGTAGGGGAGGCTTCAGCCTCCCCGCGGAAGCTAAAGCTTCCGCTACAGTGGAGCGGAAATGTTTTATAAATCATAAGGAATCTGCGTCAAATTTAAACGGTGAATGCATATTTATGACTTCTGGTGTTGATATCACAGGTGTTACTCCAGAAAGATAGTGAAATGTAGGACGGAGGGTGAGGTTATGGAAATAGAGAATTTTCGGCAGGTGGTGCAGGAAATCGAGGAGGAGATTGGGCGGGTAATGGTAGGGCAGCAAGATATCATCCGCCACACCCTTATCTGCTTGCTGGCCGGGGGTAATGCTCTTCTGGAGGGGGTCCCGGGTCTGGGTAAAACTATGCTGGTCAGAACTATCAGTCGGGTGCTGGACCTGAAGTTCAGCCGCATCCAGTTTACTCCTGACCTGATGCCGGCAGATATTGTGGGTACCAATATAATTGCCGAAGACGAGACGGGAAAGAAGCAATTCCGGTTCCAGCCCGGTCCGGTATTTGCCAATATAATTCTGGCCGATGAAATCAACCGGGCTACACCCAAAACCCAGAGTGCCATGCTGGAAGCGATGCAGGAAAGAACGGTGACCGCCGGGGGCGAGACCCGTGAACTCTCCCGGCCTTTCTTCGTACTGGCCACTCAGAACCCGCTGGAGATGGAAGGAACCTATCCTTTACCCGAGGCCCAGATGGATCGTTTTCTTTTTAAACTGTTGGTCAAATTTCCGGCCGAAAATGAACTGGCTCGGATTATCGAGTTGACCACGGGAAGTCAGCTGCCGGAGGTCAGGCGGGTGGCGGGGGCCGAAACCATTCTGGATATGTCGCGCCTGGCCCTGGAGGTTCCGGTAGCGGAGCGGGTAATGAATCTGGCGGTACGGGTGGTTCTGGCCACCCATCCGGACAGTGAATACGCTCCGGAGCAGGTCAAGAAATTTGTACGTTACGGGGCTTCTCCTCGAGGGGGACAGGCTCTGATTGCAGCGAGCAAGGTACGGGCCTTGATGGAGGGGCGCTATAATGTGGCTTTTGAGGATATAGAAGAACTGGCTTATCCTGCCCTGCGTCATCGTTTTTTCCTTAACTTTGAGGGCGAGGCCGAGGGCCTGACTACCGATGACCTCATAACCGAGGTCTTGAGTTCACTGAGAACTGTAGACAATTAGCTTACATATGGTTGATTTCATTTAATAAGGGGACGGATGGGGTGGAAGAGTTTTTTGACCAGGAGTTTCTGGCCCGGTTGGAACATCTGTCATTGCAGACCCGGAGAATAAGGGCCGGACAGCACAGCGGGGAACGGCGTTCCCCTCATAAGGGCAGTTCGGTGGAGTTTGCCGATTTCCGCAATTACTCGATCGGGGATGATTTTCGCCATATCGATTGGAATGCTTATGCCCGTACCGAAAAGCTATTCTTAAAGCTGTTTATGGAGGAGCAGGATTTGCTCCTGAATATTTTTATTGATGTCAGCCAGTCCATGGAGTGGGGGGATCCCCCCAAAAACCGGTTGGTTCGGCAGTTGGCGGGGGCTTTTGCCTATCTGGCCCTGGCCAGTTATGACCGGGTGGCGGTGGGCGGGTGCTCGGATGGGCTCGATTACTACCTGCCTCCGGTGCGAGGTCGTTCTTCCCTGGCCCGGGTGTGGGATTTTGTGGCCGGGCTGCCGATCGGTGGCAAAACCGATCTAAATCAGGCTCTCCGGGACTATGGCCAGTATGCCCGGGGCCCGGGAGTGGCTCTGGTGCTTTCGGACTTTCTTTCTCCTGGTGGGTTCAGGGATGGGATAAAGTACCTGCAGTATTTAAAACAGGAAGTTATTCTGCTGCAGGTCCTGTCACCCGACGATCTGAACCCTCGACTGAGAGGTGACCTGCGTTTGGTGGACAGTGAGACGGGGGAGGCCCGGGAGGTTACCATTACTGCGGGGCTGTTGAAGGTATATCGCCGCAAGTTGGCGGAATTCACGGCTGATATACAGGGCTTTTGCCGTCAGCGAGGGATGAGCTTTATACAGCTCAGCAGTACCGAGTCTTTTGAGGACGTTATCCTTCGTATTCTGCCCCGGGCCGGGGTGCTCGGTTAACACAAGGTATGATTCTTCAGCGTTTTTTGCGCGTTCTCTGCGTCTGTTTTTTATCAATCTGCATTCATCAGCGTCCATCTGCGGTTTCAAATTGATTTTCACAACCAGAAGGGGAGAGGGGTTTGCATCTATTGAACCCGGCGGGATGGTGGTTTGCCGCCATCATTCCCATCATCATAATCATGTATCTGTTAAAGCCGCGCTACCAGGAGCAGCTCATTTCCAGTACTTATTTATGGGAACAGGCTTTGAGAGATATCGAGGCCAGTCAGCCCTGGCAGCGGCTCAAGCGAAACCTTTTGCTTTTCCTGCAGTTGCTGGCAGCGGCTTTTCTGGTGCTGGCCTTGACCAGACCTTATTTTCCGGTAGCCGGTGGGGTAGAAAGTCATGTCATTGCGGTTCTGGACAGTTCCGGCAGCATGAGGGCTACCGATGTTTCTCCTACCCGTTTTGATGAGGCCTGCCGCCAGGTAGAAAAGCTCATCAATGAGCTGGGACCTCGGGATGAAATGACGCTGATCGGGATGGGTACCAGAACAGAGGTGCTGGCTGCCCGCAGTCGGAACCGGGGCGAATTGCGGCGGGCACTGAACCAGGTTCAGGTCGGGGCGGGGAATGCAGATCTGGAAGCGGTTCTGTCTCTGGTTTCCTCCCTGACCCGAGAGGAGGATAATGCGCTGCTGGTTATTTTTAGCGATGGCCATACGATCCCGGTGAAGAGCAAGATTCAACTGGCCTGTCCGGTAGAGCTGCGTCGTATCGGCCGGGGTGATGATAATACCGCCATTATGACCCTGGCCGTTCGTGGGGAGGGGGCCCGAACGGTAACCATGGCCCGTATAAAAAACTACAGCAGCCAGCCGGTAGAAACGGGGCTGGAACTCCTGGCTGATGAAAACTTGGTGGATGTGCGGGAACTCAAGCTGAAGGCGGGGGCGGCTCGGGATGTATTCTGGGAGGAACTGCCGGCAGGAACCGAAGTGGTTCAGGCCCGTCTTACCCGGCCTGACTCTTTGAACCTGGATAATCAGGCCTGGGCGGTAGTAGAGAAGAGCGATGAGAGCAAGGTGCTTCTGGTCAGTGAGGGCAACATTTTTATGGAAAAGGCTCTGGCCCTGATTCCCGGGGTGAAAGTATTCAAGACCACTCCGGATAGCTTCAATGTGGAAATGGGCGGATACCAGGCCTACGTCTTTGATGGCTGGCTGCCGAAGGAGCTACCAGCTCAGAATATGCTGGTCATCAATCCTCCTCCCGGGAACCCCCTGGTTAAAGTGGGTGAGGAGCACGGTATTATCGAACAGATGACTGCTGTCGGTGAAGATCCTCTCTTGAAGTATGTTGAGTTAGAAGGCTGGCAGTTGGCCCGCTCTCGTCCTATCAACTGCCCTAACTGGGCCCGACCCTTACTGGAGCATGAAAAGACGCCGCTGTTGGTGGCGGGAGAGTATGCCAATCGCAGGGTGGCGGTACTGGGTTTTGATCTGCATGACACCAATATTCCTCTGCAGACCGGTTTTCCCATTCTGATTAATAATCTGGGGGCCTGGCTCTTGCCGGAACCGACTGACGCTGCGGTTCTGGAAAGCAGTGGTGATTTTATTCGCCTGGCTCCCCGAACAGAAACTAAAGAGATTATCCTGACCCATCCCGGAGGAGAGGAACAGAGGTTTGAACCTCCATTTCCTGCTGTTCTTCCTGTAGCAGAATCGGGTGTTTATTGTATCGCCTGGTGTATGGAAGAGGAACAGGTAGTCAGTCGGGTAGCCAAAAACCCGGGCGACAATTTGGAGTCTGATATCAAGCCTCGCAGCCTGCCCTGGAGCGGGATGGTTGCTTCTTCCGGGGAGGGTTCCCGCCGGGCTACGAACCGGGAAATTTGGCCCTGGCTGCTCGGGCTGGCTCTGTTAACTCTGGTAGGGGAGTGGGAGGTGTACCGGCGTGGGTATTAGCTGCCATTATCCGTTGATGTTGATTTTACTTCCACTCGTTTTTTATCCGGTGTATCTCTGGTACCGTGATTCCTCTCATCTGGCCAGCGGACGGCGCATTTTTATTACGGTTATGCGTATCATTCTTCTGCTCAGTCTGGTGCTGGCCTTATCGGGGCTGGAGATTCGTTTTCCCCTGAAAAATCAGAGTGTGGTTTTTGTGGTGGATCTATCTGCCAGTTGTGAGCAGGGCCAGGAGCGGGTGGAGAATTTTATCCAGGAGGCTTGGGGTCATAAAGGCCCGGATGATAAGGCGGGAGTGGTGGTATTTGGAGGCAATGCCCGGGTGGAGCAAACCCTATCCGGAACTCCCTCATTGGAAAGTATTGAGAGTCTGGTCGACCGTGACTATTCTGATGTAGAAACGGGACTGCGAGTAGCAGCTGCTATGCTGCCCCAGGATGCGCAGAAAAGAGTGGTTTTATGGTCGGATGGGCGTCAGAACAGTGGGGATGGGCTGGCTGAAGTCCGGCGCCTGGTGGAACGTGGAGTCAGAGTAGATGTGCTTCCCTTCCAGTTGTCAGAGGGGCCCGAGGTAAGGGTGGATAGCCTGTCTGTGCCCCAGAAACTGTTTGCTGATGAGCGATTTGAGATAAAGGTCAGGGTGAACAGCAATGTCAGTACGCCCACATTATTGCGGATTTACCAGGATCATGCCTTGCTGGTGGAAGAGCGGGCGCAGGTGGTCCCCGGTGATAACGTTTTCGTATATACCTCATCGGTGTCTGATACTGGTTTCCATACTTTTCGGGCGGTGGCCGAGCCCACCCGGGATACCATACCGGAAAACAATGAGGTTTCGGCTTTTACTTTTGTGCACGGGCCGCCCACAGTATTACTGGTAGAAGGGCAGTCAGGGGAGGCGAGGGCCATTCACACCGCTCTGGATTCCATGGACGTGCAGGTCGAAGTGACAACTCCAGAAGTAATGCCAGCCACTCTGACGGGATTGAACCGTTTTGCTACTGTGGTTCTCTGCAACGTTCCGGCCGAGAAGCTGAGAGGAGGGACCATGGAAGCCCTGCATGCGGCGGTGCGGGATCTGGGAATGGGGCTGGTGATGGTGGGAGGGGATCAGAGTTTCGGGCCGGGGGGTTACTTCAAAACCCCGGTAGAGAAGGCTCTGCCGGTGAACATGGACCTGCGGGGGAAGGCGGAGATACCCAGCCTGGGGTTGGTGCTGGTCATTGATAAATCCAGCAGTATGTCCGGGATGGCCGGCGGCTATACCAAAATGGATCTGGCCAGAGAAGCGGCGGTGCAGGCAACCGAGGTCCTGGGCCCCCTGGATCGCATCGGAGTGGTGGCCTTCGACAATTCGGCCCAATGGGTAGTCAAGATGCGGGCAGTGGATGACCTGGAGGCTATACAGGATGAAATCGGTACCATAAGGGCGAGTGGGGGTACCAACATCTTCCCCGCCCTGCAGCTGGCTTACGAAGACTTGAAAGATGCCAGGACCAAATATAAACACGTTATCCTGCTGACCGATGGGCAGTCAGCCACTGCCGGGGATTACTATTTTCTGGCCCGCCGTATGGAAAAAGAGGGTATAACCATGTCTTCGGTAGCGGTGGGTGATGATGCCGATACCCAACTGCTGCAGATGCTGGCCGAGTGGGGTCGGGGGAGGTACTATTTTACCAATGAGAGTGCCAGTATTCCGCGGATTTTTACCAAGGAGACCATGATGGCTTTGCGCCAGTATTTCGTAGAAGAGACCTTTGCCCCGCAAATGGTGACCAGCCCTCTCCTGCAGGGCATTTCTGGACTGCCAGTCTTACACGGTTATGTGGCGGTTTCACCCAAGAAGGCGGCTCAGGTGGCCCTGGTGAGTCACCAGGGGGATCCGGTATTGGCCGGATGGCAGTACGGTCTGGGCCGAACCGTGGCTTTTACCAGTGATGCCGGGGGCCGTTGGGCCGGTTCCTGGGTGGCCTGGCCGGGTTACAACCAGTGGTGGGGTAATATTATATCCTGGACTCTGCCCCGGGGGATGGAAAATGCTTTTAATCTGGATACTTTCATTCAGGGGGAGACCGGTTTCATAAAAGTTGACTCTGCCGATCTTACCGCGGCCGCGGTTACTACCACCGCCACGGTGGTGACTCCTTCTCTGGAAAGGCGGGTGGTAGAGCTCGAACCCACGGCTCCCGGGCGGTTTGAGGGGTCTTTTTCGGTGCGGGAACCCGGGGTCTATTTAATGAACATCACTCAACGTCAGCAAGGGCAAATAGTGGGAACGGTCAACGGGGGTACGGCCCTTTCCTATTCGCCCGAGTACAGCCGGGTTGGTACCGATTTGGGTTTTTTGCAGCAGTTGGTCAGTGCCGGGGGTGGGAGTATCCTGAGCAGCCCGGAAGAGGCATTTGCCGATAATCTGCCACCAGTACGGGGAAGCCTGGAGCTGTGGCCCTGGCTGCTGATACTGGCTGCCTTATCGCTGCCTCTGGATATAGCCGCCCGCAGGCTGAACTTAACTGGCTCCGGACTCCGGACCGGGTGGAACCGGATTCGGGGACAGATGAAAAAGGAAGAGGAGGAAACTGGGGCGGCATCGACCTTGACCCGGCTGCGGGCCAGAAAAGACCAGGTATCCGGGTCGGGGTCGAGAGAAGAATCGGCCGTGGAATCCGTGGTATTTCCCGTTAAGCCGGAACCGAAACCATCGGTGAAGGCACCTAAATCTCGTAGAGAAAGAGAGAAGACTGTTACGGGTCAGAAAGAAGGGAAAACCCTTCATACCAGTCGTCTATTGGAAGCCAAAAAGCGTTTAAAGAGATAACGCGGTAGAGCGATAAGCAAGAACCTGCGATATTTTTAGTGATAGGGAGAATGTATTGGGAAAAGAAGTACAATCCCTACAAACCGCTGTCCAAGCTTGAGAATGGTACTTGATGTAAATGTATATGTTTATCTATGATAGAGGGTAGGAAGAAAGAATTATTAGTCTGAGTGTACTCCGAGCTTATGGATCTAAAGCTTATACTATGGTCCATGGGCCGATGGGTATAGCACCGGAAACGGCTATGCCTCCCGTATTTGGAAAGGAGTACCACAGAACGATGTGGATAGAGGACGGTACAGAGGGGCGTGTTTGTACTTGGTACCGTAGTGGTTTCAGTGTGTCAGTCGGTCATTTATTTTACGGCACTCTGTGTAAGACATATTTGAATGAAAAGCTGGTAGAGGGCGGAGAAACCCGGGAGGGGGTGGCTCCAATTGAAACCAACATTGGTACGAAGCTGTTTAGTTTCGTACGGGTTGTTGGTTTTTTTAATTATTCATTTGCTCTTGATCTGATATCTGGTTTTATTCTGGGTGATGGGAGGGTGAGCAAGAATGCCGTCTGAAGTAAATAAACAAGAACAATCCTGCAGTGTAGTGAATATTAGCAGTCACAAGAAATTAAACGAACGTGAGCGGAAGCAGCTGCAGCATGAGTTTAAGATTTATATGGAACAGTATTTTAAGCGTACCCTGGGTAAAGGGGTGGATTATACCAAAGTGGTGATCTGGGATGATATGCTGGTGGTAAGAGGCGAAGGTTTTTTGACCGAACCGGAGAAGTTCATCGTGCAAACCCCTTCTGGCAACGAGGTGGTAAGAGCGGCCCGCATGCAGGTAGTAAAGCAGCATGCTATCGATAATGTACCGTATTTTGAAAAAAGATTGGGGGCCACGGCCATCCACAGCAGTTACTGTATGGAACCGGAGAATGATTTCTGGATGCATGCTATTGTATTTGACCGGTCATTAACCGAATAACCCGGCCAACTTAATACTCTGGTGGATTAAGGAGAAACCTTCCGGGGTGGCTCCAGGGAAAACCAATGTTTTTGCGGCTTTTTATAGGTCGCAGAGATATTGGTTTTTTTTGTGCCTGCGTTGGCGGGTGACGAGCTTGAGAAAAGAGGTGGTGCGAAGGAGACAGGCTGAAGCAGTAGCCCCAGCAAAACCAATTAATACACAAATTTTAAGGAGGAAATTAAAAATGGCTGATACCATGAAAGCATTGGTCTATAACGGACCCGAGAAAATCGCACTGGAGGATGTTCCCGTACCCAAGATTATTGAGCCAGATGATGCCATAGTAAGAGTTACTACTTCCACCATTTGTGGTACCGATATTCATATCTGGCATGGCGGCATGCCGGAAGTGGAAACTCCCAGAATACTCGGTCACGAGTTCTGCGGGGAAGTAGTGGAAGTCGGACCGGCTGTAAGAAATGCCAAGGTTGGCGACAAAGTAGCCGTTTCTTGTGTTACCCAGTGCGGTGAGTGCTTCTACTGTGTACGGGGAACTTATTCTCATTGCACCACCGGCAGCTGGATTTTTGGGTATATGATTGACGGTTGTCAGGCCGAATATGTCAGGGTACCCCATGCCAATCTGGGAATGTTCCCGATTCCGGATGGACTGACTGAAGATGATGTGCTGCTCGTGGGTGACATTCTATCCACCGGCTACTTTGGCTCCGAACAAGCCTGTATAGAGCCCGGCGACACGGTAGCCGTTATGGGTACCGGACCGGTAGGAATGTGTGCCATGATCACGGCCCGGTTATGGGGACCGGCGCGTATCATTGCTGTGGATATGAACCAGGACCGTCTGGATGCCGCGGTTAAGATGGGAGTCGCCGACATGGGTCTTAACCCGGGTAATGTCAATGTAGGCGATGCCATTAGAGACCTGACCGGCGGCAGAGGTGCCGATCGCACCATCGAAGCCGTAGGTGCTAAAGGTACTTATGAAATGGCCCTGGATGCAGTAAGACCTGGTGGAAATGTTTCCATTATCGGTGTGTTTGAAGATCCTCAGATTCTGCCTATGAACACTCTGTGGATTAAGAACATCCGCATCAGTATGGGTCTGGTTAATGCCAACCGGATTCCCGAGTTGATAAATCTCATCCAGGCTGGCAAGATCGACACCAACTTCCTTTACACCCACCGTAAGCCGTTAAACGATCTGCTCGAAGGCTATGACGTATTTGGCAACAAGAAGGACAACTGCTTGAAGTGGATTGTCACTCCGTATGAAAGATAGTGCAATTATAAATATATAGAAATAAATCTTGCGCAAGCATTGCTTGTCGCATGATTCATGTTCGAAGCTCTGTGCTTCTGGCCTTTCCTCGCAAGGGGAAAGGCCCTTTTTGTTTTAGGATTCGATTGACTTGCAGCGAAACCTGACTTAGAATTAAGATATACATAACGTGATATTGGCTGTATTATAACCCGGGGTTATATTGAGCCGACCGGCGGTATAGCCCGCTTCCGTCGCCGGGACGGAGTCTGAAACCGAACCTGCTAAACAGGGGATTTATCTGAAAGGTATTTATAAAAGAAAGTGGAGTCATAGTCATCTGGTTAAACCGTTATTGGAATCAATGAAGCAAATCAAAGAGGGGCTCGAACTACTATGAATATCATATATATGGATAATGCAGCCACTTCCTGGCCCAAACCGGAAACCGTATACCAGGCGGTGGATCAATTCAATCGTAAAATGGGAGCCAATCCTGGTCGAGGCAGCAACCATAAGACGCTGGAGGCAGGCGGGGTACTGCTGGAGACCCGCGAGGCTCTGGCAGAACTTTTTAACATCAACGATAGTTCCTGCCTGGTGTTCACCGCCAATGTTACCGAATCACTTAATATTGGTCTTAAAGGTTGGCTTAATCCGGGTGACCATGTGATTATAAGCGGCATGGAACACAATGCGGTAGCACGTCCCATCAGTTCTTTGCAGCAATCCGGCGTAGAGGTTTCCGTGGTGCCTTGTGATGAGCGGGGTCGTCTTGATCCTCATGATGTGGAACTGGCCTTCCGGGATAATACCACTATGGTGTGTATGCTGCATGCTTCCAATATCACCGGAACCATAATGCCCATAGCCGAAATTGGCAAGATCGCTCACCAAAATGAAGCAGTTTTTATGGTGGATGCGGCCCAGACCG
This sequence comes from Syntrophomonadaceae bacterium, assembly GCA_012799365.1. GTDB lineage: Bacteria > Bacillota > Syntrophomonadia > Syntrophomonadales > Syntrophothermaceae > JAAZLJ01. The sequence goes on along the minus strand of JAAZLJ010000136.1, from coordinate 8,866 downwards.
CCGGGGTACTTCCTCTGAATGTTAAGGCACAGAACATAGACCTGCTGGCTTTTACCGGACATAAAGGGTTGATGGGTCCGCAGGGTACCGGGGGGCTGTATATAAGGCCGGGACTGAAGATCCGTCCCTTGATAGAGGGGGGAACGGGTTCATTATCAGAACACGCTTATCAGCCCGAGTTTATGCCGGACAGGTTTGAGAGTGGAACGCCCAATACCCCGGGGATCGCTGGACTGGGAGCCGGGGTAAGGTTCATCATGGAAACGGGAATAGAGCAGATTCGTCGTCATGAACAGGAGTTAACCGACCGGTTGATAAGCGGGCTGCAGGAAATCAGGGGGATTTCTTTGTACGGGCCGGGTGATAGCCGCCAGCAGACAGCCGTAATATCTTTCAATATCGAGGATATGGACTGTGGTGAACTGAGTTTTCTCCTGGATCGTAAGTATGGTATAATCACCCGTTCAGGACTGCACTGTGCACCTCTGGCTCACCGTACTCTGGGTACTCTTCGCCAGGGGGCCTGTCGTTTTAGTCCCGGATTTTTCAATACCCGGGAAGATATCGATACGGTTATTAAAGCCGTACATGAAATTGTAGATGGACGCAGATAGTACTAAAAACAACTTTGCTATGAAATTTAGACGCAGATGGACGGAGATAATACTAATAATATGCATTGAAGATACGGCAATCTCAGGAGAGTATTAACCGAGTCGGGGAGCGAGCGGGTTAACCGCACTCCATAAATATGTTGTTTTCATGTCCCTGATGGTGCTGCCTCCGGTATCATGGAGGTTTGCAACGAAGTATGCTTTTGCGAAGTGACCTGATGAATCTACGTTAATCTGCGTCTGGTTTTTATCAATCTGCGTGTATCTATGGATGCTATTTCAAATCACGGATTAAAATCATCCGTGATTTTTTTATGCCGTTTTAGACCTGAAGGTGTCTTGTGGTAAACTACATAAAGAAATGTCGGCTCTGGAAACGAAACATTTGCGTAAAGCGTAATTTTTCGGTAGATTTAGATAAGTTAGAGAAGCAAAGACCTGGGTAAGCCCAGGCCAGGCCGCGTTAACGAGGAGGATCGAACTAATGAAACCTGGACGAGAAATTCCCAGTGTATACGACCCGAAAAAGGTGGAGCAGAAATGGTACCAGTATTGGGAGGATAACGGATACTTTACTCCGGAGCTGGATGATTCCGGCCAACCGTTTTCTATGGTGATTCCCCCTCCCAATGTGACCGGGCAGCTGCACCTGGGACATGCTTTGAATAATACCTTGCAGGATATTCTGGCCCGGTGGCGCCGTATGCAGGGGTATGATACCTTATGGCTGCCGGGAACAGACCATGCCGGGATTGCTACCCAGGCCAGGGTTGAGGAGAACCTGGCTCAGGAGGGTTTGTCCCGCCACGACTTGGGGCGAGAGAAGTTTTTAGAAAGGGTATGGGAATGGAAGAATAACTATGGCGATCGGATAATCACCCAGTTGAAAATGCTGGGTTGTTCATGTGACTGGTCACGAGAACGGTTTACTATGGATGAAGGTTGTTCTGCTGCGGTAAAGGAGGTCTTCATTCGGCTGTATGAGAAGGGGCTCATATACCGCGATGACTATATAGTAAACTGGTGTCCTCGCTGCCATACAACTATTTCCGATATCGAGGTAGAGCATCAGGATACCCGGGGAAACCTGTGGTACATCAGGTACCCGATCGAAGATTCAGATGAGGTGTTAGTGGTAGCTACCACTCGCCCGGAAACGATGCTGGGGGACTCCGGTATAGCCGTCAATCCGAAGGACGAACGTTACCGTCACCTGGTGGGTCGTTACGCTATACTGCCGATTCTGAACCGAAGAATACCGATATTCAGTGATGAATATGTGGATAAGGAGTTTGGCACCGGAGCCGTCAAAGTAACTCCGGCCCATGATCCCAATGACTTTGAAATGGGGATTCGCCATAATCTGGAACGAATCGTGGTTATTGGCGAAGATGCTTTGATGACCGAGGAGGCCGGTTCTTATCAAGGTCTGGAACGCTACGAGTGCCGCCGTCAGTTGGTGGCGGATCTGGATGAACAGGGTTTTCTGGTAAAAACCGAAGATCATGAGCATGCGGTGGGTCACTGTTATCGGTGTGACACCGTAATCGAGCCCACGATATCCAAACAATGGTTTGTACGCATGAAACCGTTGGCCGAGCCGGCCATTAAAGTGGCAGTAGATGGCGAACTTCGGTTTGTTCCGGAAAGGTTTACCCGGGTCTACTTGAACTGGATGGAGAATATCCGGGATTGGTGTATATCTCGTCAGTTATGGTGGGGACATCGCATACCGGTATGGTATTGTCAGGACTGCGGAGAAGAAATCTGTGTTAAAGATACACCGGTGGTTTGCCCCGTGTGTAAAGGGGAGCAGCTGGAACAGGATCCGGATGTGTTGGATACCTGGTTTAGCTCGGCCCTGTGGCCATTTTCCACCATGGGATGGCCGGAAGAGACCAGGGAACTCGAATATTTTTATCCCACCAGCGCGCTGGTTACCGGTCGGGACATCATATTCTTCTGGGTAGCCCGGATGATATTTTCTGGGTTGGAGTTCATGAGGGATGTACCTTTTTATGATATTCTCATCCACGGATTGATTCTCGACGCCCAGGGAAGAAAGATGAGCAAGTCTTTGGGTAATGGCATTGACCCCATCGAGGTCATAGATAAATATGGAGCCGATACCCTCAGATTTTCGCTCATAACTGGTTCCACTCCTGGCAACGACATTCGTTTCCATTGGGACAAAGTAGAGAACACCCGCAATTTCGCCAACAAGATCTGGAATGCGGCGCGGTTTACTATGCTTAATTTAGAGGATTATGAGCCGGTTAGCCTGGGAGAAGAAGACCTGACCCTGGCTGACCGCTGGATGCTGTCCAGGCTGCAGGATAGGATAGAAGAGGTAACCGTCCTGCTGGAAAAGTATGACCTGGGAGAGGCTGCCCGGGTGGTGTACGAGTTCATCTGGGACGAGTTTTGTGACTGGTATATAGAACTTACCAAATCTCGGTTATATGATGAAGATAATATCAGGGATCGGCGTGTAGCTCAAAACGTTCTGCGTCGGGTTCTGCTCGACCAATTACGCCTGCTGCATCCTTTCATGCCGTTTATTACCGAAGAGATCTACCAGCATTTGCCGGATATAGAATCAAGCATCATGATTGACCGGTGGCCTGAGCAGGATGAGAAGCTGGTGTGGCCGGAAGCGGTAGAAGAGATGAAGACTATCATGTCAGTTATCCGGGCGGTACGCAATCTCAGGAGCGAGTTTAACATTGCACCGGGAGTGCGAGTCAGGGTAGTTGTAAGCACCGATGATGAAAACATGGGTAACATTATCAGGAGCGGGTCAAGCTATATCCAACAGCTGGCGAACACGGCTGATATTGTTATTCATTCCACCCCGGGCCAGGTACAGGAACAGGTTTTGAGTACACACCTGGGGGATATGGAGGTAATGATACCGGTAGAAGGAGCTATCGATAAGGAAAAAGAAGTGGCTCGTCTGCAAAAGGATATGGCCAAAATAGAGAAGGAACTGCAGAGGGTTATGGGTAAATTGCGTAACGAAGGTTTTTTGAGCAAGGCACCTGCGGAAGTAGTGGCCAAGGAGAAAGCCAAAAGGGAAGAAATAGAGGCTAAAAAGGAGGGGCTGGCCAAACGTCTACAAGTATTGACCGGGAAATAGCCAATTATCTTCAAGATATCTCTGGTCCGGGTATCAAGCTGGGGCTGGAGCGGATCGAGCGGCTGCTGCAGGGCCTGGGTCATCCGCAGGCAGGTATGAAGGTTATCCATATAGCTGGTACCAATGGCAAGGGTTCTACAGCGCTGATAATCAGCTCGGTTTTAACCGAGGCTGGATACAGGACGGGCAGCTTTACTTCTCCTCATCTACACACTTATCGCGAGCGGATCAGTATCGATGGACAGCCCATAGCGGGGACCACCTTTTTGTCCTATCTGGATAAAGTGAGGGCAGTGGTGGAAGTCATGAAGCGCGAAAAAGCCGATATTCCCACCGAGTTTGAAGTTTTGACCGCGGTGGCTTTACGGTACTTCGCTGATGAGATGGTGGATGTAGTCGTACTTGAAGTGGGGATGGGGGGGCGTTATGACTCCACCAATGTGGTGTATCCGTTGGCTGCGGTTATCACCAGGGTGGAGCGGGATCATGTCGCTTATCTGGGTCAAACGCTGGGTGAGATTGCGTACAATAAGGCGGGCATTATTAAAGCTGGTGCCGACGTGGTGATCGGTGAAATAGGGTCCGAGGCCCTATCGGTGATCATGGATGAGTGCCAGAATCTGGGTGCCCATCCTTGGAAGGTGGCCGAATACGTTAGGTTATCGGTTTTAGAACCATGCCATCTGCAGGGGTGGAACGTGGATATCCAGGCTCTGGGCCTGGAACTGCAGGATGTGTTCTTCTCTCTTCCGGGAACTTATCAGTTGGATAACCTGCGCAGTGCCCTGCTGGTAATAAGTCTCTTGCGGGGGGAAGGGTGGAAACTGGGGGAGACGGCCATAAGGAGGGCCCTGGGTAGTTTAAAGTGGCCGGGGCGATTGGAAGTAGTTCATGATGATCCACTGGTATTAATTGATGCAGCTCATAACCCGGATGGGGTCCGGGCCCTGGCGGTGGCGGTAGAGCAATTGATGCCAGCACGCTCCAGGGTTCTGGTATGCGGTATAGTCGATGATAAGGAAGCCGGTGAGATGCTGCCAGGGCTGTCTGATTTGACCCGGGTGTGTGTTATTACCAGGCCGCGAGGGGAAAGAAGTCGCAATTGGAGAGATAAAATAATGCTGGCCCAGGAGTTTTTCCCGGCCGTACTGGTCGAGGAAAGCATAGAAAAGGCATTAGAACGAGCCTTGCGGGAGTGCCGGAACGACGAATACGTTTTGGTTACGGGTTCGTTTTATATTTTGGATGCAGTGCGGCAATACTTTACATGAAATTAACACGTTCTTAACAATGGCGTGTCGGCTAAATGCTATAATCCATAATGAGGCGATAGTGCTGTATACAAAAGACATTAAGGGGGCTCTTATGTGTTCTTCAAAGTAAAGCCTCGCGAGGATGTATTTTTTACTTGTTTCGAATCAAGTGCCGATGTTATCTATAATGCGGCCCGCATCTTACAGGAGTATGTGTATAAGGGCGGAAATCCGATAGACAGGCTGGAACTGCTGAGCCAGGCAGAAGAACGGGGGAAGAAGCTTTTCGACCATACCGTTGATCGTTTAAATAGTACTTTTATCACTCCTTTTGATCGGGAAGATATTTACAGTCTGGCCAAGGAATTAAATCAGGTAATAGACCACATACACGGAACCATGGAGAAAATTGTTATTTACAAGACGGGAAGACCCCGGGACATTAATGTCAGGGGCTTGACCGATGTCCTGGTTATGGCTGCAGATGAGATACGGGATGCGGTTACCGGCCTGCGTAAATTGCAAGACAATTATGAGCGGGTGCTGGAAGCATGTGACCGGATTAGCGAGTATGAACGCGAAGGAGATCGGCTGTATCGGGCCGGTACAGCGCGGCTTTTTGAAGAGGCAGACGATGCGATTGAGATAATTAAATGGAAAGAAGTACTGGAACATCTCGAGACCACATTGGATTATTGCGAAGATGTCAGTAATGTACTTAAAGGAGTTGCCGTAAAGTATGCTTAGCCTTTTAGTGCTGGTTGTGGTTATAATGCTGGCACTGGCTTTTGACTATGTCAACGGTTTTCATGATACGGCTAACGCCATTGCTACTTCGGTTTCGACCAAAGCTTTGACTCCTCGGGCGGCGATTATGATCGCGGCCATTCTTAATTTCATAGGAGCACTGAGTGGTACCGGGGTAGCCAAAACTATAGGCCAGGGGTTGGTATCTCCAGAGGTGGTAACCGGGCATGTTTTAATCGCGGCTCTTTCCGGGGCTATCTTCTGGAATGTTTTTACCTGGTATTTTGGTATTCCCAGCAGTTCATCACATGCTCTGATCGGGGGACTGAGCGGCGCGGCAGTGGCGGGGCTGGGATTCCGGGCGGTTAACTGGTTGGGGTTTAAAGGGATATTAGCAGCTCTTATTCTTTCACCCCTGGCGGGTTTTTTCGTAGGTTCGATAATTATGACCATTCTTTTCTGGATGTTTAAGAGTGTTCCTCCCCATAAGATAAATAATAATTTCCGACGATTACAGGTGTTGTCAGCCTGTATGGCGGCCTTTTCTCACGGTTCCAATGATGCTCAGAAAAGTATGGGCATCATAACTCTGGCATTGGTCTCCGCCGGTTATTTACAAGTATTCCATGTTCCGTTATGGGTTATGGTAGCCTGTGCTACTGCCATGGCTTTGGGTACCATGGCCGGGGGTTGGAAAATCATTCGTACCATGGGCGGTAAAATATTTCGTATCGAACCTATCAACGGGTTTGCAGCTGACTTCACGGCCTCTATGGTTATATATACGGCTACCTTATTACATGCTCCGGTAAGTACCACCCACGTAGTGTCGTCTTCCATCATGGGAGTTGGTGCTGCTAAACGTTTCAAGGGGGTGCGCTGGGGGGTAGCCCAGCAGATTGTTATTGCCTGGGTGGTCACCATACCATCATCGGGGGCGGTGGCCGCAATCATTTACCAACTGATAAGTCCATTTTTCTAAAATGAACCCTGCAAAGGGTTTTTTTAATTTATAATTATACATACTGATCGTTGAAAAATCCGGCATTTATTCCTTATAATAATAGAATGGGGTATTCCGATTGCTGAACACAACTTTTACAAACATTTTTAGCAGACAATGTCCGATGGCTCATTTGTGGATTAGTCGCAGGAAGGAGAGGTTTAATGAAGGTCTTCAAGATCCCTGAGGCTACAGTGATGAGACTGTCCGTATATTCTCGCCACCTTACCCAGCTTATCGGGGAGGGAGTGGTAAACGTATCTTCAGGAGAAATTGCCAAAGGGGTCGGGGTGAGTTCGGCGCAAGTTCGTAAGGATCTGGCTTATTTCGGTGAATTTGGTACCCGGGGTGTGGGATATAATGTCCAGGAGTTATACAGCCATATTATGCGGATATTGGGATTGAACAACTGTTGGAATGTAATGATAGTAGGAGCCGGCAAATTGGGATCGGCCCTGGCCATCTATAAAGGGTTTGCCGATCGGGGGTTCAAGGTTCGAGCTTTATTGGACACAGATCCTGATAAGATCGGTACTAAACTGGCGGAGGATCTCGTTGTGGAGCCGATTACGGTACTGGAAGAGCGAGTAAAGGATGAGAACATTTCCATCGGCATTGTTACGGTACCAGGGGATACTGCTCAGGAAGTAACTGATAAACTGGTCGAAGCCGGAGTAGGGGCTCTATTGAATTTTTCTCCCCGCGTACTCAGGGTTCCGGAATCAGTGATACTTAGAAACGTGGATCTATCAGTAAATCTGGAGCTTTTAAGTTTTTATCTTTCATATGGAACTGCCAGGTAATCTACGGGTTGGCCTCCCAGCTCGGGAGGCTTTTTTTATGCAGGTGGGTGATGCTTGTCTTTACCGGGGTCAAATGCTAAACTTGATCAAAATATCGGGGGTAGGGAGATTGGCGAGAAAAGGGAGCAGCTGGTCGATATTACTATTGCTGCTGGTCTTTGGCGGTATTATCGGCGGCTGGGTAGGAGAGGCCTTGACCAGGGTATGGCCGGCGGTGGCCGGTCTGGGTAAGACTCAAAGTATAGGGCTGCCTACTTTTACTATGGATCTGAAGGTTTTTACCCTGCATTTTGGTTTTATGTTGAATATTAGCCTTTTTACGATCATCGGATTTATTTTGGCTTATCTGGTTTTTAAGCGATTGTGAGGGAATAGTGATTGCGAAGGATTATTCTGGCTTCAGAGTCGCCCCGTCGTTCTTGTTTACTGCAGAGTTTGGGCCTGAAGTTTGAAATCTACCGACCGCAGTTGGACGAAGATGGTATTCGGGGTGATTCTCCCTGGCAATTGGTGGAGAAATTGGCCCGGGCCAAGGCTCAGGCGGTTGCGAATGAAGTATCATCCGGGGTAATAATAGCTGCGGATACGGTGGTAGTTCTGGATAATAAGGTACTGGGTAAACCGCGGGATGAGTCTGAGGCGGCAGCGATGCTTGCCAGGTTGAGCGATCGAAAGCATCAGGTGATTACGGGTGTATGTGTTATAGATCAGGAAAGTGGCAGGTTATTGACTGCATCGGAAATTACCCGGGTATACTTTCGAGCTCTAAGTATGGAGGAAATAGCGGCTTATGTAAGTACAGGTGAGCCTCTGGATAAGGCTGGATCATACGGTATTCAAGGGTTGGGGGCTTTACTGGTTGAAAGAATCGAAGGTTGCTATTATAATGTCGTTGGTCTCCCTTTATTTCGCTTACATCTGATGCTGAAAGAAGTGGGGATAAATATCCTGGGTGCCTGATGAGAGACGAAATCTTTCGGTTAGAAATGTATACCATGTGCAAGTTCCTGGTATCTCGGTTAGTATTATAGATGATGTAGATACTGGGTGTTTTTTGTCATGCAGGTTAGCGAATGTTTATAGCAGACCGTTATGATTCATTAGCATCTGCAGTTTCACTTTTCATAGCAGACCTCCATGATACCGGAGGTATCACCATCAGAGAATGAAAACAGCACGGTTATGGAGTGTGGTTAACCCGCTCGCTCCCGGACTGGTGACTGCAGTACATCAGCTTGCTTCAGTGTGAAGCGGACCCCTCAGGATTCGGCGTCCATGCACTCAGCCCTCGGTGCTCGAAACGTCCT
>JAAZLJ010000135.1 GCA_012799365.1 Syntrophomonadaceae bacterium | reverse complement strand
GGTTAAGGAGGTGCTGGTAATGAAAGAACCTGCCATCGGTAAAGCAATGACGGCTCTGGATCTCATCAACCAGGATCGGGAAGCCAGAAGGCTTTACGAAATCAGAGAAAAAGCCCGCCATGATGAAATGTCTTTATTGAATAGCGCCCGGGAGGAAGCCCGGGCCGAGGGACTGACCGAAGGAAGGGCTGAGGGAAGGGCTGAGGGATTATCTGAAGGAATGGCCAAAGGAAGGACTGAGGGAAAACTGGAAGCAATATCCGCAGTGGTAAATACTATGCTTGACCGGGGTATTGACGTTAATGATATTGCTGATATGACCGGGCTGACGGTAGACAAGGTCCTCCGCATCAAGGGTTCGAACTGAGGTTCTCACCCATAATGTGTTCCACTAAAATTTAAACCAAAAAATCGCCCCGTCTCGAACGGTAGGTCCGGAGACGGGGTTTTTACTGCATTACCTGACCCAACCTGGTGGCCGACTCCCATTACGACTTATTTGCGCTACATCAATCTCATTATCATGGTAGCAGCTTCCGCCCGGGTAACCTGGTTCTGGCCTCAGAAAGTATTATCCGGATACCCTTTGATTACCCCTCTGGCGACTACGGTTAAAACGTATTCCCGCCCCAAACCGAACACCGTCTGGGAGAGCTTTCTTTTTGTTATGTGAGGTTATCATGTACCCGCAGCAGTAAACATATGCCAAAACGCTGAATTAAGATTACAGTAATATTTGCAGCATCAAGAATATAAACTAAAAAGACAAAACCGCGGGAAATCCCGCGGTTGCTTGCTTTATAGATGGTGGGCCATACAGGAATCGAACCTGTAACCTCCTGATTAAGAGTCAGTTGCTCTACCTGGTTGAGCTAATGGCCCTGGTTTGCGCGGATATAAATATACCATAGAATCGGATTCTAATCAAGAAGAAAATATTTTGAATGTAGCCCGGTTCCACGACCATCTTCACAACAAGAAAAGTATAATGATCCAGTGCATAAACTACCGTCTCTTGCCTGATTATAGGAAATTCTAATAAGAGGCGGGAGCGGTCCTGTTATCAACCGCTCCCATAAACAAGCGTCTTATCCCAGGATATCAGCCAGGTCCTGTTCTGGAGTAGTTATGGGTTTGAGTCCGTAAGTCTTCACCAGCACCTCCAGTACCCCGGGGCTTATAAACGCAGGCAGCGTGGGACCCAACCGGATGTCCTTGATGCCCAGGTAGAGCAGGGTGAGCAGAATGGATACCGCCTTCTGTTCATACCAGGATAGAATCATGGACAGGGGCAGGTCATTTACCCCACATTGAAAGGCCTGAGCCAGGGCCACCGCGATCTGAATCGCCGAATAGGCATCATTGCACTGCCCGACATCGAGCAGACGCGGGATACCGCCAATATCCCCCAGCTGCTTATCAAAGAAACGGAACTTGCCGCAGGCCAGGGTTAGTACCACAGTATCAGCCGGGGTCTTTTCTACCAGTTCGGTGTAGTAGTTACGACCGGAACGGGAGCCATCACAGCCACCCACCAACAGGAAATGACGGATGTCACCCTTCTTGACCGCCTCGATGATCTGGTCGGCTACCCCCAGAACCGCTTGATGAGCAAATCCCACCATGACCTGGCCCCGATCCTTATCAGATTCATAGCCAGGCAGAGCCAGAGCCCGGGCGATGACCGGCCCGAAGTCATCGTTAGTAACATGCTCTACTCCCGGCCAGGCCACGGGACCGGTAGTAAAGATATTGTCAGCATAGGATGACTGGGGCTGCTGTATGCAGTTGGTAGTCACGAGAATGGCACCCGGGAATTGGGCAAACTCTTTTTTCTGGTTCTGCCAGGCGGTACCGTAATGACCGTAGAAGTGCTTGAACTTCTTTAATTCCGGGTAACCGTGGGCCGGCAGCATTTCTCCATGGGTATAGACATAAATCCCCTTACCCTCGGTCTGCTCCAGCAGCCGGAACAGGTCCTGCAGGTCATGTCCGGAAATGAGGATACACCTGCCGGCCCTGTGCCCCAGGGGTACCGAGGTCGGTGTCGGGTGGCCAAAAGCAGTGGTATTGGCCGTGTCCAGCAGTTCCATGACCCGCAGGTTCACCTTCCCACATTCCAGAACCAGATCCAGCCATTCATTCAGCTCCAGGTCTTTATCAGCTAAAGCGGCCAGGGCCCGGTGAATATATTCATAGATCTGCTCATCTTCCTGCCCCAACAGCCGGGCATGGTGGGCATAAGCCGCCACCCCTTTGATACCATAGACCACTACCTGCTGCAGGGAACGAATATCGACATCAGCCGCGCCATTGGTTACATGACCCAGATCTTCCCCCAGCTGGATAAGGTCGGGCAATTCAGCGTTTGACTGGTATGTGGCAGTCGCACCTGCCAGATTCGCTCCTGACTGAATGGTTTGAGCTTGCAGACGGTCTATCAGCTGAATTCCCCGGTTAATTAATCCCTGTAAGCGCTGCGGATCAAAGTTCACATTGGTACCGGTAGCAAACAGGGCTTCATCGGTAAAATAGTTGACTTCGGCATCACTGGTACCCGCTTTTCTGGCTGCATCGGCATAGATGGACAGGTCTTTTACTACATGAAGCAATACATCCTGCAGCGCAGCCACCCGAGGTTTCTTTCCACAAACTCCGGCTACTGTGCAGGCCAAACCTTTGGAGCTCTCTTCACACTGGTTACAAAACATAAGAAAAATCCCCTCCCTTTAGTACCTGATAATTTAGAGTTCTACTATAAAGCTAATACTACCGCTTGTCCCTGGCTTTCCCTCCTCCCTTAAGATATTGTGGATATCTTTTGTCCTAATTAAGTTTAATTTTTTAGGGGTCACCCCCCTATGATAAATCTGGTGTTTGAGATAAAGTACACCATTTTAGTCTCTTTAGTCAAGACATTTATTTACTTGCCTTCTTTTGTTAAAGATCAGAGACTGGTTCCGCCTCCTCACCCGCAATATCTGCCAGCGTCTCCCGACTCAGTTCTTTAACCAGGGCATTTTGAGCCCGCGCCAATATCTTACGCACCTGGCAATGAGGCTGATTGGGACAGTTATAGCCCTCAGCCAGGCAGACGTTCAGAGCCAGGGGGCCTTCTACCGCAGTCACTACATCGAGTAATGTAATCTCATGAGCAGGCCGAGCCAGCCTCACCCCACCCTGAGTACCCCGCTGGGTAATGACCAGACCAGCCCGGGCCAGAATCTGTACCGTCTTTTTTAGAAATACTTCCGGTACATCCTGGCGCTCGGAAATTACCCGGGTTGGCAGCAATTGATCGGAAGGTAGTGTGGATAATTCGAGCAAAGTGCGAACCGCATATTCGGTCTGACGAGTTATCTGCATCATCTCACCTTTTCATTAAGGAGCAATCAAGTCCTATTACTCTTATTTTTATTCTACCGTACAATTGCTCTTAGTACAACAACATTTACCGAATGGGTTTAAGAGCCATCTCTAATTAGTTACATAGACGTGGATCTGGCGGGTACGGGGCCCGTCAAACTCACAGAAAAAAATAGCCTGCCAGGTACCCAGTATCAAACGACCGCCGTCAACCAACACGTTGACGGTAGACCCAAGCAGGCTGGCCTTGATATGGGCATCAGAATTGCCTTCGCTGTGCTGGTAATACGGGGTGCGGTGAGGCACCAGTTCCGCCAAACCTGCCAGCAGGTCGTGCTGAACGCTGGGATCCGCCCCTTCATTAATAGTAACTGCCGCAGTGGTATGCGGAACAAATACCGTTACCATTCCCTTCCCCATCCCTTTTGAGGAAACAATTTCTCTTACCTGGGAGGTTATATCTACCATTTGCTCCCTGCGGGAGGTCTTAACACTGAACGATTCCATTATTATTCACCCTTTCTACCTATCATAGTTTCTTCTCCGATGATTTCTAAGCCGATGTGCTCAATCGAAAAGTATCGGAGCGAAGCGGTTAATTCAACTTCAAACCAGATGTTATTTTGATCCTTCGGTGATGTAGTTCAGACGGCATAGACTTCACCTTATATAATAACTTTCTGTACAGACCAATTACTTCCTGCCCCCGGGTCTAAATTAACCCTGTTCAGGCAGCGTTAATTCTGCTATACTAGACGATAATTGTTTGAGGTGGTCTGACCACCAGACCACTCGATTATTAGAAGGGGTTAGCCGATATGGCGGATTTCGAGGACAATTTAAAAAGGGTAACCGTGGTCACCGGCGGTTTTGGCAGCGGCAAGAGCGAGTTTTCCATAAATCTGGCTCTGAGACTGGCCAACCGGAAGTCCGGCAGCTACACCCAGGAGGTTGCCCTGGCCGACCTCGATATCATTAACGCCTATTTCCGTTCCCGCGAAGCCTGCGATTTAATGACAGCACATGGAATTAAGGCAGTGGTACCGCCACAAGAAATTTTCCATTCTGATCTTCCCATTTACGGGCCGGGCATTCCCCATCTCCTGCGCCGCCGCCAGGATGTGCGGCTGATAATCGACGTAGGAGGCGATGACCTGGGAGCCACTGCTCTGAGTGGGTTAGCAGCTGAAATACAGGCCAGTGAACATTGCGTGGTTATGATAGTCAATACTTACCGACCTTATACCCGGGATGTGCCCGGCATATGCCGTATGTGTAAGGATATCGAACATAAATCCCGAATGCAAGTTGATGCTCTTATTAGCAACCCCAACCTGGGTCCCAGTACTACCCCCGAGGCAGTCATAAAAGGCCACCACCTGGTGGAAACGGCAGCAGCCAAACTGGGGCGTCCGGTACTGGCACTTACAGTCTTAAGAAAATTCCTTGAATTATGGAAGGATAAACTGGTGGTACCGGAAAGGGTACCGATTTTTCCTATAGATATCTATCTTTCCCCGGAATGGCTGCAGCGTCCCTATTCTGGATAGATAGTTATGAATCTAGCTCGATAATTGAGGGAATTTTGGATAAGTTTTAAGTTTAATGAATAAAACAAGGGAGGTCCTGGCGGTGTTTGAAGTACATTTCCTGGAGCAGCATTGTAAAGGGTGTGGCATGTGTGTTGCATTCTGCCCCAGGAAAATTATCGAAATGGCTGAACATACCAATGACCAGGGATATAACCCGGCCATGGTTACCGATGTATCCAGGTGCACAGGATGTGCCATCTGCGCCATGATGTGCCCGCATGTGATAATCGAAGTAGTGGAAGGAGGAGCGGCATGAGCGAACCAATTCTAATGAAAGGCAACGAGGCTGTGGCTGAAGCTGCGATTGCTGCGGGATGCCGCTACTTTTTCGGCTATCCCATAACTCCTCAGTCGGAAGTACTGGAACATCTGGCCCGTCGGCTGCCGGAAGAGGGAGGAGCTTACATTCAGGCGGAGAGCGAGGTTTCAGCTATTAATATGGTCTTTGGAGCGGCCTGTGCTGGTGCCAGAGTTATGACGGCTTCCTCCAGCCCGGGTATTTCGTTAATGCAGGAAGGCATTTCTTATATTGCCTCTGCGCAGCTGCCTGCAGTTCTGGTCAATATCATGCGGGGATCTCCAGGATTGGGCGGAATCCATCCTTCTCAGGCTGACTATTTTCAATCCGTAAAAGGAGGAGGACACGGTGATTACAAGCTGGTAGTTCTCGCGCCTTCTTCGGTTCAAGAGTTAATCGATCATACGGTACTGGCTTTCGAAATCGCCGAAAAATATCGGACCCCGGTTATGGTTTTTGGTGATGCTATGATGGGACAGATGATGGAACCAGTTTTTCTTCCTGAGGCGGAACCGGCACCCATTGATCGTTCCTGGGCCACCACCGGCATGAAGAATCGGGAGAAGCCTAATATTATTCATACCCTTTACTTGCCGGCAGATGATCTGGAGAATCACTGCCAGCGGTTATTTGCCAAGTACCGGGAAATACAGCGTCAGGAGCAGCTCCATACCGCTTACCTTACAGATGATGCCGATATTCTGGTAGTGGCCTATGGAATTATGAGCCGGGTAGCCCGGGCAGCAGTGGAAATGGCCCGGGAAGACGGTATTAAAGCTGGACTTTTTCGACCAATAACCCTCTGGCCTTTTCCTGACCAGGCCCTGTTCCAGGCCGCCAGCCACGCACAAGCGGTCATAACCGCAGAAATTAGCATGGGACAGATGATCGAGGATGTCAGGCTGGCTATCAAGGATAAAGTACCCGTAGAATTATTTAACCGTATCGGTCTGGTACCGAATCCGGATGAAATCTATGAAGCGATTAAGAAAAAAGCGCAGGAGGTGAAGGTCAGTGCCTAAAGGTTATCAACGCCCCTCTACCCTGGTAGAAAGACCCTGGCATTTTTGTCCGGGCTGCAACCATGGCATTGTCCACCGTCTGGTGGCGGAAGTGATTGATGAGATGGGCCTGCAGAAAGAAACGGTCGGAGTCGGTTCAGTGGGCTGCGGGGTGTTTTCCTACGAATACTTTAATTTTGATGGCATCGGCCCTTCCCACGGACGCGCACCGGCGGTGGCTACAGGCGTTAAGAGAGTCTTACCGGATCGCCTGGTTTTTACCTATCAGGGGGATGGAGATCTGGCCGCCATCGGTACTACAGAGATGGTGCACTGTGCAGTCAGAGGAGAACTTATTTCCATTATTTTTATCAACAACACCCTGTACGGGATGACGGGTGGACAAATGGCACCTACCACGATGATGGGGCAGGTAACTACCACTACTCCGCGGGGAAGAGGCCAGGCGCAGGGTCACCCTTTCCGGGTCTGTGAGATGCTGGCTACCGCTGAAGGAGCCGCTTATGTAGCCAGGACTGCAGTATACAGTCCTGCTCAGGTGGTACGGACCAAAAAGGCCATTCGCCGCGCTTTTGAGACCCAGATGGCGGGGCTGGGATTCAGTCTGGTGGAAGTTCTGTCTGCCTGCCCTACCAATTGGGGCATGAATCCATTGGAAGCACTTAAATTTGTAGAAGAAGAAATGACACCCGTTTTTCCTCTGGGTGAGCTCAAGGTTCCGGAAGGAGTGAAATAAAATGAAAAGGGAATTTTTACTGGCAGGTTTTGGTGGTCAAGGAGTTTTATCTATGGGTCTTTTCCTGGCTTACGCCGGCATGGGCGAAGGGAAAAAGGTGGCTTATGTCCCTTCTTACGGTGCTGAGATGCGGGGAGGCACGGCCAACTGCCTGGTGACCATATCCGATCGGGAGATAAGTTCCCCTCTGGTTTCGGATCCTGGTGTCGTGGTAGTGATGAACCACCCTTCATTGCTCAAATTCGAACCGGTGGTACGCTCAGGGGGTATATTATTGATAAATTCCTCGTTGGCTCATCGAGACACCAAACGTCAGGATATCGAGTCCTACTCCATTCCCACTCAGGAACTAGCCAATCAGGCCGGCTTTTCTCGTGGTTCCAACATGATCATGCTGGGAGCCTTGCTGGAGGCTACCGGAGTAGTGGATGTCACTGAAACCTATAACTATCTGGTCAAAACTTTCAACGGCCGACATCTGGACAAAATGCCCCAGAATATGGCCGCTATCCAGGTTGGCCGCGAATTCATGCGTGAATATCGCCAGCAGAGCGAAGCTTCTATTGCCTATGCATGATCCCTTATCTAAAGTAGCGATTGGTTGTGCCCGGTGTAAACTTCGTTTATTACCGGGTTTTTTGCGATCTTTTCCGCCAGCCTGGTTTGCGTTAAACTAGAACCAGTATCCAATAGGTGCAAACAAAGACACAGCTTGCTCTCGGTGGTGGTTATAATTTTCCTTTTTCCTTTATTATGTATGATTCTACAAGCGAAGAACCCATATTTAGGGAAAGCCATGACGTCCATGATACCGGGGTTATCACCAATAAGTCTGGGGACAGTCCCCGAACTTTTTAGCACACTCCCGTAAGAGTTATTTTATATTTTTTAGTATTATCTGCGTTTATCAGCATCCATCTGCGGTTTCAATTTTTCATAGCTGGTTTTGCGTTGGTGGAAATATGTAAGTTTTGGGATCTACCGACGTAGATTCATATGAAAGTAGATTTAGGAGGCATCATCGTGACGGTAATTACCGATGAAAGGCTGGTGCACGAAGCCTTACAAGGTAGTATAGAGGCCTTTGAAGAATTGATTGAACGATACCAACGCCTGGTCTTTACCATCGCCTATCGTATGACCGGTCATAGAGAAGAAGCAGAAGACATTTCCCAGGAGGTTTTTATCACTTTATATCGCAAGTTATATCAATTCGATACCTCCAGGAAATTTCCACCCTGGCTGCAGCGCATTACGGTTAATACCTGCATTACCCACCTGCGTAAAAAAAACAAGGTGGTAATGTTGAATTTTGACGAAACCTGGTCTAACCGCAATCAACTCTTCCCCACCGCCAATTATGAAGACCCGGCTGCTGTTTACGATCAGAAAGAATTGATGGCAGAAATCTGGGACGCAGTTCGCCAGATGCCGGAAAACTATCGGGCTATGATTGTACTACGTTACCAGTTAGAATTGACCAACCAGGAAATTGCTGATAGCCTGGGCATTTCCCGCGAAAATGTCGAAGTCAGAATGCACCGGGCCCGTAAATCATTACGTAAAATCCTGCTACATAGACAGGCGGAAAGGAGGGAACAGGATGAACTGTCAGCAAGTAGATAAACTGCTCTACCTATTCTGTGACGGCCTGGTTCAGCCTCAACTGCGCCAGCAGATTGAAGATCATCTACAAGAATGTCCGGCCTGTCGCAACAATCTAACCATGACTGAAATGGAAAACGAAGCTCTCCGTTATACTGAAGACATACCTCCTCTAGCTCTTGGTTTCAGCCTGGAAGTGATACAGAAAATAAACTCGGTGCCAATCACCAACCACCATAGTAAGGTCGGCCTCTGGTCCAGGTTAATGGAACTTTTTCGGCTCCACAGGCTACCTGTTATAGCGAGTGTAACTGCTGCATTCCTGCTATTCTTCGTTCTGGCAACCTCCAACCTGTTGCCCCTGCCCGGCTCTACCGTAATGGAACAGTCAGCCCGTGATAGGACCGGAGAACCCAATGAAGTATTGGTAGCAGGCATAAATCAGTCTTCACCCGAAAAGGAAATGAGTGTTATAGCCGATGTCGGTATAGCCGACAAAGAAGATTCGGACATCGAACACTCACAACCGACCGTAGAAAGCAATAATAAGCCTGCAAGTGACCCGATCCCTCAGGAAGAAGTACCTACACCCCAGGTTGAATATGCATACAACCATACGGAAACCGTAAAAAGCCAGACCGATTATTCCGTTAACAACAGCATTACAGCTGCCCCTAATTATCGTGGTACAGATATAAATGGAGAGCTGCGCCCTGACCTGACCAGCCGCGAACCATTCATACCGCGCCCCGGTTATATGCCGACCGGCTATTCTCTAACCAGAATTGAAAATGAAGCTGATAATATCACTACCCTTACTTACGAGGGAGATGGGAACCGGATTTTCCTTCGCATCATACCCGAAGGGGGTGAAAAACCTCCGGCAACCATATCAATGTTATCCCCCTCTGGTTGTCAGTCAGATACGATGGAAGCCCCCGAATCAGCTAAGAACGAGAGCAGCCCGCAGCCGGAAAGTGAACTGTTAAAGACTAAGGCAGTCCCGGAACAGTCCACCCGAAAAGGACTCCCCGGGGAAATCACCATCTCCTGGAAGGTTAAACAACATAATCAGGTCTACACTATACAGGTAACCGGGATTTTGCCTCCCACAGAGTTAGGTCGCATTGCAGCATCGTTTGACGATTAAGGAGGAATGAACTGTGCAACCATGTAAACGTAAGCCGATCATTAATGTATTGTTGACCACCCTTCTGGTAGCATTTTTTACTTTGAGCAGCTGTTTCCCGGGCTCCCAAACCATCCGGGCTGAAAACCAGGTGGGGGGTACCGGCCCTACACTGGTAGTAGAGGGTACTGGCACTGTTTCCGAGACACCAGATCAGGCCAAAGCTGCTCTGGCTATCGTAAACCATGATAAATCGCTGTCTGTGGCCCAGGAGCAGAATTCTGCCGGTACCAACCAGGTTATACAGGCTCTGATTGCAGCGGGAATTCCCTCAGAGAACATCGAGACTACCAGCTTCACGGTATGGCCACAGTACTCGTATCCGGATACCAAAAATGATAACCAGCCGCCCACTATTATCGGTTACAAGGTCAGAAACGAATTAACTATTATTAATAAAATACCTGACCTGGGTACTGCCCTGGACACCGCTTTAAAAGCAGGGGCTAACGAAGTCATAAACATACAGTATCTAAAATCTGATACTACCGAGGCTACCAACCTGGCTTTGACCAGGGCTTGTCAGAATGCTATAACTAAATCGCAAGCCATCGCCAAAGCACTGGGTATGCAGTTAGGAGAGATAGTTACAGTTAGCGAGGGAACCATCTCCACTACCCCACCTCGTACCATGATGTTAAAAGAGGCTGCGATAGGAGGAGCTGACAGTATTCCCATCCAACCCGGACAGCTGGAGGTTCAATCTACGGTTACCGTTACTTTTAAATTAAAATAACGTAAAAACGCCGATTCTATAGCAGACATCCTGATACCCTTGGTATAATCAACAATAGCGCCAAAATAGCATATTCATTGGAGTGTGGTTACCGACTTAATCTTGACACGAACCAGACTGACCGCATCCCTTGACAAATATCCCGACGGTGTACTATAATAGCTTTTGCGGGCGTGATAATCAACCGCCCCGAAGTTGATAAAATGCGGCAGTGGCGGAATTGGCAGACGCGCTAGATTCAGGTTCTAGTGAGTGTACGCTCATGGGGGTTCAAGTCCCTTCTGCCGCACCATTGAATTATCATAGGTTTTTGAGCCTGAGTAAAATAAATATCATTTGACAGCCATAGAAAAGCCGGGTGAAACCCGGCTTTTCTTATATCTCTCCTGGTACTCTGGAGATTATCTCGTACTTCCATCCGGATACCAGCTTGTGTTTATTAACCCTTATTGTACCATTACATTATAATATGAAACATACCCGTGGAGTCCTATAAGCTTGTCTGCTGAGCGGTTCATATCCAACCGCTCATTTTTATTTCCCGACTCAGCAAGTCGAGCGTGGTTTGAGAGGGCCTGATTCATTGGTTTAAAATGAGGCTATGGCATGCCTTATAAATAAATGGGAAGAGGAGGAATTAATACCTTGCACAAAACAAATTGGTACATAGTACCGCTTTTTATCCTGTCATTGGCCCTGTGCTTAT
>JAAZLJ010000026.1 GCA_012799365.1 Syntrophomonadaceae bacterium | reverse complement strand
CTACTTGATTACCCCTGTCCCTCTCGGCCTTGACACGAGCGGCGACATTCTTGATTTTATCCATAGAAGCTACCGAACTACCCCCGAACTTCTGCACAATCAATCCCAACACCTGTCAACTCCTTTTCGTCTGCCAACTCCTTCTGCATCCGTAACCCTATAGCTCTCCTTCCACCCTCACCACCGTACAGATCTCAGCCACGATATTCATACCCTTTAGAACGGCCAGGGCATCCCTTACATCAGCTTCCCGCACATAGTGAGTAACCAGTACCAATTGAGCAAAATCCTCTCCACTGGTCTTCTGCAATACGGTAGCGATGCTTACCTCACTATTACCAAAAACACTCGCTATCGCAGCCAGTACGCCCGGTCTATCCTTGGCAGTCAAACGAATGTAAAACCTGCTTTCCAACTCGGCAATGGGCATGATTTCCTTTTGCATATAACAAGTACAGGAAGCACTGCTCTTCGTACCCCGGTAAAGCTGGCGGCTGATCTCCATTATGTCTCCTACTACTGCGCTGGCCGTAGGCATCTGTCCTGCACCCCGGCCGTAAAACATCAACTCTCCCACGGCATCCCCGTTAATAAAAATGGCATTAAAAACCCCATTAACGGCCGCCAGAGGATGATGTTGGGGTATAAAAGCCGGGTGTACCCGGGCCTGAATCCGGCCGTCGATTTCCTGGGCAATAGCCAGAAGTTTGGCCACATAACCCAATTCTCTACCATACTCTATATCCAGCGGACTCAATCCAGTAATCCCTTCCACGTAAACGTCATCAAAGGTTACCCGACTATTAAAGGCAATGGAAGCCAGAATGGCGATTTTGCGGGCAGCATCCAGACCTTCCACGTCGGCGGTAGGATCAGCCTCGGCATAGCCCAGTTCCTGTGCCTCTTTCAGCACCCGGGCAAACTCCTGTCCCTCCTGAGTCATCTTGGTGAGGATATAGTTGGTAGTACCGTTAACAATACCGATAACCTCATTAATACGATTACCACCCAGATACTGTTTCAAAGGATGAATAACCGGAATACCACCGCCCACACTGGCCTCAAAATAGAAGTTTACCTGGTATTCCTCAGCAGTTTGAAACAATTCCTCTCCACAAACCGCGATCAAGTCCTTGTTGGCGGTTACCACGTGCTTGCCCTTCTTCATGCACTCCAGAATAAAGGTCCGGGCCGGCTCAATTCCCCCGATTAATTCTACCACTATGGAAATATCCTCATCGTTCAGAATTTCATCTATACTGGCAGCCAGAACCGTCTCTGATAGCCCCAACTCAGCAACCTTATGGGTATCAATTTCTAAAATCCGCTTGATTCCTATGTTTTGTCCGACCCGCATAGCAATACTATCCTGGTTCGAACCGAGCAGCTTCACTACTCCGCTCCCCACTGTACCACAACCCAGGAGTCCTACATTTATCAAGGCAGCATCCCCCTGTTCATTTAATATTATGACCGTCAGCTTCGGCCTATGATGTCCACTTCAACCACCCCGTCGAGACGGGATAACTGATTAATTAATTGTTCAAGTGGAACTTTGGAACCCTCCGTCTCCAGCGACACCGCAACACCGGCTATCCCCTGCAAGGGGATATTCTGGTTGAGAGTAAGGATGTTGAAACCGGTTCGGGCTATACAGGCAACTACCCGGGAAAGCACCCCTGGTTCATGCTCCAAATACATTAAAAGATTAACGATAGCTGAAGTTTTCCCATCATAAAACGGCCTGACTCCGTCCCGGTACTTGTAAAAAGTGCTGCGGGCCAAATCCACCTCTTGCACCGCTTCTTTTACACTGGAAACATTACCCCTGACCAGGAGTTCCTGGGCCAGAGCGGTTTTCTGTATGGCCGGAGGAAGGATATCCTCCCTGACCAGATAATATTTCTTGTTCCTCTCCACCATTCACCCCCCTGTCCGCCCCCCATGGATATTAATTAGGTTCTGGTGGACACTATAGCATTATAGCATTACCGGCCATAATGTGACAAAACATTTATAACCGGTGTTCTCAGACGGGGGAAATCTCGGGCCGGCTCCAGTCGTCCCAGGTCCAAAATCGCATAAAAACAGGCCGGCATTACACCGACCTG
>JAAZLJ010000134.1 GCA_012799365.1 Syntrophomonadaceae bacterium | reverse complement strand
GGAGCCCTGGGACACTGGCACCAGATCAAACACGCAAGAACTGGTATTTACAATGCCGTAGTTCCTACTACCTGGAATATGTCACCTCGTGATGAGCAGGATCAGCCGGGTGCGGCGGAACAGGCGTTGATTGGAACACCGGTAAATGATCCTAATAATCCGGTGGAACTGGTAAGAATTATCAGGTCTTTTGACCCTTGTCTGGGATGTGCTATCCATATTATGACCCCTGACAAGAAACAAATAGCCGAGTTTATGGTTAACTGAGGGGGGGAGCAAGTTGTGAAAGTTATGGAAGAACGACATCCTCTCTGGATCAGGATTTTTCACTGGATAAATGCGATATCAATAATACTTTTGATGTGGACCGGGTATTACATTCATGCTCCACACAGCTTCCGGGTGTTCAGTAATATGGATACTCCGAGAATGCTGCACTTCGGTATGGCGTATCTATTACTGGTAGGAGTAATCGGAAGGGTCTATTATGCTATCGTAACCGGGGACTCCAAGAATATCGTATTCCGACCCATCAAGGATACCAGGAATTTCCCCAGCATGATAAAATACTACCTGTTCATGACCGATAGTCATCCCGATTACGGCAAATATAACCCGGGACAGAAAATGATGTACACCAGCTGGCTTATCATGGTCCTGTTACAGATTATCACCGGGTTCATCCTTTATAAGCCGCACCTTTTCCCGGCTCTGGGGGCTTTCCTGGGCGGGCTGATTGCGGTCAGGGTGATTCACTATGTGGTTACCTGGCTTTTCCTGCTTTCCGTGGTGGTCCACGTGTATCTGGATATTTCTGAGGGGATACCGGTGTTGAAGTCTATGTTCACCGGTAAAATTCCGGCGGATTTTCATGAAACCGGAGACATCCAGGAAGGTAAGAGTGTTAGTGCCTGATGAGGGGGGCCATTAGTTGGCAAGGATAATGGTAGTCGGAATTGGCAATATTCTGTTAAAGGACGAGGGAGTGGGTGTCCATGTGGTCAATGAACTGGCCCGGATGGAACTCCCTCCCGGGGTTGAGGTAGTTGACGGGGGTACTCATAGCTATGACCTGGTGGACATCTTTAGCCAGGCCGACCACCTGATAATTGTTGATGCGCTCGAGGCCGGAGCGGAACCGGGTACGATTTACCGGGTTCCGCTGGAGGAAATGGGAATTAAACCCCAGGAGGCTACTTCCGTTCACCAGTTACATTTCATCGAAGCGATAGCTATGGCCAATATGCTGGGCCACCACCCGCAGGTGGTGGTCTTCGGCATTCAACCTCGAGAAATTGGATGGGGTTTAGAATTAACTCCGAAGGTTGAAGCCCGGGTACCCCGGGTGGTAGAATTAATAAGGCAGGAGATTGAAAAGACAATATCCCAGTAGTAAATGGGAGATATCAGGCTCTGGCTCCGGCCGGAGCCTGCTTATGATGCCACAGCTTCAGGATAGAGGCTGTTTCTCCGGGTTAATTCACTTTTTGAGCGTAGGGATGTTAGTTAGAAAGTAGGCGACGAGATATGGCAGGAGAATTGACTGCCTACCAGATCAGAATAACCGGCATTGTACAGGGTGTTGGATTTCGGCCCTTCGTATATCGACTGGCCCAGCAGTACCACCTCAAGGGATGGGTGCTCAACTCGTCGGCCGGGGTGGTCATTGAAGCTGAGGGAGACCGGGATGAGCTGCAGGAGTTTGCCCATATTATGGTAGAGTCTCCGCCTCCTCTGGCCGTGATTCGTAATTGTGAATTAAAGGCCATAGAACCACGGGGTTTCGAGGAATTCAGTATTCGGCACAGCGAAAGTGAAGCAGATAAAGCGGTTATGATCTCGCCTGACATTGCTATTTGTGAGGATTGTAAGCGGGAGGTAATGGATGCGTCTGACCGCCGCCGGGGCTATCCGTTTACCAATTGTACCAACTGTGGACCCCGGTTCACTATTATAAAGGACGTTCCTTACGATCGGGCTCAGACTACCATGGCCCCGTTCCCTATGTGTCGGGAGTGCCGGCAAGAGTATGAGAACCCGCTGCACCGTCGATTTCATGCTCAGCCCAATGCTTGTCCGGTGTGTGGTCCTTATACTACATTGGTGGATAGGCAGGGTCGCGAGGTTAAAGAAAAAGTAGTTACCCTGCTGAAACAGGGTTATATCGTGGCGGTAAAGGGGTTAGGTGCCTTTCACCTGGCGGCTGATGCGGCCAGTGCTGATGCGGTAAAGAATTTGCGTCAGCGCAAGCACCGGAATGCCAAGCCCTTTGCGGTAATGGCCCGGGATTTGCAAGTGGCTGACAGGTATTGTTTGATCAATGATATAGAACGCAAATGGCTGACTTCGCCCCAGGCCCCGATTGTGATCTTGGAGCGAAAGGACGACTCCTGGCTGCCGGATGAACTGATCCATCCAGGCATAAGCACTCTGGGGGTTATGTTACCTTATACTCCCCTGCACTATCTTTTGTTTGATGATGAACTGGAACTACTGCTCATGACCAGTGCTAATATCAGTGATGAACCATTAATTATCAATAACCAGGAGGCAATGGAGAAGCTGTCAGAAGTAGCTGACTTTTTCCTCCTCCATAACCGGGAGATTTTTAACCCGTGTGATGACTCGGTAATGCGGGTTACTCCTCTCCTTACTCCCCAGCTATTGCGCAGGGCACGTGGTTTTGTGCCTTTGGGTATTGAGCTGCCGGTCAAGACCAGGCCGGTTCTAGCTTTGGGTGGGGAGATGAAAAGCACCTTCTGTATGACCAGGGATGGGGAGGCTTTTTTGAGTCAGCATTGGGGAGACCTGAGCCATTATCATAATTATTGCAAGTTTCTGGATGCCATTCCCCGTTTTAAAAAGATGTTGGATGTAGAACCAGAGGTAATAGCTCACGACCTGCATCCGAATTATCAAACTACTCGGTGGGCTCGGGAGCAAACCGGAATTAAGCAGGTGGCAGTTCAGCACCATTATGCTCACCTGGCGGCCGCTATGGTGGACAACGGTCTGACCGGTGAGGTACTGGGTGTTATCTGTGACGGTACCGGTTGGGGCACCGACAGTGCGGTGTGGGGTTTCGAAATATTACAGGGGGATTATCATAGTTTCCAACGCCTGGGGCACCTTGGGTATGTACCTTTGCCCGGAGGTGATCTGACCATACGGCGGCCTTATCGTATGGCCCTGGTTTACCTCTTGCAGGCGTGGGGAGAGGAAGGCCTGGAACTGGCGGAAAGGTATTTGCCGGCTCTTGGTCGGGAGGAAAAACAGGTGGTTTGGATGCAGGTAAACAAGGGCTTGCAGGTGGTTCCCACCTCTTCCTGTGGGCGGCTCTTTGATGCGGTAGCGGCTCTGCTGGGGGTTTGCAGTCTGAATCGTTATGAGGGCCAGGCGGCGATAGAACTGGAAGCGATAGCTGATAGGTCGGTTGGGGGTTACTATGATTATGAACTGGAGCGGCAGGATGGTCAGTGGTTATTGAATGTATTTCCGATGTGGCACGGCCTGGCAGCCGATCTGCAGCAGGGACAGCCGGTAGAAACCATGGCCGGCAAATTCCATAACACTCTGGTGGAGATGATAACCGGGGTACTGAAACGGGTACGGGATGAGACGGGGTTGAATCGGGTGGTATTGAGTGGAGGGGTTTTTCACAACCAGATACTTTTGTTAAGATTGGTACAAAGGTTACTTGAAACCGAGTTTATTCCCTATCATCACCAGCAGGTACCACCAGGTGATGGGGGTATATCGCTGGGGCAGGCCGTAATTGCGAGTGAGGTGGAATTATAATGTGTTTGGGAGTTCCGGGACGGGTAATAGAACTTATAAATGGGAATCAGGCGCGGGTGGATGTCAGCGGTAATTTGACTACCATTAGCGTGATGCTTACGCCTCAGGTCAGGGTGGGGGAATACGTTCTGATACATGCCGGGTTTGCTATGGAAATCGTGGATGAAGAATGGGCACTGGAGAGCCAGAAGTTGTGGGAGGAGATGGAAAAATATGCCCGGCAGTGAGAATCGTGCCCAGCTTTTATTGGAAGCTATCAGG
>JAAZLJ010000133.1 GCA_012799365.1 Syntrophomonadaceae bacterium | reverse complement strand
TGGTACGACTCCTCCAGCAAGACCTGGAACCTACTGGATAACATCGAAGTAGATAAGGAAAAAGCCACCGTCAGCGGTGAAACCAAACACTTCACCAAATTTGCCGTAATTGCAGTAACTTCTGTGGAAGAAGTACCTCCGACCCCGGTGGTTCTTACCGACATAGCGGGACACTGGGCGGAAGCCAGCATCAAGGCCCTGGTAGATAAAGGTGCTATCGCTGGCTACCCGGATCAGACCTTCAAGCCCAACCGGACCATCACCAGGGCGGAATTCGCCAAGGTTCTGGTGAAGGCATTTGAATTGGAAGCCAAAGACGGCAAAGTATTTGAGGACACTGCCTCTCATTGGGCTAAAGACGATATAGCCACAGCCAATGCTCACGGGATAATCAAAGGCTACAGCGACCAGAAGTTTGGTCCCAATGACCTGATTACCCGGGAACAGGTAGCGGTAATGGTAACCAGAGCGGCCAACCTGACCGCCAGTGACCAGGCTCCAGTCTTTACCGACAGTGCAGAAATATCAGACTGGGCCCAAGAAGCAGTAGCATCTGCCGCTGAAGCGGGAATTATCAATGGTTATCCCGATGGAAGTTTCCAACCCCAGGGCAATGCCACGCGGGCGGAAGCTGCCACTATAATCATGCGGGCCATCAAATAACGCAGTCAAAGGACCCAATCAGGGTTAATGCCCGTGAACAGTCCGGTTTTTGATGTGGACCGGCTCAGTTATAGATAACCGATGAAAATTTAACATGGGGTACAGCCCCCCCGGAGAAGCCGGGCTTGATCCGGGGGGGCTTTCCTTTGTTTTCTTACAGGCTGAAACAGCCAGATGATAACTGATAGTTCGACATAAGGAGAGGAAATTAATGTTTTACCGCAAAAAGAAACCTCTATACATATTTCTGGCAGTCTCCCTGGCGGTAATGGTAGCCGTCCCGGGGGTATTCTGCCCCCCGGCAGGTCCAACCTCGGCCCTGGCAGCTGATATCATGTCCAGCTACCAGGCCCTGAAAAAAGACCCGACCAGCCAGGTTTTTCTGGACCGCCTGTACGAAGCCGGGGCCACCGAAGCAGATCTGGAGTCATTTCTCAATGACCTGGATGGAGAGCTGCGTCGGGGTGAATCCCTGACCGAGGCCAATTTCAACAGTCGTATGTTCTCGGTTCTAAAGGAAGTTGTTACCTGGCATCCTGTTATTTTTAAAGCCCTTTCCGTGGGCTTTCCTGAGGAGATAAGCTACACTCTGGATAAAAAAGAACTCCACCCCAGTCTGGTACCCCTGCGTAATGCAGCCGCGGACAGCCTGCTGGGAACCACTCCCCCGGACGACAAGTCATCGGGTGGAGGTGGAGGAGGCGGCGGTGGAGGTGGTGAAGGCGCCCCCGCCGACCGGGACACAGTAGAACAGAAAATCTCGGATCAGCTGGAGCGGGGAGCCAGCCGTATAGAACTCGAGCCCTCCGGCAGCAGTGATGAGATAGTTATCCCCGGTTCTGCGATTAAGAAGGTTAACGAAGCCGACAAAGAACTTCATCTTAAATTCGACGCGGTAAAGATCAAGCTTCCGGTCGGTGTCATTTCCATATCAGACCAAACCCGGTTCTCTCTGAGCGCCAAAGCCGTGAAGCGTTCCCAGGCCTCGAAGGCGGTTTCCGCTCTTTCCCGGGGCCAGAAACTGGCCGGCGACATATTTGAGATTTTGGCCAGTACCGATTCCTCGGTGCAGGGACTGGACTTTGATAAGGAAGTAACCGTCACTCTGCCCTACCAGGCCTCTGAGGTAAAGGCGGACGAAGAACGGCTGCTGGATGCCTATCGGTTTGATGAGGGTGGAAACAAGTGGGTGGCTATGAAAGGTACAGTCGATCGTTCATGGCACACGGTCACCTTTTCCACCAGTCATTTCAGCCAGTACGCGGTTCTGATTCATGACCCGGCTCGGGATGTAAAACCGGCTTCCTCTGGCGAAGACAAAAGCGGCATTGAGCCCACTACTCCCGTACCGGTAGAATTCTCTGACATGAAGGGGCACTGGGCCCAGGATTATGTCGAGAAACTGGCGGCTGCCGGCATAGTAGCCGGGGTAAGTCCCGAACGTTTCGAGCCCAATCGACAAATCACCCGGGCCGAATTTGCTGCTCTCCTGGTGCGCGCCCTGGACATCTCCGGTTCCGGACAGCTGAAGGGGCGGTTCGAGGACGTCACCGCCGGAGCCTGGTATTTTACCACGGTGAACGCAGCGGCCGATGCTGGACTGGTTAACGGAGTCAGTGCCACCCGGTTTGAGCCCAACCAGGCCATTACCCGGGAGCAGCTGACCGTAATGATAGCCAGAGCGATGACCATCCAGGGTAAAACCATCACCGGCAGTGAAGACCAACTGAATATTTTCCAGGATCAGAAACAGATTTCTGCCTGGGCCAGAAAAGGGGTAGCCACCACCGTGGCCGCTGGCATGGTACAGGGAAGACCGGACGGCACCTTTGCTCCTCTGGCCAATGCCACCCGGGCGGAAGCCGCTACTCTGATCTACAATCTATTAAATTGATGTAAGCAGTAATGGTTTTTAACCTGCATATTCACCTGGCAGCCAGCGAGTAACTATCCCCATGGTGAGTAAAATCCCCCCGGGGTTGGGTCCAGCGGTGACCAGCCAGGTGTGGAAAAAGGAATCAGCCAATCTTCGGCGACATCCTGGTATCAACTCAGGGTGCTGCCACTATACTAACCAGGGAGGCGGACCGGGCTGAAACGTAAGGAAAAATTCTTCATAGCCATAGGCATATTCTTAATACTGATAACCTGCGGCGGCCTGTACATCAATTACCGTTTGGACCGCCTGGTTACCGCTCTATCTACCCCCGGAGTCCTCTTCGTCTACCCGGAGAACGAAAGTTCGTCTTTACCCGGGGGAGAGACTCCGGGCGAAGGCCCGACAACGTCTGAAGGCCAGCAGCCGGATATTCACCCCGGGATGGACAGTTATCCCGAATTCAGCATCCCCCCGGCGAGCGGAATTCCAGGCACCGGTACAGGTATTGACGGTCAGGCCGGCCGCCAGATGGCCGGGGAAGTGCAGAAGAAGGTGGACCGCCCCGTAGAAAAGGAAGATCTGGTTCGGGCCGGACTCATCATCCTGCGTAAACTGAACACCGAGGAAATCAGTTACCTCTATCGGGTAGGACGGCAGGACAGCTGTACCCGGGAAGAACTCATAAGATCTCGGGAAATTCTGTTGAATAAACTGTCAGAGGATGACATCCGTACCCTGAGAACCATCGGTGCTAAATACGGGAAACCACTACGAATCCTGGATCCCAACGTTAAGCTCAAATAAACAGTATGGTTCTACTGCTGACTTCTAATGCGAATGAACACCGGTGAATATATGTTGAAAGATACCAGGTTCGAATCGAAGGCAAAAGATTCTTTGCTCCCCCACAGGGTGAATATGCGTGGAAAGATAGCAGGTTCGAATCACCGGGGATTACCACCGCAATACTCCGTATCTCTGTCTATTGAATATTTTTAAATCATAATAAATCAGCGTCAAAAACAGTCAAAGACAATCAAAAACAAAATGGGGAGATCCGTATGGTTGACATACATACACATATTTTGCCCGGCCTCGATGACGGAGCCAAATCGCTCGCAGAGGCCCTGGAAATGGCCCGCATCGCCGTCGCCGACGGTGTCTCGGCCCTGGCAGCCACTCCGCACGTGGTCAGCGGCCTTTATGACAATCCACCCGAGCTTATTCGGGAAGAAGTGGATGTCCTTAACCGCTATCTGGCGGAGGAAGGTATACCCCTGCCCATACTGCCCGGAGCCGAGTATCGGCTGGAACCTGATCTTCCCCAGCGGCTGAATCAGGGCCAGCTGGTGACCATAAACGATACCGGACGCTATCTCCTGGTGGAGCTGCCCTTTTCCCTGGTTCCCGATCATACGGAACAAATTCTGTACGAGATCCAGCTGCAAGGGGTGGTTCCCATTATCGCCCATCCGGAAAGAAACCCGGGATTAATTCGGAACCCGGAGAGGTTATTCCGTCTGGTGCAGCGCGGGGTATTGGCCCAGGTTACTACAAGCAGTATCCAGGGGCGGTTTGGCAAGACCGTTAAACGCACCGCCCTTAACATGCTGGAAACCGGTACCGCCCAGGTGGTGGCCTCCGATGCCCACTCCACCCGCGGTCGCTCTCCGGCCACAGCCGCTGCAGCTCAGGAAATCGAAGCCCGCTGGGGAGCCGAGTTTGCTCAGACCGTTCTTTCCATCAATCCCCGGCGTATCATCGCCGGCGAAATGGTAGAACCGGTGCTTCCCGAGCCCGAGGTGGGATTCCTGGCCCGGGTCTGGAGGTCGCTTTCGCGTTAGGCCTTCGTAAGGATAAGTCACGGCAGACGTCCATGATACCGAAGATAGCACCATCAGACGATGAAAACAGAATTGACCAGTAAATAATGGGCTGAAACGTCGTCGGTTTTGGTCGGCGCTCAGGCTACGCCTTCGATTCCGCCGACACTTGTCGAAACCTGGTTGACTTCGCAGGTTGTTGCGCTGGGTGCCACACTCCTTTCAGAGTTATTTTATATTTTTAGTATTATCTACGTCCATCTGCGTTCTCGGCGTCAAAATAATTAAAAGAAATCAAGCGCAAATCATAATAATCAGCGCTCATCTACGTCAAAAAACAAAAGAATGTCCCACATCTGTGAAAGGGGAATCTGTGCCATTGACCGA
>JAAZLJ010000132.1 GCA_012799365.1 Syntrophomonadaceae bacterium | reverse complement strand
CAGCCGACTGCATCAGTTGGGGCAAAAAATACCGTTTCTTCTCATACAATTCCCCCACTTCCTCAATACCGGGGATAAGGGCCAGGTTGAGCAGATCCGTAGGTTCCTCCCCCGCGTTCAGGGCTTCGCTGATCAATTCGTTCAGTTTTTCTTTTTCCCCTTTGATCACTGCCTGACGAATCTGGCTGTGAATTCCTAGGTCGGCACCTTCCGTGCCCGCTTCTCCTTTAACCGAAGGTGAAGATTTTTCCTCAGTGACCGGTGGTTGAGTGGGCGAAGTTGTTGACAGCAAGACAGGAATATTGCACTGCTGACAGACCCAGGAACGCTCCTCTCTTACCCGCTCCGCAGTTGACCAATCTCTAAACTCCTCAATGTACCGGGCTGAACGTGGATCCTGATTCAGCAGTACCGCCGCTGCCCGGTTGGTTTCCCGGATGCGGGTATCAAACGGGTTGATAATAGGCAGGTCTAACCCGGCCAACCAGGCCATAGCCAAGTAGGTGGAATTCAGTAGTTCCCGGGCCGGCAGGCCATGGGATACATTACTGATACCCAGAACGGTCCCCAGACCCAGCTGTTCTTTGATCATATTCAGACAGCGGATGGTCTCCATTACCTGTCCCTGTTCAGCACTGGCAGTCTGCACCAGGCAATCGATATAAATATCCTCATCCCGCAGCCCGTATTCATGCGCAGTATCTCGAATGCGCCTGCCGATCTGCAGCCTGCCTTCAGCACTGGCCGGGATGCCGGTTTCGTCCAGGCAAAGACCCAGAACCGCGGCTCCGTATTTCCGGGCCAGGGGCAAAATACGCTCCATAGCCCTGGCTTCGCCGGTAGTGGAATTAATCAGCGGCCGCCCCACGAATACCTTCAGGGCCTCCTCCACCGCCTCCGGATCAGTTGAGTCAATAGAAAGTGGAACATCCAGACTGGTCTGAATCTCCAGAATCGCTCTACGCATAGTGGCTGGCTCATCAATCCCCGGTACCCCCATGTTAACATCCAAAATAGGAGCTCCGGCTGCCACTTGTTTACGAGCTTCATCAATCACCATCCCCATACGCCCGGCTTTAATCTCCTGGCTTAGTTTCTTGCGGGCAGTAGGATTAATCCGTTCTCCAATAAATACATTCGGGTTCTGCCCGGTGACCAGAACCAATCGACTGCGAGAAGCTAAACCCCGCCGAGGCTGAACCCTCCTGGTTTTTGGAGACATACCCCTTAAAGCCTCTGCCATAGCCCGAATATGAGCCGGGGTAGTTCCACAGCATCCACCAATTATATTGGCACCGGCTTCCCTCAGCTGTACAGCATACTGAGCCATCATCTCCGGGGTATGAGGAAAAACTGTACATCCTCCCTCCAACCGGGGCAGTCCGGCATTGGGCTCTACCGATAAGTACAAGCTGGTAACCCCAGCCATTTCTTCGATCACCGGCAGCAGTTCCGGCGCTCCCCCGGAGCAGTTGGCCCCCATAGCCACTACCCCCAGTGCTTCTAGAATTATAACCGCTGTAGTGGGGTCAGTTCCCATCATGGTGCGACCGTCATGCTCAAAAGTAAGGTGAGCTATGATGGGTAAGCTGGTATTTTCCCGCGCCGCTATCACAGCTGCTCGCAGTTCACCAATATCCGTCAT
>JAAZLJ010000025.1 GCA_012799365.1 Syntrophomonadaceae bacterium | reverse complement strand
GTTGGAGGATACGAGGTGATACCATGTCGCGTTCCCCTGTACTTAATGGTCGACAAAAAGCAGCCAATCTCCTGGTGTTTCTGGGGCCGGAAAAATCATCGCGCATTTTCAAACACTTGAATGAGAGCGAGATTGAACAGCTTACCCTGGAGATTGCTAACATTAGAAGAGTACCTCAGGAACGGGCCGAAGATATTTACCGTGAGTTTTATGAGATGGCTCTGGCCAGTCAGTATATAGCTCAGGGTGGTATTAATTATGCTAAAGAGATACTGGAGAAGGCCCTGGGCGGTGACAAGGCAGTCGAAATCATATCCCGTATTTCGGCCTCTTTGCAGGTGCGGCCTTTCGATTTTGCGCGGCAAACGGAACCGGCGCACTTACTTAACTTTATTCAGGCTGAGAACTCTCAGACCATAGCCCTGGTTCTGGCTTATTTGGATTCAGAGAGAGCGGCCATTATCCTTTCTGCTTTACCGGCAGAAAAGCAGTTCGAAGTGGCGAAAAAGATTGCCTTGATGGATAATACCTCCCCTGAGGCGGTTAAAGAAGTGGAGAAAGTCCTGGAGCGCAAACTTTCGTCGGTAGCTCCTCAGGAGGTAACCAGTGCCGGGGGAGTAAAATCGGTGGTGGAGATCCTGAACCGGGTGGATCGAGCTACGGAGAAAACCATTATGGAAGCACTTGAGGTACAGGATCCAGAGTTGGCCGAGGAAATCAAGAAGCTGATGTTTGTATTTGAAGATATAGTGGCCATAGATGACCGTTCTATCCAAAGGGTACTGCGGGAGATAGAATCGCAAGATCTGGCCCTGGCACTCAAGGGGGCCAGTGATGAAGTAGAGCGTAAGCTCTATAACAATATGTCAAAACGGGCCTCGGAGATGTTAAAAGAAGATATAGAATTCATGGGTCCGGTACGCTTACGGGATGTAGAAGAGGCCCAGCAGCGTGTGGTGAACGTCATTCGTAAGCTGGAGGAAGCCGGAGAAATTGTAGTAGCCCGGGGTGGAGGGGATGAAATCATTGTCTAGGATAATCAAATCCGATGAACTGTTACTGGACGAGCCCAGGGTTCTCGATAACTTCAATGAAATCATAGAAGAGCCGACCGCTGTAGAAAATACCGGGGTGGTTGATATCGATATCGAGGCCCGCAATATCATTCAGGAAACCGAGGAAATGGTGCTGGATCTGCTGGATAAAGCTCGGGTGGAGGCAGCAGACCTTATCGAAAATGCCAGCAGTGAAGCGGAAGAAATTAAGGCCCGGGCCGCCAGGGAAGCGGAAATGCTTCATAAACAGACCAGAGAATCGGCCTATCAGGAGGGCCTGGAACAAGCTAACCGGGAGATGGAAAATATCCAAAGAGCGGTCCGGGAAGAGTGTGATCGGATGCTGGAGGAAGCCCGGGAGCGAAAAAAAGCTATTATTTGCTCGGCTGAGGAGGACATCGTGCGTCTTTCCCTGGCGATTGCTGCAAAAATAATGGACAAGGAAGTTAAAGATTCCGATATAGTAAGTAACCTGGTGCAAAAAGCCCTGTCTATGTTGGGGACTGCCGATTCGGTAAAGGTTCTGGTCAATTCGGAGGATTTTAAGGGGATGACCATAGACGAGAATCATCTTAATGCTTTTGGGTCAGGGGCGGAAGTGGTTAAAATACAGCCGCATGAGGCGGTTAAACCAGGTGGATTTCTAATTGATAGTGAAGCAGGTGCTATTGACGGCCAGTTAGAGACCCGGATGCACAATGTAGGCGAGGCTTTGTTGGAAGAAGTTGTAGGATATGATTGAGGAAACCGGGTTTGACCTGAAGAAGTACCTGCACCGGTTGCAAAACACCGAAACCTTTACCTTGAAGGGCAAGATCTCTCAGGTAGTGGGACTGACCGTGGAATCAAACGGTCCTCGGGTCGGTCTGGGAGAGTTGTGCGTAATTCGGGATCCAGCTCTGAAATCTCTCCATTTGCCCTGTGAAGTGGTGGGATTTCGGGGCCGGAAGACTCTGCTTATGCCTCTGGGAGAAGTAGAAGGGGTGGGGCCCGGCAGTGAAATCATCGCTACCGGACGTAAGCTAACGGTACCGGTAGGGCATGGACTGGTGGGCCGGGTACTCGATGGACTGGGTCAGCCTATTGACCAAAAAGGATCCTGGCAGGTTGAAGCGGTGTACCCGGTGATGAGTATGCCTCCTAACCCGCTGCAGAGGCGGAGGATTACCGAAGTATTGTCAGTAGGGGTACGAGCTATTGATGGTCTTAATACCGTTGGTACCGGACAGAGGCTCGGTATTTTCGCTGGAAGCGGTGTAGGTAAAAGCACCTTGTTGGGAATGATGGCTCGCAACACCAATGCCGATATAAATGTTATAGCCTTGATCGGGGAGCGAGGCCGCGAAGTCAGAGAATTCATTGAAAGGGATCTGGGAGAGGAAGGGTTGAAAAGGTCGGTGCTGGTAGTGGCTACCTCAGATCAACCGGCTCTTATTAGATTGAAAGGGGCTTTTGTGGCTACATCCATTGCCGAATTTTTCCGGGACCAGGGCTGCAATGTTCTTCTACTGATGGATTCCCTTACCAGGTTCGCTCTGGCCCAACGTGAGGTGGGTCTGGCGATAGGTGAACCTCCGGCTACCCGTGGTTTTACACCTTCAGTATTTGCTCTACTGCCCCGGCTGCTGGAAAGAGCCGGAACTTCGGAAAAGGGAACCATCACCGGCTTTTATTCGGTACTGGTAGAAGGTGATGACATGAATGAACCCATAACTGATGCGGTACGGGGGATAGTGGATGGGCATATAGTACTGAGTCGAGAACGAGCCGCTATGAACCGTTACCCGGCCATTGATGTTCTGCAGAGCATCAGTCGGGTCATGCCGGATATTATTTCTGCTGAACATCAGGAAGCTGCCCACCGTTTCCGCAGTCTGCTGGCCACCTATACTGACGCCAGGGATCTGATCGACATTGGAGCCTATCAGCAGGGTAGCAACCCACGTATTGACGAGGCTATCAGTCTTATCGATGGGCTGGAATCCTTTCTACAACAGGGGGTTTATGAACCGGCTGGCTTTGGGGAAGTGGTTGATGAGCTGACCCGGGTGGTCAAGGCAGGATAGGAGTGAGGGTTCGTGAAACGGTTTGAATATCGGCTGCAGACCAAACTGGATCTCACCGTTAAACAGGAAGAAGCCGCTCGCATGGAACTGGCTCGATGCCAACGAGAATATCGTTTGCAGGTGGCGCGACTAAACCATCTCCATCAGAAACAGAGTTCGGTTTATGAAAAAATGAGAGGAAGCCAACGACAGGTAGTGGAATTAAGTCAGGTTATTTTACTTAAAAAATACCTGCAGGTAATAAAAGATAACATCCTGCAGCAGGCCGAAAAAGTGGCCCTGGCCCAGGTAGAGGTAGACCGGGCCCATGGAGAACTGCTGGGGGTCATGATCGAGCGTAAGACTTTGCAGAAATTACGGGAAAGAAAGTGGCATGAGTATGTTCAGGAGTTCAATCGCCAGGAGCAGAAGGCGATCGATGAGGTGGCCATGACCACCTATTGGAGGGTGAACCAGTCTGAGCGAAGATTCAAACTATAAAAATCAGCAGACGTCCATGA
This sequence comes from Syntrophomonadaceae bacterium, assembly GCA_012799365.1. GTDB lineage: Bacteria > Bacillota > Syntrophomonadia > Syntrophomonadales > Syntrophothermaceae > JAAZLJ01. The sequence goes on along the minus strand of JAAZLJ010000025.1, from coordinate 13,638 downwards.
TATCTGTGGTGTCACCACTCAATAATGGAGTGTGTTAACCCAGCGAAGCGACCTGACGAGAAGACGTAGCAGTACACAGCGAAGGCGAGGGCTGTGAAGCGGAGCGAGAAACAGGACGTTTCGAGCAGGGAGAACTGAGTGCATGGACGCCGAATTTCGACCGGTCCGCTTCACACCGAGGCAAGCTGATGTACTGCAGTTGACGAGTCCGGGAGCAAGCGGGTTATCACACTTCCAATAAGGCTGAGTACATCTCAGATCTATTTTTATTAATCTGCGGCTGTAAAACTATTTTCACAACAAGTCTGGTTCAGGAGGGTGACAGGACAGAATGGCCAGGGCTCTACGAATAACCGTCATAACCTTATTGGGGCTAATAATAGCAGTCGGGGTCTGGCTTTCCTTCATCTACTTAAAAATGCTGCCAGCACCCGGTTTTTTCAACCATATTCCCCCGCTGGCTTCGCTGACTGCAGATGATCAGGAGGAGGATCCCGCCATCCAGGCCATGAAGATTGAGAACACCCAACTTAACCGGGAGGTTCAAAAACTGGAGAAGGAACTGAAACAGGCCGAGGCCAGACAACGCCAGGCGGAAGGGAAGTTGGCTAAATTACAGAAAGAAGCTGAAGCAATAGAGCAAACCACTGCGGCCGAGGCCGCTCAGGGAGATATTTATAAAGAATTGGGGCAGTACTACTCTTCCATCAAGGCCCAAAATGCCGCAGCGGTATTCGATGAACTGGATGATGAGACCATCATTGGTATTTTACAGAACATGGAGTCCGAAGATGCCGCCAAAATCCTGGCGGCGATGACTCCCCAACGGGCAGCTATTATTACCAAGAAAATGCTGCAGGTAGCCGGGTAGCCGGGTTCGATTCTGAGATTGTTGGGGTGGCAGGCTGACTGAATTGAATGGTTTATCTCACGAAAGTATGCCCAAATCAGAGGTAACCTGTCCAGGGTCATCGAGCAGTAGTCTTATTTTTGGTTACGGCGGTGTTTTACTACAGGTAAGAGCCGTAATAATAAATTTATATGTTCGCAGAAAGGAGGTGAAAGATTTGAGTTCAGATGCAGCTATGTTTTTGGCTCCGGCCCGCAAGATGGAACGCCCAGCAAAGGCGCAGTCTCCTCTTCGCCGTGCTGGCCCAACTGGTAACAGAAGTAATGAAAAAGACTTCTTTGCCGCCAGATTGAAACGTGCTGCCGGCAGGAAGGGCTCTCCGTCTGCTTCATCCCCAGCCCAGGAACGGAAGGGGGATGCTATCTCTATAGAAAAGGAATTACAGGTATCAAGGAAAGAAGGAATTTTCCTGAATCAAGAAATGAGAGAAGATACACTGCCGATAGAGGTGGAGCAGACACTTTCCCTGGAAACTGGCTCGGATAATGAGGAAACGCCAGAAACGGTACCCGCAGTAGGCCTGATAGAGGATGGGCAGCCCGTATTCACCGTTTCGCTGATGGGGATGCCCATTGCAGGCCCGGTAGTTGGGGCAGAAGATGAACTGTCACCGTACAGGTCTGATCCCCTGATGAACCGGGGGGCCGAAGCACAGGTAAGGGCAGAAGAACTGGTAACTGTGCCCGGAGTCCTTCCATCCGAAACAAAAGAGGCATCAGTAACGGCGGTGGTTATGGCTGATGAAGAGCCCCGGTCATCGGGTTTACGGTCTGATCGTTCGGCTGCAGAGCCTATGGAAAACGAGACTGTGAGGGCTAGTATCATCTCGGGGAAGGAACATTTCAACTCTGATCCACCGTCACAGCCTGGAACAGTTCCCACCCATCAAGGTTCGGGCAGGACTGAAACCCAGAGCGAAAGCTCCGCTGATGTCAGGCATTTGATGGAGTTTGAGAACGGTCGTTTGCAAGGCCGTAAATTGGAGGCAGTACCGGGTCAAGACCCGCAGTTAAACTCGGATCTGCCGGTGACCAAAGAGAATCAGGTTCTGGAGGTGAAGTTTACTCCCATCCGGGAGATGTTTCGGGCCCAGGTGGAACCGGAAGATTTTATGGAACAGATGATCAAGAAGCTGGATGTAATGGTTAAAGAAAACCAATCACAGATGAAGATCATTTTAAAACCAGAATTCCTGGGCCGGATGACTATCAAGCTGGCTATGGAGAACGGCCTGGTAACTGCCAGGTTTATGGCTGAAAACTACCAGGTAAAGCAGCTGTTGGAAGCCAGTTTACCCCAACTGAGGGCTTCGTTAGAATCAAACGGAATCCGGCTGGATCGAGCCGAGGTCAACTTATTGCAGCAGCCGGCCCATGATTTCTCCGGCCAATCCAGTTTTGAGAGGGAGCAGACTACTCCGCAGAGCCGAACCGGTGGTTTTATACCGGGCCGGTTGGCAGGAGAAGAACTGGCAGCAGGGGCTGAGGTGGAATCTGCTTATTATCCCGGCAGCTGGGGAGGGCAGGTTGATTATGTGGTATAGGAGGTGAGAGTGTGGAAACCAGTGCTGTAACCGGCTATGGTTCTCATAATGCGGTTTCCGAGGCAGTTAATAAGAACATCCTGGGCAAAGATGATTTCTTTAAACTCCTTATTACCGAGCTTAAATACCAGGATCCGTTGGAACCGATGAAGGATCGGGAGTTTATTGCCCAGATGGCCAATTTCAGTGCTCTGGAACAGATGCAGAACATGAACCAGAACCTGGAGAATGTAATCGGATATCTGGCTGACTTTACCGGCCTGTTAGGCAGCAGCATGGTCATGCAGCAGGCGGTGTCCCTCATCGGGAAACAGGTGGAGTTCGCAGGTGAGGAAGAAGATGAACTCCAGCAGGGCATCGTGGAGTCGGTAATTATGGAGAACGGGGTTCCTTACCTGAACATAGCAGGAAATAAGGTGGCCCTGGAACAGTTGCTGGCGGTGAGGATGCCGGTAGTAGAGGAGAATGAACCAGCTGCCGAAGATCTGGAAGAAACACAGGTAGTAAACGAAGAAACTGCAGCAGCCATAGATGATGAAATGGACACAGGCGAACATGGGGTAGGGGTAGAAGACGATCATACGATATCTGATACGGCTGCAGCGATATCCGGTTCCGAGGACAACAGCGGCGAAGAAGGTGGAAACGAATGACATCCAGAATATTTTTTCCGCAACCCATCAAGCCGACTGCTGGTGCCAACCCATCACAGCCGACTTCGGACCCGGGCAAGTTTGATGCCATCCTGAGTGAAAAGCTCCGAGCCGGGGATGTCAAGTTTTCCCAGCACGCCCGGCAGAGGATAAAGTCGCGTAATATCGAATTAACCGAAGGTGATCTGCAGAAGTTACAATCGGCGGTAGACAAAGCCGGAGCCAAAGGGGCCCGGGAATCGCTGATACTTATAGACCGGTTGGCCCTGGTGGTAAGCGTTAAGAACCGTACGGTTATTACCGCGGTCGATGAGGCCAACCTGAAGGAGAATGTTTTTACCAATATTGATAGTGCTGTAATAATGTAGGGCTGGACCTCTGGCGAGGAAGCCCGGGGGCGCGGAATGAATGATGTGCCCCCATCGGAATAGCAAGGAGGTCATTAACCATGATGCGTTCCATGTATGCGGCGGTATCGGGGCTGCGTACCCACCAGCTGCGTATGGATGTGATAGGTAACAACATAGCCAATGTCAACACTGCCGGCTTCAAAAAAAGTCGGGCGGTATTCAAGGATGCCTTTTACCAGGCCATTCGAGGGGGGTCTGCTCCTACCGATGCCCGGGGAGGCACCAATCCGCAGGCCATAGGTCTGGGTGTGGGCCTGTCCAGTGTGGATACCATTGTCGCCCCCGGCAGTGCCCAGCCTACGGGTAAGGACACCGATATGGCTATAGATGGGAACGGTTACTTCATTCTCAATGATGGAGGGACCATAGTGTACTCGCGCGCCGGAGCTTTTGAATTCGATGCGGAAGGGAATCTAGTTAATACTTCCGGGTTAAGAGTAATGGGTTATCTGCCGGAAAGGGGTGCCGATGGAACCTGGGCCATCGATCCGGCTACAGGTAAGCGGAAAATAGCGGCTAACCTGGTGCCCATCGATATTGCTGAATTAAAGAGCACCCCTCCCAAGGCCACCACTACCATCAAGTTTGCGGGAAACTTTGATGCCGGTATGGAGGTATCGAATATAATTGATACTACCGAGGATGAGGTCAGTCGTACCGCGGCCCGGGAGGTATATGACAGCAAAGGTACTCCGCATAATGTCCATTTCAAATTCGAGAAAATAGCGGCCGGAGATGGTGTAATAGTAGAGGACGGAGAATCCATAAACGGTACTTTCTGGCGGGTGATGGTGGCTACCAACCCCGAATTTGAACCGGTTGAAGTTTCTGATGAGACCGGCGAAACTGAAATTAATGAACCAGTATCCTACTGCTTGTTTTTCGACCAGGATGGCAGGCTGCGCAAGGTAAAGACAGAAGAAGTTACCGAAGTTCCGAGTAGTGTAAGCGACTGGGACGACCCCGGTGCGGCATCATTTGAGATCAAATACGTCAATGAGGGCGCAGAATCTTCTCAACCCATCAATCTGGATTTCAGGGGTTTAACCCAGTATGATACCTCCTTCACCGGGTGGGCGGAATACCAGGATGGGTATACCGCCGGAGAGCTGCGCAGTTTCAGTGTGGATCAGAATGGCATGATCATGGGAGTTTACTCCAATGGAGTGGTCGATAATCTGGCCCGGGTGGCCCTGGCTACCTTTTACAACCCGGCCGGGCTGCAGGCGATGGGGGGTAACCTCTATCAGGAAACCAACAACTCGGGAGATCGCAAAGTCGGGGCTCCCGGTGAGGAGGCTATGGGGGTTATTCTCCCCAGCAACCTGGAGATGTCCAATGTAGACCTGTCAGAGGAATTCACCGATATGATCGTGACTCAGCGCGGGTTTCAGGCAAATTCGCGGATAATAACCACTTCGGACGAGATGCTGCAGGAACTGGTCAATCTTAAACGGTAGTTATGACGGTGGGCAGGGCGGGATTTGATACCGCTCTGCCGCCAGTTTATAACGGATTAAGGTGGGGGAGAGGGGGAGTTAATGAGGTATGTTGAAGCTGACCCGCTTGAACGGGGAGAAGATCTTCATTAATCCCGAACTTATCGAGTACCTGGAAGAGACTCCGGATACGGTGATAACCTTGACCACCGGCAAGAAGTTCGTGGTCAGGGAATCTGTAGCCCGGATCTCAGGACAGATGATAAATTTAAAAAAACAGATGTTTTTAAATCTCAAGAAGTAAGATTTGACAAGCGATTGTACAGTAGCCTCCTACGGAGGTAGCAAATTAGGCCGGGGGGGAATCAGGTTTGGCAGATGAAACCAACGAAAACAAAGAACTTAAACTGGGGTCAGGGTTTGATTTACAGATAATAATCGTGGGGCTGGTCGTGTTCCTTATGTGTATGGGCGGTTCGTACTTTATGATCAAGAGTTTGCTTGCTCCCCTGCTGCCCGGTGAAGAGCCCGGGGATACCAAAGGCAGCGCTATACTGGTAGAGGTAGGGGAATTTACCACCAATGTTTATGATCTCAATAATGTCCGTTTTTTAAAGGCTTCTGTTTATATAGAGGTTGTTGATAAAGATGCGGAAAAACAGGTTAATGCAGTGATGCCCGTGTTAAAGGATGAGATATTATCCATCCTTTCTTCCCAGACGGTGGCGGATCTGGATGTACGCAACCGGGATCACCTGCGTGAGGAGATAAAATCCTGTCTGAATAAGAAACTGGGAGGCGGGAAAAAGGTGACCGGGGTGTACTTTACTTCATTTATTACTCAGTAGAAGATGAAAAACCATGCTCCGGTGCATCTCTTTACAAAGGGGGGAGTTGGATGAGCAGTGAGGTACTTTCACAGGACGAAATAGATGCCCTTTTATCGGCCTTGAGCAAAGGTGAGGTTGATGCTGAAAGTTTAAGGCAGGAGCAGATTCAGAAGAAAATCAGGGTTTATGATTTTCGTCGACCCAACAAGTTTTCCAAGGATCAGGCCCATACCCTGCAGGTGATTTTTGAAAACTATGCCCGATCATTGAGTACCTACCTGTCAGCGCAGCTGCGCTCGCTGGTACAGGTGGATGTACTTTCAGTTGAGCAGTTAACTTATGAAGAATTCGTACGCTCTCTGCCCAACCCCAGCATCTTATGTATCTTTGCCATGCCGCCTCTGGAGGGGAGTGCTATCTTTGATATCAATCCTAATCTGGGGTTTGCCATCCTGGACCGCCTGCTGGGTGGAGTCGGGGAGCCTCTGGAGCGGGTACGGGCTCTGACTGAGATCGAAGAAACCGTAATAGAGAAATTCGCCCAGCGTATGCTGGCTTACTTGGAGGAGCCCTGGAGCGGCATTGTGAATATGGAACCGGTTTTAGATCACATAGAAAGCAATCCCCAGTTCGTACAGATCGTATCTCCCAGTGAGATGGTGGTAATCATCTCTTTGGAGTCAAAGATAGGTGACGTGCTGGGTATCTTCAATATATGTATACCGTACCTGGTGCTCGAACCTATTATAGATAAACTGAGTGCCCGCTACTATTATGCCACCAGTACCAAAGATAGACCGGGGGAGCACCTGCCTCTTATTAAAAGCCAGCTGGAAAATGCAGTGGTACCGGTGAAAGCGGTGGTAGGCAGGACATCGGTTACGGTCAGGGAACTGCTGGGGATTTCGGTGGGTGATGTAGTTGCCCTGGAACGCAGCCTGCAGGATGAATTTGAAGTGGTTATCGGCCACAAGACCAAGTTTTATGGGATTCCTGGAACTCAGGGGAATCGAATGGCGGTTAAGGTAACCAGGGTCTTGAGTGAGGAGGATGAAAATGCATGATGGCATCTTATCTCAAGAAGAAATAGACGCTCTGTTACGTGGTGATACCGAAGCACCTCAGGCTTCGTCTTTCCCGGAGGTGGCTGAGGAAGATGCGATTACAGAGATGGAAAGAGATGCACTGGGGGAGCTGGGTAATATCGCTATGGGTACGGCTGCTACCACGTTGTCATCCCTGCTGCATCACAAGGTTAGTATAACCACGCCCCAGGTGATGGTAGCCACCAGTGAAAGGCTGCAGGCTGATTACCCGGTGCCATGTTTACTAATCGAAGTCAGATATACCCGGGGTCTATCTGGAACCAATGTTTTGATCATAAAGAAAGAGGATGCTGTGGTTATTGCTGATCTGATGATGGGTGGTAACGGTACTGCTGCAGGAACCGAATTGGATGAAATTCAGTTGAGTGCGGTAGGGGAGGCCATGAACCAGATGATGGGCTCGGCTACCATCAGCCTATCTTCTATGTTTGATATGCGCATCGATATAGATCCCCCCCGGGTAACGCAATTTGATATGGGGCAGGAACAACTGCAAACCTCGCTAAGCGATGACTATGAGCAGGTGGTGCAGATAAAGTTTGCCATGAAGATCGAGGATCTGTTGGACAGTGAAATAATGCAGATAATTCCTCTGGGTGCGGCCCGGGATATGGTGGCCAGTCTGATGGGGGAAGGGGTGGATACTGAGGCGAGCGCGAGTTCAGTGCCGGAGCCAGAGCCGGAACCGGAACCGACTCCTGTTTCCGAACCGGTCGCCGCGGCTGAACCGCCGGTACCACCTGTTTCAGAAGTAACTTATCAACCGTCTGTTTCCCAGTGGCAGACCCAGGCGGCCAGTTTGGACACCGGTGGAGCTATAGAAAAGGGCCCGATTACAGTACAGCCATTGCAATTTGCTCCCTTGACCCCGGAACGGGGGGGAGAAATTCAGAATATCGGTCTCATTATGGATGTCCCTCTGGATATCTCAGTCGAATTGGGGAAGACCAAAAAAACCATTAAAGAGATATTGGAATTAGGGCCGGGGTCAATTATCCAATTGGATAAGCTGGCCGGGGAACCGGTAGATCTTCTGGTTAACGGCAAACTCATTGCCAGGGGAGAGGTGGTTGTAATAGACGAAAGCTATGGTATCAGAGTAACGGCGATAATCAGTCCGATAGACAGAATGAGTAAATTACAATAGGTTGGGGAGGTTTACAATGGCCAAGACGGTGCTAATCGTTGATGATGCAGCCTTTATGAGAATGATGATAAAGGATATCCTTAGTAAGAATGGGTATACGGTGGTAGGAGAAGCCGAGAACGGGCTGGTAGCAGTCGAGAAATATGCAGAGCTCAGGCCGGATCTGGTCACTATGGATATAACCATGCCGGAAATGGATGGAATTGCAGCAGTGAAAGAAATTCGTAAGATTGAGCCCGGTGCCAAGATTATAATGTGCAGTGCCATGGGTCAGCAGGCTATGGTTATTGATGCTATTCAGGCTGGAGCCAAAGACTTTGTAGTCAAACCTTTTCAACCTGAGCGAGTTATCGAAGCGATAACCAAGGCCATGGGCTAGGCGGGAAGTGAGGATTTTGCACAGGCTGTGGACAAGGTACCGGTGGATTGTAATCCTGGCTTTACTATTGGTAGTCCTGACCAGCAGCGCAGCTTATGCTGCCGGTATCGAGGATCAAAAGGTTAATTTAGACTACGATGAACCTGAACTACAGGAGACTACCAGTATTACCGGATTGCTGCTGCGCCTGGCAGCCAGCCTGCTGCTGATAGTGGGTTTGGCCTGGGTAATCATCAGAGTGTTTGGCAGACAGGCGGCCCGTAAATTACAGGGAGAGTGGCTCCAGGTATTGGATGAGGTGGCATTGGGTCAGAATCGAGGTATAGTAATCTGTGAGATTGGCGGTCGTGCCTATGCTATTGGGGTAACTGACCACCAGATCACCACTCTGTTTGAAATTGAAGATCAGGCTTTAATCGCAGAAATGCTCAAGCAGGCTTACACACCAGATGAGGATAAACGACATCGGGAGGGTCTGGCTGATATCTGGGAACAACTACAGCAGTACCTGCCCGGAAGGAAGTTACATAAGCCAGAGCGGCATTTTCACTTTCTAATGCGGGAACAGGTCAAGAAATTAGAACAGCTGTCACTCCGTTCTACTGATTCCAGGCACCGTCCCCAAGGAAGTGATGATGGTGACTAAACGGAGCAGAATTTTACTTTTCTGTGCTGGCTTAGCGGTCATATTGGGTGTGGTGGGTATAACATGCCCGTCAGCATCCGCCCAGCCGTTACAGCTTCCTGAAATCAATTTGCAGATCGGGGGCGAGGCTGAAGGGCCCGAAGGGGTTACCCAGGCATTGCAGATTTTGGTAATTTTGACCGTATTGGCCCTGGCCCCGGCTATCCTGGTAATGGTCACTTCCTTTACCCGGATAATTGTGGTATTGGCTTTTGTGAGGAATGCTCTGGCTACTCAGCAGATGCCGCCTAACCAGGTACTTATTGGCCTGGCCTTGTTTCTGACCTTTTTTGTCATGGCCCCTGTTTGGCAGGATGTGAACCAAAACTCTTTACAACCATACATGAGAGGGGAAGTTACCCAAGAACAGGCGTTTACCAGGGGTATGCAGCCGATTCGTGAGTTTATGTTAAAACAAACCAGGGAGAAGGATCTGGCTCTATTTGTAAGAATGTCTGATATTGATAGACCGCAAACCTATGCCGACATTCCTAACTATGTTCTGATACCGGCCTTTACTATCAGTGAGTTGAAAACTGCTTTTCAAATTGGATTTATTATTTTTGTTCCTTTTTTGGTAATAGACATGGTAGTTTCCAGTGCTCTCATGTCTATGGGTATGCTTATGCTGCCTCCCATGATGATCTCGCTGCCGTTCAAGGTGCTGCTGTTCATCCTGGTAGATGGATGGAACCTGGTTATTAATTCCTTGATAATGAGTTTCCGTTAGGAGGGTAAGAGGATGTATGAAAATGTGGTGCTGGGCATAGCCAAGGAAGCTATGTTCGCGGTGCTCTTAATCGCGGCTCCCATACTGGGGGGCAGCCTGCTTACAGGATTGTGTATCAGTATCTTTCAGGCTACCACCCAGATCCAGGAACAGACTCTTACCTTTGTCCCCAAGATTGTGGTGGTTATACTGGTAGTTATCGTTTTTGGGCCGTGGATGCTGAGTATTTTGACCACCTTTACCAACAATCTGCTGGTTAACATACCGAACCTGATTTCGTTCCATTGAGAAAGGGGAAATAGACGCAACTACGGCACCATGGAGGTCTGCTATGTCAAGGGTTTATTAAAGCGAAAGAAGAGGGGTTATGACATTTGGACTGGAGCAATTTTTATTAGTTTTTGGTAGAATTAGCGGATTATTTCTTTCTGCTCCTATATATGCCAGTCGGCAGATCCCGGCTCAGGTTAAAGTGCTGCTGGCACTTACCCTGGCGGCCATGATGTCACCAACCGTATCGGCCCCGTACAAGACAGCTATAGATAGTACTGGTATGTTTATGCTGGCCCTGCTGGTGGAAATGGTAACCGGTTATGCCATAGGCCTGGTGGCTTATTTGGTGTTTGCCGGTATTCAACTGGCCGGACAGCTGATTGATATGCAGATGGGTTTTGGCATAGTTAATGTGGTGGATCCTCAGTCTGGAACCCAACTTCCGCTGATTGGAAGTTTTAATTATTTGCTGGCTCTCTTGATCTATTTGGGTATGAACGGGCACCATTGGCTGTTGATGGCCATACATCAGAGCTACCAGTTCATTCCGGTAATGGGACCCAATTTTGGGGCGGGATTTACTCATTATTTAATGCAGCTGGGAGCCCAGATGTTTGTAATTGCTCTAAAGGTCGCTGCTCCTATAGTAGCTGCTATCTTTATAGCGGATATTGCTCTGGGTTTTATGGCTCGAACCGTACCACAGATGAATGTGTTCCTGATCGGTATCCCTTTGAAGATTCTGGCCGGTTTCATTATGTTACTGGTCTTTTTACCGGTTTATATCTGGCTCTTGCAGGTATTGTTTAGCGACTTTTTTAGTTGCCTGGATCGGGTGATAATTCTGCTGACGGGGTGAGGTTATTATGGATGAGTTAGAGCTGTTTTCTCTCGATCTTCAGCTCTTTGCAGAAGGTGGAGAAAAAACAGAAAAAGCTACTCCCAGGCGACGTCAGGAAGCTCGGAGAAAAGGCCAGGTTTTTCGCAGCATGGATCTGAATTCGGCCGTTATCCTGTTGCTCGGTTTTACGGTTTTGTATTTCACCATACCCGGAATGCTGGGGTCCATACAGGATTTTTTAACCCGTTACTTCACGGATCGAGCCTTAACTGAGTTTAACACTGCCTTTGTCTATGTAATGATGCTTGATGCTATTGTATTGATGGCCAAATTAAGCCTGCCGCTGATGGGAGCGGTGTTGCTGGCTGGATTGGTCGTAAACCTGCTTCAGGTGGGTTTTATTTTTAGTGCGGAGCCTTTAATTTTTAAACCGGAGCGTCTTAATCCGGTAGAAGGTTTTAAACGCATCTTCTCTAAACGGGCACTGGTAGAGCTGGCTAAATCCATACTCAAGATATCCCTGGTGGGATATGTGGTGTATACGGTAATTAAGAAATACTTCTATATTTTTGCCCGGTTTACTGATATGGATGCTCTGGCCATGGTCAGGGTGCTCAGCCTAATAATCTTCGAAATGGCCCTGAAAGTTGGCGTAATTCTGCTGGCTATTGGCGTGCTGGATTTTATCTACCAGTGGTGGGAACACGAAAAGTCTCTGCGTATGACCAAACATGAGGTTAAGCAGGAGTACAAACAGACGGAAGGGGATCCTCTGGTACGCAGTCGACAGAGACAGATACAGCGCGAAGCAGCGATGCAGCGGATGATGGCTGAAGTGCCTCGGGCTGATGTAGTTATCACCAACCCCACCCATTTTGCGGTGGCGTTGAAATACGAGGCTGAAGAGATGTCAGCACCGGTGGTGGTGGCCCGGGGTCAGGATTTTCTTGCTCTACGCATCAAGGCGGTGGCCAGAGAAAACCAGGTGACCGTGGTAGAAAATCCGATTTTGGCTCGAACTATCTATTACTCCACCGATATTGGAGATGTGATTCCAGAAAACCTTTATCAGGCAGTGGCTGAGGTGCTGGCTTTCGTATACCGGCAGAAAAAGAAAGCAGGCTCCAGGTAAGTGGGGCGTCAGGTGGATTGCTGTTAAACTGCAGATACGCGCTGATAACTTTTACATGACTTGTGCTGGGTGATGGGGGATACAAGGGTGTTGGGAAAAGGTTTAACCCGCATATTAAATAACAGTGATGTACTGGTAGCCTTTGGGCTGGTCTGTATCGTCATGATGATGATTATACCGATGCCCTACCACCTGCTGGACATGTTTCTCACCTTTAATATCTCCTTTTCACTGGTTATTTTACTGGCAGCCGTGTTCACCCTCAGACCCCTGGAGTTCTCGGTACTGCCATCTCTTTTACTGATTATGACCCTGTTTCGTCTGGCCTTAAATATATCTTCCACCCGTCTTATTCTATTGGATGCTTTTGCTGGCAATGTCATCCAGAGATTTGGGGACTTTGTGGTACGTGGTGATATGGTGGTGGGACTGGTCATATTCCTTATCCTGGTTGTAATTCAGTTCATCGTTATCACCAAAGGGGCTGAACGGGTGTCCGAAGTGGCGGCTCGGTTTACCCTGGATGCTATGCCGGGGAAACAGATGGGCATTGATGCCGATTTGAATACCGGTCTTATCACCGAGGATGAAGCCCGGGAACGCCGCAGGGAGATTCAGCGAGAAGCCGATTTTTATGGAGCCATGGATGGTGCCAGCAAGTTTGTCAAAGGTGATGCCATTGCGGCTATCGTCATTATTATTATTAATATCGTGGGCGGACTGATTATTGGTATGGTAAGGATGGGTATGCCTTTCGCGGATGCGGCTCGTACTTACACTATTCTGACCATAGGTGACGGGTTGGTGACTCAGATTCCGGCTCTCCTGCTTTCTACCGCTACCGGTATGGTGGTAACCAGAAGTGCATCGGAAACTAATCTGGGGCACGAACTGACCCAGCAGCTTTTTAATAACTATAAAGTCATGGGCATAGCTGCTGTAGTACTGTTGGGACTGGGCATGGCTGGTATGCCTAAAGTACCGATGTTTCTAATGGCGGCCTTGTTTGGTGTACTCTTTTACAGTTTGCGGCGAAGTGCTATCCGGACCGAATCAGAAGAGTCTCCTCCCGAGGAAGCGGAGGCCGAAGAGATTAAACGTCCGGAGAATGTGGTTGAACTCTTGCAGGTAGAGAAAATGGAACTTGAACTGGGTTACGGGTTGATACCACTGGTGGATACTGACCAGGGTGGAGATCTTTTGGATCGTATCGTAATGATCCGCAGGCAGTGTGCGGTAGAAATGGGCTTTATCGTCCCTCCTATTCGTATACGAGATAACATGCAGTTAAAGCCCAATACTTATTCGATCAAGAGCAAGGGCCTGGAAGCGGCCAGTGGCGAACTGCTGCTGGATAGTTACCTGATCCTGGGACCAGGAATTGAAGATGACGACGAAATTAAAGGAGTAACTACGGTAGAACCGGCTTTTAAGCTGCCCGCCAAATGGATCAGTACTGCCCAGCGCGAGCAAGCGGAACTCAAAGGATACACCGTCGTGGATCCGCCGTCAGTTCTGGCTACCCATCTTACCCAGGTTATCAAGGAACATGCCCATGAG
>JAAZLJ010000131.1 GCA_012799365.1 Syntrophomonadaceae bacterium | reverse complement strand
GGGAGCTGGAGAACCTGGTAGAGAGAATGGTGGTAATAACTCCGGAGGATGTTATTACCAGGGAAGATCTGCCGATTCAATTAATTGACCAGCAGTGCAGCTTATCCGAAGTATCCGTATCTGGAATCATTCCTCTGCGGGAGGCCGTAGAAAGCGTAGAAAAGCAGATCTTGGAGCAGGCCTATACCGAATATCGGACTACCCGACAGATGGCCCGGGCTCTCAAGGTGGATGCTTCAACCGTGGTACGTAAGGCGGCAAAGTACGGTATTTCACAGTCCAAATCCGTCCAGGGTGCGAGCCGGTAGTAGCTTCAGGTGGATTGCTGGGCTGCAACGGGCATTGCAAGAATCCACCAACGTGAGATAACAACGGCATTGCAGCTGTACAACGATAGTGGTTCTGATAACAAATGGTTCCGGGCCAATACGATTCCATTTTTCTGCTACGAAAATTGAAACCGCAGATAGACGCCGATGGACGCAGACGAATTACCAAATAGACACAGATAACGCAGAAAACTTATGAAAACGCTGAAGAAATAAAACAATCCTTACAGGGAGTATGGTAACCCGGCGCAGCGAGCTGGCAGTAGGGGAGGCTTCAGCCTCCGCTACTACAGGGTTAGAGCGTATAGTTTTCATGTCCCTGATGGTGATACCTCCGGTATCATGGAGGTCTGCTATGAAAAATGAAACCGCAGATATACGCCGAAGCAGGTTAAATGGGCAGCAATGCAACGCTTGGTGCAGAACTACAACCATTGATAATCTTGACCGGTGTTGCGCACAAGAAACGATTGTTAGGGGGATGGCAAGAGGCCATCCCCTTTTTTTGTCCCCATGATCCCCGTGGTTTCGGCGTTGGTGGGCAAAACAGGTGTGATATTGTACAGGTTGGCACGGGACTTGCATTATATAAGGGTGAGTACCAACAGGTCATATACCTGGTAAGTCAGGCTTTAATATTACCTACCCAGAATCCAGGCCTGTTACAGTGGTACCCAAATTACCTCCTTATATATAGATACTGCTCTATGAGAGACTGTTATCGTTGATAACCATAACCAACTGGAAATTATTTATCATAGAGCAGTAACGTACTTTTTTTGAGGAAACATCGTATATCAATGGAAGGGCGAGAACAGGGAGGGTGATCTGGCGTGATTGATTTCCGTTGTCATAAGTGTAATAAACTGCTGGGACGATATCGTGAGTGCCGAGAACTGGAAATCAAGTGTCCCCGCTGCGGGCAAAAAAACCACCTGCGCGAAAAGGGTCTGTATACGGCTTTTGAAAGAGGTAATCAACTCCCGGGAGCCATAAGCCAGACCGAAACCAATTAAATAGCCATATTCCTCATTTTCTGAGATGAGAGCCATAGAGCCCCGTCAGAAGTTTTTCTGTCGGGGCTCATTTTTATCAGGGAGGGGGTGAGCAGGAGACCAGCGTTGATATGGTTTCAGATCATTCTAAATCATTCTATGGAGTTTTCTAAAGTTTTGTTATCAAGCAAGAGAGTTTAAACCAAAGTCAAGGGAGGAATGAAAATGTCGGATTTTGTCCAGAAGCTGGATATGAAACGGGCTGACTATCCTAAAAAGGTTCCTGTTACCGGGTTTGGAGAAAGGAAGCCCGAGTATAAAGGCATGGGAAGAGATGTTGGCAATGTGGTTAAGAAATTTCGGGAAGTAGTCTGTGTAGCGGCCTGCCGAACTCCTTATGGGGTATTTGGCGGCAAGCTGAAGGAATATGATGCAGCTCAACTTGGTGCTCTGGCCATTAAAGAAGTCATGAGACGGGTGGAAGGGAAAGTCAAGCCAGAGGATATTGATTGTGTCTACATGGGGCAGGTAGTTCCCGCTGGGTTAGGACAGGTGCCCAGTCGGCAGGCTACCATCCTGGCCGGGCTGCCTGAGTCAGTTCCTTCCATTACGGTTAACAAGGTATGTTCCTCGGGGATCAAGACGATAGACCTGGCGATGCAAACCATCCAGCTGGGAAGGGCCGAAATAGTAATCGCCGGTGGGCAGGAGAGCATGAGCAATTGTCCTTATGCTTTGCCCAAGATGAGGTGGGGCCAGCGCATGGGTTTGCTGAATACGGATTGTGTGGACCTCATGGTTTATGACGGTTTGTGGGATGCATTCTATAACCGGCACATGGCCATTCACGGTTCAGAAACGTCTGATGAGTTCGGATTTACCCGGGAAGATAATGACGAATGGGCCTATCAATCCCAGATCCGGGCGGTAGCAGCCATGAAGGCCAACAAATTTGCCGAAGAGATTTTCCCGGTAGCCGTCAGGCGGGGTAAAGAAGTAATGAGTGAAGATGAGGGACCGAGGCCGAACACCACCATGGAAGTACTGGGTAAACTGCCACCGGTTTTTAATCACAAGAGCACAGTTACCGGTCAGCCTGGCAGTGTAACTGCTGGTAATGCCCCCGGGGTTAATGATGGTGGCGATGTCTGTATGCTTATGAGCCGGGAAAAGGCTGATGAACTGGGCTTAAAGCCGCTTTTCACCATCCTGGATTATGCCGAAGTTTCCCAGCAGACCAAGGATATTGCCACGGTTCCCGGGCTTTCTATTAAAAAGGTGCTGGAACAGAACAACCTTACCTATAAAGATGTGGACTTGATAGAGATTAACGAAGCCTTTGCCGCCGTGGTACTGGTTAGCGCTCGTAAGGTGTTGGGTATGACCAAAGAAGAGATGTTCGAAAAGGTCAATGTTAATGGCAGTGCTATTGCTTACGGGCACCCCATCGGAGCTACCGGAGCCAGGATAGTGATGACCCTGGCCTATGAGCTCAAAAGGCGTGGAGGCGGTATCGGCGTATGCGGGATCTGCTCCGGGCATGCCCAGGGCGATGCCATGCTGATTAAGGTAGAGCCTTAGGAATTTTAGTTAAAAAGTAGGAGGAGTTCATTTAGTCTGCCCAGATAAGGAGGTAGGAATCGATGGAAATTAAGAAAGTCATGGTTATTGGTGCCGGACAAATGGGTGGTGGTATCGCTCAGGTTTCGGCCCAGGCCGGTTATGAAACGGTTTTATACGACATCAATATGGAACTGGTTGACAAAGGTCTGGCTGTGATGGATAAAAACCTGTCCCGGAACGTGGACAAAGGTAAAATAACCGGTGATGAAAAGGATGCCATCCTGGGCCGCATCAAGGCCAGTGTAAGTCTGGAAGATGCTCAGGATGTGGATCTGGTGGTGGAAGCCATCGTGGAGAACTTCGAAATCAAGAAGCAGGTTTTCGGTGAGTTGGATCGAATCACTCCACCCCATGCCATCCTGGCTACTAACACATCTTCTTTACCTATAACTCAGATCGCGGCTTGCACTCAGCGGCCGGAGAAAGTTATTGGTATGCACTTTATGAATCCGGTTCCGGTGATGCGGCTGGTAGAAATCATTAGAGGACTCGCTACCACTGACGAGGTCTATCAAGTGGTAGAAGAAGTTTCCAAAAAGATGGGCAAGGTTCCGGTGTGGTGTAAAGACGTACCGGGCTTTGTATCCAATCGGGTGCTGCAGGTCATGATTAACGAGGCTTTGTGGGAGCTGTACGAAGGAGTAGCACCGGCTGAAAATATCGACAACATCATGAAGCTGGGCATGAACCATCCTATGGGACCCTGTGAACTCGCAGATCTCATTGGTTTGGATACGGTTCTGGCTATTCTGAATGTTATGTATGAGGGCTACGGGGACCCGAAATATCGGCCCTCTCCGCTGCTCAAACAGTATGTACAGGCCGGCTGGCTGGGTAGAAAGACCGGCAAAGGTATCTACGACTACAGCAAGTAATGCCAACGGAGTGGTGAGAACCGTTCGTATGGTCTCACCACTCCCATCGGTTTAACCAGGGGGGAGTATAGATGGAATTCAAGAATGTGCTGCTGGAAAAGGAAGAACGTATAGCGATACTGACCATTAATCGCCCCAAAGCTCTTAATGCTCTAAATAAGGATACCTTACTGGAGATCAAGGCTGCGGTGGAAGAGGTCAGGGATGATAACGACATCTATGTCCTCATTATAACCGGAGCTGGCGGCAAGGCTTTTGTAGCCGGAGCTGACATCACCTATATGCTGGAGATGAATGCCCAGGAGGGACGCGAATTCGGTTTGCTGGGGCAGGAAGTTTTCCGGTTGATTGAGTCTATAGAAAAACCGGTTATTGCAGCCATCGATGGCTTTGCCCTGGGAGGGGGCTGTGAGCTGGCTATGGCCTGTGATTTCCGGATCTGTTCAGATAAGAGCAAGTTTGGCCAACCCGAGGTGGGCCTGGCGGTTACTCCAGGCTTTGGTGGGACTCAGCGCTTGCCGCGCATAGTGGGAACCGGCATGGCCAAACAGCTGCTGTATACCGGCGACGTGATCGATGCTGATGAGGCTCTGCGTATTGGTCTGGTCAACTACGTGGTTGATGACCTGATGGATTATGTTAAGAAACTGGCCCGCAAGATTGCTTCGCGAGGGCAGGTAGCGGTTCGTTACTGCAAGGTGGCGGTAAACGATGGCATGCAGACCGATATAGATCGGGCTATGACCATCGAAGCAGACCTGTTTGGTCTTTGTTTTGCTACCGACGACCAAAAAGAAGGCATGAAGGCTTTTGTAGAAAAAAGAAAGGCCGAATTTATCGGCAAATAAGTGAGGGAGGAGAATTATATGCATTTTCAATTGAGTGAAGAGTCATTAATGCTTAGAGACATGGTGAGAAGGTTTGCTCAGAATGAAATTGAGCCGATTGCGGCCGAGACGGATAAGACTCATGAGTTCCCCATGGAGACTTTTAAAAAACTGGCTGATTTAGGCCTGACCGGCATACCAATTCCCGAAGAATGGGGTGGTGGAGGTGGAAGCTATCTGGACTTTGCTATCTTTGTAGAAGAGATCGCCAAGGTTTGTGCCTCTACTGCGGTCATCATGAGTGTGCATACTGGTCTGGGCTGCATGAGTACCTGGTTGTATGGAAGTGACCGGGTGAAAGAAAAGTATCTGCGGCCTCTGGCTACCGGCGAGATCATTGGTGCCTATGCTCTGACTGAACCCGATGCTGGCTCAGATGCAGGGGCTATTCGCTGCCGGGCGGAAGATAAGGGAGACCATTTCCTGGTAAATGGTAGCAAGATATTCATCACCAATGGTGGGGTGGCTACCACCTACTGCACTTTTGTTAAGACTGATCCGACCCAGGGGCGGGGCAGAGGCATTACCTGCTTGATAATCGAGAAGGATACGCCTGGATTCACAATGAGTTATTCGGTCGAAAAAATGGGATTAAACGGTTCTCCCACAGTAGAACTCTACTTTGAGGACTGCAAGGTTCCCAAGGAAAATGTCCTGGGTGAAATAAATAATGGTTTTGCGGTGGCCATGGGATTGCTGGCCGGGGGACGGATTACCATCGGGGCTCAAGGACTGGGTATTGGTGAAGGGGCTCTGGAGTATGTCACCAATTACATCAAAGAAAGAAAACAGTTTGACCGGCCGCTGGCTGCTAACCAGGGGGTACAGTTTATGGTGGCTGACATGGCTACGGCCCTGGATGCTGCACAATTATTGGTGTACCGGGCGGCCTGGTTAAAAGACAATAATTTACCTCATAACAAAGAGGCTTCGATGGCCAAGAAGTTTGCTACCGATACTGCTATGCAGGTGTGTACCGACTGTGTTCAGTTGATGGGCGGATACGGGTACTGCAGGGAGTTTCCCGTCGAGCGGATGATGAGAGATGTAAAGATAACTCAGATTTATGAAGGTTCTAACCAGATTCAAAGGATGATCATTGGCCGGGAGGTAATCGGCAAGTTGTAAATAACTGGCGGTCCCGGGAGCCGGGGCAGGTTCCCGGGATGCTGCCATAATTACTGCTAATTATGGTTCAAGGAGTATTTGCAAACCTGGAAATACAGAGTTCTACTTTACAAGTGGAGATGAGAACGGTAGAAGGAGGAGGTTATATATTATGAGTAGACCAGAAGTAGTCAGTCTGCAGGAGGCCATCGGATTGATTAATGACGGCGACATGCTTACTTTTGGTGGGTTCACCATCTGGCGCCGTCCCATGGCGGCTATCATGGAAATCATCAGACAGGGCAAGAAGGACCTGCATCTGGTGATGGTGAACGGGGGAACCCACGATGATATGCTGGTCGGAGCGGGTTGTGTAAAAGTATGGGAGTCCTGCTGGGTAGGACATGAGCTCTATGGCAAGATCGGAGGCAATTTTTCCCGTCGGGCGGAGGCAGGAGAAATCATATATGAGGACTACAGTCATGTGCAGATGGTTTATCGCCTGGCAGCCGGGGCACAGGGCATCCCTTTCATGCCTACCTATGCTTCCATGGGTTCAGATGTTCTGAATCCCGAGTATGACATGCTGGGGAAAGCGGGTCTGAGGGACGGCTCCAATCCCAAGATACCGGTGAGAAAATATGAAATGTACCGGGACCCCTTCTACGGTACCGAGGTATGTCTGATTCCGGCGGCCAATCCGGATTGGTGTATCGCTCATGTAAACATGGTGGGTTCCGAGGGTACGGTAAGAGTTTTCGGGCAGAAGTACAGTGATGAGGAAGCCATGAAAGCCGCGGACAAATTAATTGTGATTACCGAACAGATTGTACCGGAGGAGTATATACGGCGGGAGCCAGAAAGAAATCTGGTTCCGGGTCATCTGGTGGATTATGTGGTAGAGCTGCCCTGGGGTGCTCATCCTACCGGTTGTTTTGGCTCTTACGAGGCTGATGGGGCTTTCATCAATAACTTCTTCACCTCTACCAGGACCCAGGAGGGGTTTGATGCCTGGGCCGAGGAATGGATATTTGGAGTCAAGGATCATGAAGAGTACTTGAACAGGTTAGGAGTAAGCCGTCTCGAGACTTTGAGGGCCAGTGTTGCTCTGGGTTATTCCACCAAGGTCAAAAGGGGGTCGAGATAATGACTAATAAAGATTACGTAAAACCAGGTGATTTTAAGCCGATTGATCTCCTCGCGGTGGCTGCTGCGCGGGAAGTAAACGATGGGGAAGTGGTTTTTGCCGGAACTGGTCTGCCCATGCTGGCTATTATGCTGGCCCAGTTGACCAGTGCGCCTTCGGCAGTATGCATATATGAAGCCGGAACTGTAGATGGAAGACCGATTAGTCTGCCTACTTCGGTGGGGGATGCTCGCTGTGCCTATCAAGCTTCTATTGCCTCGGGCTTATTCGATGTTTTTGGTCAGCTGCAAAGAGGTCGGGTGGATCTCGCGTTTCTGGGGGGAGCAGAGATTGACCAGTATGGTAATGTCAATACCACGGCTATGGGTGGGTATTATCCTATGGGGAAGCGGTTAACGGGCAGCGGAGGCAACAACGATATTAACGCACTGGCCAAACGTACAGTGTTTATCATGATACAGGAAAAAAGACGTTTCGTAGAAAGATGCAGCTATATTACCTCGCCGGGGTGGAGAATACCGAAATGGCCTGAGGGTGACTTCGTGCATAAACGGGAAGTCTACGGTAAGGCCTTCAGAGGTGGTCCTGGTGCTGTTATCTCTAATATGGGTGTTTTTCGGTTTGATGATGACGGAATTATGTATCTGGACACGGTTCATCCCGGATTTACGCCGGAACAGGTGAAGGAGAACTGTTCATTTGACCTGAATATATCCCGGGTAAGTGGTAAGACCGAACTGCCTACCTATCGTGATCTGGAATTGCTCTATAATGATATTGATCCGGAAGGGATTTTCCTTCCTTAAATAGAAAATATAGATCAGGGAAGGAATTATTGTCGATAATCAGCCCTGAGATCATCAACTGGTCTTGGGGCTATGTATTACAGTTAGGTTTATTTATGGCCTGATGGCCAAAGTGGAATTAAAGGGGGGGTTAGAGTATGGGTCTACCGCTAAAAGGTGTTAGAATTTTGGATCTATCCAGATACCTGCCGGGTCCTTTTTGTACTCAGATTCTGGCTGATTTTGGGGCCGAAGTTATCAAAGTAGAAGATCCAAGGGGTGGAGACTTGGGCCGACATTTACCTCCTTTGATTAAAGGGGAGAGTGCTCGCTTTTATACGGTTAATCGTAATAAGAAAAGCCTTACACTTGATCTTCGCAGCGAAGCAGGAAAAGCTATTTTTAAAAAATTAGCAGTGGTCAGCGATGTGGTGGTGGATCAATTTCGGCCTGGGGTTATGGAACGGATGGGGTTAGGTTATGATGTTTTGCGGGATGTAAACCAGGGTCTCATTTATTGTGCCATAACCGGTTATGGTTATACTGGTCCTTTACGTGATGCTGCCGGGCACGATATCAACTATCTAAATCTGTCCGGGGTTACAGAGTTGACCGGTAACTATCAGGAGAAACCGGCTATGTGTGGGGTGCAGATTGCCGATATTGCAGGGGGTACCTTATATGCCGTTATCGCTATTCTCTTAGCTTTAATCAGTCGGGAAAAAACGGGTAAAGGTCAGTTTTGTGATGTGGCGATGATGGATGGGGCCTTGAGTCTT
This sequence comes from Syntrophomonadaceae bacterium, assembly GCA_012799365.1. GTDB lineage: Bacteria > Bacillota > Syntrophomonadia > Syntrophomonadales > Syntrophothermaceae > JAAZLJ01. Next base: position 1,094 of record JAAZLJ010000131.1, on the reverse strand, counting down.
TTGGCTTATACCATAGGCGAGTGGAGCGGATGGGGAAGACTACCAGAGCGCGGTAATGATGTTTTGACTGGTGGCTATGCTTGCTATCAGATCTACGATACGAAAGATAACCGGTTCGTCAGTCTGGGAGCGGTTGAGGGGAAATTTTGGCAGGAGTTCTGTGAGAAAATTGGGCGTTCGGAGTATGTGGCAGTACAGTGGGAACCAGAACGCCAGCGGGATATAATCGATGATATCAGTGCAATAATGCGGCAGAGAACCAGAGATGAGTGGGTGGAATTCTTTGCAGCCAGCGATATTTGTTTTACTCCTGTCCTTACCCTGGATGAGGTGTGTGAGCATCCGCAGGTGCTGGCCCGGGAAATGGCGCTAAGAATTCCGAACTTCAGGGATTCGGGCCGGGACCTGGTGTTAACCGGAATTCCCATCAAGCTTTCGGAGACACCAGGGGAAGCCAGGCTTGAGTTTCCTGCCCTGGGTGAGCATAATGAAGAAATCCTGCAAGTGGTGGGCTATTCAGCTGCGGACATCGAAAGTTATCGCAGCCAGGGGGTAATATAGTCGGGTCAGGAGGGAAGGTGCTTCCCTGGCATGAGCAGCTCGTAAACAGACGAGAGATTTCTTAGTATTTTCAGTACAAACTTCATAAGAGAAGTGGATTAAGCCGGGACAATTTTATGTCCCGGCTTTTTTATGTCCAAATAAGAATGCATTAACAGCTTGTTCTATTTTTTCCAGATTCAGCATATCGATAGGATGACAGCTCATATGAGGGTAAGGTTCGTCATGAATCCAACCAGGTTAATTTCTTCACTTTTTGGTGAGAGCCTATAAAATCCCGGTGGAGATATTGCTCCACCGGCAAAATTCTCCGTAAAGGGGGTGATAGCCGGAGCCTGAAGGCCGGTTAAAGTACCGAATATTGTGAAGTTCATAGTAAAGAACATTTTGAGTGGAGGTAATAACACTATGGCTATTAAGAAAGTTGGAGTATTGGGAGCCGGCACCATGGGAGCGGGCATAGCTCAAGTAAGTGCTGAGGCAGGATATAACGTGGTTCTGGTGGATGTAGAGGCTGGTGTGGTAGAAAGAGC
>JAAZLJ010000242.1 GCA_012799365.1 Syntrophomonadaceae bacterium | reverse complement strand
GCTACCGCTGTATTAACTCCCAGCGGAGCCACAATGGTGAAAACCATGGCAAACGCGATCAACCACGCTAATTTCCTGTTTTTATACACCTTTCGAATCACTCCTCTCCTGTGAAAACGGATATTTCATAGAACAAAATCTAAAATATCATATACAAGCTGCCTCTATCCCCTCCTTTTATCCTGCTCCAATCAGTTCCCCTGCTAAAAAGTCCTGGTTAAAAAGTGCTGTAGCGAAATGTGCTGCGGATGATAAGCAGGTAGGTATTATGTGCATCCTTGATTTAGCATAACAGATGTCCATGATACCTGTGTGTCACCAGCAGAGCAATAAAACAGAATATTATTCGGCGAGTATTGACACTCGCTCCGATATTCCTCGCCTGCAGTATATCAGCTGCCTCGGTTAATACACTCCCGGTAAGATTGTTACAACTTCAATTCTATTTTTATTAATCTGGCACATCGATGCCATCTATGGTTTCGTTTTCTTAGCGTTATTTAAAATCACTCATCAAAGGCATCTAATCAGCGCAAAAGCTCAGGAAGGATTCCATTCGGCGGCAAACCTAAGGTCGTGCTACACCCCCCTTTTGTCCTATATCCTCAAGACGTCCTATGTGAAAAATCCAACTGTTGCCAGGTAAATAACCATTTTAACCACGTTAGCAGGTTTTTCATATTAACCTAACAATGCAGATAATATTCCATCAATTTCTATATTCGCCGTCAATCGATGTTTTCCTCCAAATGTTACAAAAAATTTTTCCCCATCTAATGATTGCCATCTTTAAGTGACAGAATATATTCCACATAAAGGTGCCAGGACCATAGGCTAGGAATTGAGACTTTTGGTATCGGATTAAAGAGCCCCCCGGTGAAGTATATGGTACGGGAAAATCCTACTACGGTAGGTTCAGGTTTGCTCCTGAGAAGTGCTGCAAGTATCAGCGGAATCTGACTATTTTAGCTCTCGAGGAAAGCTAATTAAATGGCGTTGTCATACCGGCTGCTTGGCGATACTATTGGTTCAAGTCTGCCTTATTAGTAACTATTCGAAATTGGGCTTGTAACATCCTGCCCAATGGGCGGATAATTTACCGACACTTTTCGACGGCAATTGACTTAAGCTTCGGCACAGATGAAAACCGCAGCGTTTTGAAACTTTTGCTGCTTCAGGTCCCGGTGAATAGTTTACAGCATAGAGATACTACCGGATGGGCTGAATCCCTGGGCTGGGTAGTCCAGTTTCAAATGAGCGAAAGTGGCTCACTTTTACTTTGCATGAATTTCTCACTAAGTGACTTTCCTGATATTAAAACAGGTGGACTGGGAAACAAATCGTTGCAAACAGCAAAAAAACGGCATTTAGCCGTTTTTAATGACCATTATATTTTTTGTGACTCGCGACTCAGGAAGCCTTGCCTTTTTGCAGCAGTACCTTCACCGTTCGAAGAATGATTATGAGATCGAGTAAGGTGCTTCGATTCTGGGCATAGATCAAATCATAGCAGAGCTTGTCTCCTGGCTGGGTACTGTATTTACCTTCCACCTGGGCCAAACCTGTCAAGCCGCATTCAATCTTATGGCGGTACTCGAACTGCGGCAGCTCCCTGGTATACTGTTCGACAAAATACGGACGCTCCGGCCGCGGCCCCACCATACT
>JAAZLJ010000002.1 GCA_012799365.1 Syntrophomonadaceae bacterium | reverse complement strand
TTTCGCAGTCACCTGCTTCAGGCCATGCGGGGTCATATGACCACATTAAGTGATTGGGGCCGGAGCCGACTGTCTTATGCGGAACTGGCTGCAGCCTTGATAGATGGTTTCAGTGAGCAATGGGGGGAATTTACCCCGGGCAGTATGGATAGTGAACTGCTCGATGAGGCCGACCGGCTGTACCAGCAGCTAACTGCGGAGGAATGGTTGGGCCTGGCGGGAGCCAGGGCGAAGGAGCGGAGAATCAAGATCGCCGAGGGTGTGTTTCTGGTATACCAGGTATTGGAATCAGGTGATGAAACTGCTGTACTGGTTAAGAATGGTCAAAAGCACCAGGTAAGGACGCATCTGCATGGGTATGCCCCATGCCACGGGAGTATGCAGCATTCGAGAACGGTATCTGGCAGAAAATGAAACCGAGATACACGCTGATGGACGCAGATGAATCATAAAATAGACGCAGAAAACTTATGAAATACGCTGAAGATATAAAACAATTTTTTGACGCTCTCAGAACGCAGATTGATAAAAAATAACTCTATAGAGGTTGTTTTTGTATCAGATTATGGGAGGTGAGTGCGGGATATGTATATTCCAGAAGAGCTGCTGTATGACAAAAACAACTACTGGGTAAAAGTGATGGGGGAAGAAGTTCTTATCGGGCTTACTGAGTACGGCCAGAGCACTACCGGGGATATCCTGTATCTGGAACTGGTTCCCGAGGATACGGTACTGCCGCGTGGCGAACAGTTCGGTTCCATTGAATCCGGCAAGTGGGTGGGCCAGCTCACTGCTCCGGTTTCCGGGGTGGTGGTGGAGCGCAATCGTGATATTGAAGCCAGCCCCCGCCAGGTGAATGCCCATCCTTATGAACAGGGCTGGCTGGTGCGGGTAAAGCTGATTGATCCAGGTGAACTGGAGTCGCTTATGGGTGCAGCTGATTACACCCGGTGGGTAGAGGAACAGATTCGTCTGGATGAGGAAGATGAGGTGGCCTTATGAGTAAGCCCTGGCGTCTGCTGGATACCGGTATACGACCGATCGCAGAGAATATGGCCCTGGATCAGGTCATCCTGACTGCTCGCAGCCAGGACCAGGTTCCAGATACCCTGCGTTTTCTGCAGTTTTCACCTCATTGTGTCACGGTAGGGTACCACCAGGACATCGACCTGGAGGTAGAGCAGGAATACTGCCGGCAGCATGGCATTGAAATCAACCGGCGGATAACCGGAGGAGGCAACCTGTATCTGGATGCAGGACAGCTGGGATGGGAGATATTCGCAGTGAAAGGGCTGCCCGGCATTCCCCAGCGGCTGGAGGAACTGTACGGTAGGATCTGTGAGGGTGTGGTAAGAGGACTGTATAAGCTGGGGGTAAAAGCGCGGTTTCGTCCCAAGAACGATATTGAGGTAAACGGGAGAAAAATTTCGGGTTCGGGAGGAACCGAGGCTGGAAACGCCTTTCTTTACCATGGGACGCTCCTGACTGATTTTGATGTTGATACCATGCTCCGCTGTCTCAAGCTGCCAGTGCAAAAACTGGAGGACAAGCAGGTACGGTCTTTCAAACAACGGGTTACGTGTCTCAAGGAAGTGCTCGGGTACGTACCAGCTATGTCAACAGTCAAAAATGCTCTGGCTCAGGGTATTGCAGAGGAGCTGGGGGTGGAGCTGAAACCGGGCTTGCTTACTGATTATGAATCCAGGTTATTGCAGCAGAAAGAATTACCTCGTTTTCGTTCAGAGGCTTGGATTCGAGGTCAGCGGGTCGGTTGTCAGGACAGCAGGCTGAGTACGGCTGACTACAAGGCCCCGGGGGGGTTAATTCGGGTATCCATTCTACTGGATAATACTCGGGATATCATAAAAAGCGTATTTATTTCAGGTGATTTTTTCGCCTATCCGCGGAGAAGTATCATGGATCTGGAAGCAGCTTTAAAAAACACCTCCAGCCGTGCTACCGAACTCGATTTTACTATAAGAAACTTTTTCGATAACCATCAGGTGGAGATACCAGGTATTACGCCCGAGGATTTTTATCATGCCTTGCGCCGGGCGATATTACAGGCATCCCGGGATGGTGTAGAAGCGATGTAAGGGGGGGTAATAGTGGTAGAAATCCAGGAAAGCCCTCAGTTTGTTCAAACCAGTCTGGCAGGGGCTATATCCTTGGGTTTAGAAGGGGGCAGATTTTCCCGCCAGATAAAATGTACCTGTCTTAATTTACTGCTTACGTATGAAAGCGGCTGTCGGGCCAGCTGTGGCTATTGTGGTCTGGCCCGCAATCGACAGGCAGAAGATATATCCCAGACTTTTATCCGAGTTAAATGGCCGATCTATACGTTGAACGAAATCTTGAACCGGGTTAAGACCAGGAAACATCCTTTCAAACGGGTTTGTGTGTCCATGGTAACCCATGGACAGGCTATGGAGGATACCTGCCGTATCATTGACCAGGTTCGAGAGCATACAGATCTTCCTATCAGCGGCCTGTTGGCTCCTACGGTTATGAAGGGAAAAGACGATTTACGAGCTATAAAATCGGCGGGAGCAGACCGGGTAGGCATAGCTATTGATGCTGCCACTCCCGAATTATTTGAGCGCTGGCGGGGTCAAGGAGTGAGAGGACCTCATCGCTGGGAACATTTCTGGCAGATGGTGGCCGATGCGGTTGAGGTATTTGGTTGGCACATGGTGGGGGTGCACTTGATAGTAGGACTGGGTGAAACCGAAGAGGAAATGGTACAGGTGATTTCCCGTGCTCACGATATGGGAGCTTTAACCCACCTGTTCTCCTTTTTTCCGGAAGCCGGCAGTTTGATGGAAAAACATCCTCAACCTGACCTGGGAAATTACCGTCGTATACAGCTGGCACGGTATTTAATAAACGAAGGGATAATATCAGCCCGGCAAATGAGTTTCGCGGATGATGGCAGGTTAACCGATTTTGGTACTGACATTGAACCCTATATGCGGCAGGGGTTGGCCTTTATGACTTCTGGCTGTCCCGACCGGGATGGTTTTGTGGCCTGTAACCGGCCTTTTGGTAATGAACGGGCCAGTGAGCCGATGCGCAATTATCCTTTTATCCCTGAAAGCCAGGATATTGAGCTTATACGTTCCCAGTTATGGAACGGGGTAAGGTCTGATGAAAGATATTAAAAGCCATATAGATGAGGCCTGGCAGGTGAGGCAGGAACATTCCTCGCGTATTTGGTTTTCGGTACCGGGAGTCAAACACTACCAGAACCGGTATTATACCAATCACCCGCATTCATTTGTAAATCTGAGCGTTACGGGATCGGCCTGCGCCTGTCGATGTGCACATTGTGGGGGCAAATTACTGCAAAACATGATTCCGACTACCAGACCGGAAGATATGTTCCGGATTGTGGATCACCTGGCTACCAGGGGCTGTCGCGGTATTCTGGTCAGCGGAGGGGCCGATAGCGGGGGAGAGGTACCGCTGCTGCCTTTCGTAGATGCTATCAAGTATGCGAAAGATTGCGGTCTGCGAGTACTGGTGCACAGTGGAATAATTCGACCGGAAACGGCGGCCGGACTTAAGGAAGCTGGAGTGGATCAGGTGCTGATGGATATCATCGGGGATGAAACCACCATCCATTCAGTCTATCACTTGCCTGGCAAACCGGAGGAATATCTGGCCGCCATGTTTACCTGTGTTGAACACGGGCTCAAGATAGCTCCCCATGTAGTTATAGGCCTGCATTATGGAGAAATACTGGGGGAAATGCGAGCATTGGAAATGATACAGGCCGCCGGGCCAGAAATATTGGTGCTGGTAGTACTTACCCCGCTGGATGGTACCGATATGTACGGAATTACCCCGCCATCATTGGCAGAGGTGGTTGAGGTGATGGCAGCTGCTCGGCTGCAAAACCCGAATATACCTGTATCATTGGGGTGTGCACGACCAGCTGGACGTTATAAGCGTGAGGTGGAGAAAATGGCGGTAGATTGTGGTTTTAATGTGGTGGCTTATCCGGATGAGACTACGGTGGATTATGCACGCTGTCGCGGACTGACGCCGGTGTTTACCGAGGAATGCTGCAGCCTGGCCGGCCGGCAGGAAATTCTTAATTCTTAATAGACGTCCATTGTACCATACCGGTTGTATCAGCAGTCGTTCAGAAAGTATTAACCGGCTCGCTCCGATACTCCTCGACTGCAACACATCGGCTTGCCTCAGTGTGAAACGGACCCCTCAGGATTCGGCGTCCATGCACTCAGCCTTAGGTGCTCGAAACGTCCTGTTTCTCGCTCCGTTTCACAGCCTTCAGCTTCGCCGTGTGTTGCTACGTCTCGTCGCAAGTCGCTCGGCTCTGTTAATACTTTCCTGTTAAAAGGTTGTTGTGTTTTTACCATCTATTACCTATGTCTATCAGCGTCCATCTGTGGTTTCAAAGTCATCGGCCTGGCGGCGGGGGAATCTAGTGGTATAATAGTTGAATAACGCTCCATGGGGGTGCCGATAAGGCTGAGAGGTGTATACCAACCCTTGGAACCTGACCTGGGTAATGCCAGCGGAGGGAAGTGGGCCGAGAATATACTTTTTCAGGCATACTTAACACTCCCTGGCAGGGAGTGTTTTTTGATTTTTGGTAAGTGTATGGGGTTAAATCAACTTGGGAGGCGCAAGATATGAAAAAAGTCTTAACTATCGCTGGCTCAGATTCCGGCGGGGGGGCCGGAATTCAGGCCGACCTGAAGACCTGTACGGCTTTGGGTGTATACGGCAGCAGTGTTATTACTTCTATTACGGCTCAGAATACGCTGGGAGTTCAGGATGCAGTGGGCTTATCTCCGGAATTGGTAAGGAAACAGCTGGACAGTGTACTGGGTGATATTAGTGCTGATGCGGTGAAAACCGGGATGCTGCACAATCCAGAGATAATCAAAGTGATTGTGGAACGGCTCAAATCGTACCGGGTTTCTAACCTGGTGGTGGATCCTGTAATGGTAGCTACCAGCGGGGATCGGCTGCTCAGTCCCGAAGGTGAGAAGGCGGTTCGTGAGCTGCTTTTACCTCTGGCTAGTGTCATCACTCCCAACCAGGAGGAAGCGTCCGCCTTATGGGGACGCCCGATTGAGAAACCAGACGATGTATATACCGCGGCGCAGGCCCTGAAAAATATGGGGCCAGAGGTGGTAATCATAACCGGTGTCCGGCGAGGTGATGAGAGTGTAGATATCGGCTGGGATGGGGTTGAATTTCATGAAGTAAGAGGAGCGTTGGTAGATACTCCTAATACGCATGGCACGGGATGTACTTTTTCGTCAGCCCTGGCTGCTTTTCTGGCCCGGGGAGCTTCGTCCTGGGAGGCAGTAAACCTGGCTCGGAGCTTTGTTACCGCTGGTTTATGCAGTGCTTATGCAGTGGGAAGTGGTTCTGGTCCCTTGAATCACGTGTCATATTTCTATCCGGGTAATTTGCAGGAACCGGCGATTTTGCAAGCCCGGGTAAACGCTTTTCAGAACTGGGGCAAGTTGGAACTCGGGCCTTTTCCGCTGCTTAACCTGATTATCGGGGGACCGCCCTGTCAGGGAAAGGACTATGTGGAGCTTACCAAAAGAGCAGTACAGGCTGGAGTTCGTCTCATTCAGCTGCGGGAGAAAGATGCAGAGACCCGGGAACTGGTGGAGCTGGCTGCCCGTATGCTGCAAGTTTGTCACGATAATGGAGCCCTGCTGGTGGTTAACGATCGGGTTGATATAGCAGCGGCAGTTGGGGCAGATGGGGTGCATGTGGGGCAATCCGATTTGTCACCCCGAGCGGCCAGGGCTCTTATGGGGCCAGGCAAAATAGTCGGGGTTTCCGCGTCCAACCTGGCCGAAGCGCAGGAGGCAGTGGCAGTCGGGGCCGATTATATCGGTCTGGGGCCGGTTTATCCTACAGACAGCAAGGACTGTGAGGCTGCTCCTGGCGGCCTTTCCACGGTAAGGGAAGTAGCGAAGAATATACCGATACCGGTTCTGGCTATTGGTGGGGTTACACCGGATAATACCCGGCCTATTTTACAAGCGGGAGCATCTGGTGTGGCGGTTATTTCCGCCATTCTGGGAGCAGCAGAGCCCTGGCTGGTGGTAGAGGAGTTTATGCAGGTATTTAAACAGAGCTCAGAATTGAAGGGAGTTAACTAACATGACTCAGTTAGAAAAAGCCAGGCGGAATGAGATTACCCCGGAAATGAGAAAAGTGGCCGAGCTCGAGGGACTGCCGGTTGAGCAGGTGAGAGAGTCTGTGGCCCGAGGGTGGGTGGTAATTCCCTGTAATACGGAACACCGTGGGTTGGTACCCTGCGGAATTGGTCGGGGATTGCGGACTAAAATTAATGCGAACATAGGAACATCCCCTGTGTATCCCGAGTGGGAAAACGAGATGGAGAAGCTGGAGGTGGCTCTGGCCGCCGGGGCGGATGCGGTTATGGATTTGAGCACCGGGGGTGAGCTGGAAGCTTGCCGCCGCGAGGTTCTGGCCAGGTCTCCGGTACCGGTGGGTACGGTTCCTATTTATGAAGCAGCAGTCAGGGTACGTTCAGATGGTAGGCCTGTGGTGGAAATGACGGCAGACGAACTTTTTCAGGTCATTTCTGAACATGCAGCAGAAGGGGTGGACTTCGTAACCGTGCATTGTGGGGTTACCCGCAGCATCGTGGAAAAACTGAGGACTTCGCCTCGTCTGCTGGGAATTGTCAGTCGGGGTGGTTCCATCATGGCCGGTTGGATGTTACACCGGGGAGAGGAGAACCCGCTCTATGCCCAGTTTGACCGGCTTTTGGAAATTTGTAAAAAGTACGATGTAACCCTGAGCCTGGGGGATGGTTTGCGGCCCGGGTGTCTGGCTGATGCTACGGACCGGGCCCAGATTGAAGAACTGATAATTCTGGGTGAACTGGTGCAGCGGGCGCGGGCCGCCGGGGTTCAGGCTATGGTGGAGGGACCAGGCCATGTGCCCCTGGATCAGATTGAGGCCAATATAACACTGCAGAAAAGGCTTTGCTTTGGGGCGCCTTTTTATGTGCTGGGTCCGTTGGTAACCGATATTGCTGCGGGTTATGACCATATTACGGCGGCTATTGGCGGAACGGTGGCAGCGGCGGCCGGGGCCGATTTTCTATGTTATGTAACACCGACGGAACATTTAGGATTACCTACGGCCGAAGACGTTCGGGAGGGGGTAATGGCTTCCAGAATTGCTGCCCATGCGGCGGATATAGTCAAGGGGGTGCCCGGTGCCTGGGAACGGGATCTGGCTATGGCCGAAGCCCGACGCGATTTAAACTGGGATCAGCAGCTGAAATTGGCTCTGGATGAGGAGAAGGCCAGTCAGGTTAGAGAGGAACGCAACCCGGTGGCTCAAGATGTCTGCTCCATGTGCGGAGAATTCTGTGCTATTGACCTGGTAAACCGTTACCTGTATGAGGGAGAAGGATAGGACCTGGTTAGCTGACCGTTTACAGGTTTAGCAGGTGATGAATGGTAAAAGATAAAGCTGGCATTGGGGGATATTCCAGGTGAAAATAGCTGTAATAGTTACAGTAGTCAGTGATTCGGACAACCTTATTATTCGCAACGTACCGGTAAGTTCTACCGTGGTCGAGTTAAGTGACGGGACCCTGGCTATCATTGATACGGGTATGGCTGATAATCCGCAGCTGGCAGAAGAACTGAAGGACCTGGGGTATAGCCCCCTGGACTTCAGTCTGGTTATTAATACTCATCTTCACCCCGATCATATAGGAGGAAATCAGCTGTTTAAAAATGCCCGTATCTTGATCAGTCGGGAGGAGTTCGAGTACGAAACCAAGTTTGCCCGGGTTCTGCAGGCCAGCCATGATCCGGTGGCAACCTTGCGTTCTCTGGGGCGCTACGTGGATGACAGCACCTATGCCCTGGCCCGTGACTTGCAAGCAATAGTCGAACAATATCCTGCTGCTTCTCTGGTAGGGGCGGCTGAACAGCTGGAGTTTCTGGAGGATGAACCCGAACTACCTGCAGGCGTATCTTTACTTTCGGTACCGGGGCATTCTATAGACAGCCGGGCCGTTATTCTGAGGGGAGCGACCAGGCAAGTGGCAGTGGCCGGGGATGCTATGTATCATCGAGATTTATGGCGGGAGGTTCCTTATATAGGTATCCATTATGATGACGATATGTTTAAACAAAGTATTGAGAGGTTAACCCGTTTCTCTGGAATCATCGTTCCCGGACATGACCGGCCTTTTGATACCATGACTCAACGCTATGTAGCGGATGAGTTCATTTTTTTATAGCAGACATTTACAATAATATTTAAGTACCTGGAATTGTGTGCTAAAATGTAAACAAGTTCACGAAGGTGAGGTTAATATTATGCAAATCGCCATAGACGGCCCGGCTGGGGCGGGTAAAAGCACCCTGGCCCGCAAGATAGCTGAAAAGCTGGGCATACTTTATATTGATACCGGTGCCATGTATCGAGCCTTGACCTGGAAGGCATTGAACGATAAGGTTAATCTAAAGGATAAGAAGATCCTTCGCGAACTAGCGGATAATACGAGCATCACGCTGACCTATGATGGGGTACTGAAAACATACTGTGATGGGCACGAGGTCACCGAGGTTATTAGATCTCCGGAAGTATCACGATGGGTTCCGGTAATAGCAGCCGATGAAGGAGTTCGTCAGGTGATGGTGAGCAAACAACAGCAGATTGCCCGGGAAACCAGTGTGGTTATGGATGGGCGAGATATAGGGCTGTGTGTGCTGCCTGATGCTGACTTCAAGTTTTACCTCACCGCCAGCCTGGAGGAGAGGGCGCGAAGAAGAGCCAAGGAAATGGTAATTCAGGGGTACAGAGTGGATTTCGAAGAGGTTAAAGATGAAATCCGCGGGCGGGATCAGAGTGATTCACAACGGGAGGTTGGGGCTTTGAAGGTCTTACCGGACTCAATCATTATCGATACCAGTGATCTGAATGCTGATGAGGTAGTAGACAAGGTTCTCTCTATAATCGCGGAGAAGGGTAATGCTGTATAATTTCTGCCGCAGGCTTGCCCGGCTGGTATTTTTCTTCTGCCGCTGGGAAATAGAAGGCCTGGAAAACCTGCCCTGTGAAGGCCCTGTAATTGTGGCTTCCAATCATATCAGCAACTGGGATCCCATTCTGGTAGGGGCGGCATTGAACCGTCCAGTCCATTTTATGGCCAAGGAGGAGATCTTCAGGTTTCCAATTGCTCGTAGGTTTTTAAGCCGTTGTCATGCCTTCCCGGTGAAACGACACAAAGCTGATCGCCAGGCGATTAGAAAAGCGTTGGAAATACTGGGAGAAGGAAAATTAGTAGGTATTTTCCCGGAAGGTTCTCGGAGTAAAACCGGAGAGCTTATGAAACCTCATGCGGGAATAGCGATGCTGGCTTTGAAGGGCCAGGCTCAGGTGGTGCCGGTGGCCTGTATTGGTACAGATCGGTGGTTTCCCTGCGGATGGAGAAAGCCTCTGGTTATTAAGATAGGGGAGCCTGTGCAGTATGTGGAATACTATGAGAGAAGACTAAGTGCTCAGGTATTGGAACAGGTAAGCCAGGATATAATGAATAAAATTCAGGGGCTCTTATCTTGCTGAAATAGGAGGATTTTCCGTCTTAATTGGGGAATAAGATTACTTATAGGTTTTGTGGGGTGAATCTCGTTGCCTGTAGTTGCACAGTATGCCGGGTTTTGCCGGGGAGTCCGGCGGGCTCTGGACATGGCCCGGAAGGGTTTGTCCGAGGGTGAGCACCGGTATACTCTGGGACCTCTGGTTCACAATGACGCAGTAGTCGAACACCTGGCTGCTCAAGGCGTGAAGGCCGTCGACAGTCTGGATGAAATAGACTGTGGAACTGTTGTAATCAGATCCCATGGTGTAAATCCGCAGGTTTTTAAGGCAGCTTGCTCGCGGGAGTTACAAGTAATCGATGCTACCTGTCCTCTCGTAAGAAATGTTCAGACTTTGGCAGAACGACTTGGAAATGAAGGATATGACATAGCTATTTTTGGTGATATCGATCATCCAGAGGTAGTGGGCATTCTGGGTTGGGCTGGCGAGAGAGTTAGTGTCATTGCCAATCTGGCTGAAGCCAGAGACTTGCGCAGAGTAAAGAAGTTAGGGATTTTATCTCAGACCACCAAGGGTGAAGACGAATTCTTCGCCGTGGTAGAGGAGCTCTTACCCAAAGCCAGGGAAGTCAGGGTTTTTAATACCATTTGTGAGGCTACCAGGAAAAGGCAGGAAGCAGCCGTTGAGGTCTGTCGTAATGTCGATGTAATGGTGGTCATAGGTGATAAGAAGAGCTCTAATACCAGCACCCTGGCCAGGGTTTGCCAGGGTACCGGGGTAAGGACAGTGCAGGTGGAAAAGTCTGACGATCTTAAGCCGGAGTGGTTTCACCCCGGGGAGAGGACAGGGGTTACCGCCGGAGCATCTACCCCGGACTGGATAATTAAGGAGGTATTGGACAGGATGGTTGAGTTTGAAGAAAATGCAGCCCACGATGAAACAGTAGAAGAGGTTAAAGAAAATGCAGCCCAGGACGAAGCAACAGAAAAAGTTGAAGAAGTTGAAACAGTAGAAGGGGCCGAAGCACAAGAAGAGGTGGAAGTACTAGAAGAGGTTCAGGAAAGCAGCGAGCAGTCCTTCGTGGAGATGGAAGCCGAACTGGCGGAGTCTTTTACCCAGAGCGTGGAGCGGGGGAGCGTAATCGAGGGAGTTGTCGTTCAGGTCAATGATGACGAAGTTATGGTTGACGTGGGCGGTAAGTCCGAAGGCATTATACCCTTGCGGGAATTATCAGTGCGGGATCTGGAGTCGGCCCGAGATGTGGTGGAGGTCGGCGATGAAATTGAAGTATATGTCCTGCGCTGGGATGATGACGGCACCATACTTTTGTCTAAAAAGCGGGTTGATACCAAGAAGGCCATGGATCAGCTGGAAGAGGTTTTCCATCAGGATGGTACCGTGGAAGGTACAGTTATTAAGACTGTCAAAGGTGGCCTGTTGGTAGATATTGGAGTGGTGGCGTTCTTGCCTGCTTCACATGTTGATATAGGATTTGTGAGGAACCTGGAGGAATATGTGGCACAGCCCATACAGGCGAAAATAATCGAATTTAACCGTAATAAGCGCCGGGGTTCCCAGGTAGTTATTTCTCGTAAACAGGTTCTATTGGAAGAGCGAGCCCAGATGAGGGAGGAGTTCTGGAATACCGTGGAAGAAGGTCAGATCTGGACCGGAAAAGTAAAACGTTTGACTGATTACGGTGCTTTCGTGGACCTGGGCGGTTTTGAAGGACTTCTGCACATTTCTGAAATGGCACACATGAGAGTAAACCACCCTTCAGATGTCATGAGTGAGGGCGATGAGCTTGATGTTTACATTTTGGCAGTTGACCGGGAAAGGGAGCGGGTGTCACTCAGCCGCAAGAAAATACTTAAGAGTCCCTGGGAAACTGTAGACGAGAGATACCAGGAAGGCGAAGTAATTACTGGTACAGTAGTAAGGATTGCTCCCTTCGGTGCTTTTGTCGAAATAGAGCCGGGAGTGGATGGTCTGGTCCATATATCGGAACTATCACGTAGACGTATTGATAAAGTGGAAGATGTGGTGGATATAGGTGAAGAGGTCCACATTAAGATACTCAATATCAACCCGGAAGAAAAACGCATCGCACTATCTATCAAAGAAGTACAGGATATAATGGAAACGGAAGAGGTACGTCAATATCTGGAAGATCAAGATGCAGATACAGAGGTAGAATCAGAGCCTACCGCAGAGATTGAACAGACAGAAACCGAATCAGAGACAGAAGAACCTGAACCAGAAACAGATTCTGACCTGGAAGTGGAATCTCAGGAGCCAGCATCTGATCTGGAGGCTGAACCGGAGGTAGTGGAAGAATAACTACTGTATGCGATTGAAGTCACCATCCAGTGGGGAGGTGAGTTGATGCCTTTTTTTGATTTTCGTTGTGAAGAGTGTGGTCATCAGTTTATCAAGAGGGTATCCAACGCAGAAAAGCACCAGGTAGAGTGTCCTGAATGTGGACACCGACGGGTGAAACAGTTATTGTCTCCCTTCTTTACATCAGGGTCTTCAGGTGATTCAGGCCCGATAATTCCTGATGGTTGTATGGGGTGTAGCCAGGCGGGGTCTGGATGAGCTATTAGATAGAGCTGCCGGTCAGGCAGCTTTTTTTGTATACATCAACTATTGAAAGGTGTTAGTAGATGCGGGTTAGTGGAGTTATTCTGTCTGGTGGCAGGAGTTCTCGGATGGAACAAAATAAGGCATTTGTTAAGGTGGGCGGGAAACGAATCATCGATATTATTATTGATAGATTGAGTCAACATTTCGATGATATCGTTATAATCACCAATCAACCGGAACTTTATCAGGACCTGGGAGTGAAAGTAGCCAGTGATATCATTCCTCACCAGGGCCCTTTGAGTGGGCTGCATGCCGGATTGGTCCATACCGGTGGTGATGCGATTTTTGCGGTGGCCTGTGATATGCCCTTTATTGATATGGATCTGGCCTTTTATATGATAGATATATTGCAGGGATACCATGTGGTAGTACCCCTGGTAAAGGGGCGTTTTCAACCGCTATTTGCGGTGTATGACCGCAGCTGTCTGCCCATATTCGAGGATTGCTTGCTGCATGGGCGCTTAAAGGTCAGCCGGGTATACCAGGAAGAGCTGATTGTAAAGTATATCAGCCACGAGGAGGTTGCCCGGTTTGGCGATGCAGAGGTCATTTTTTGCAATGTGAATAGTCCGGAGAACCTGCGTAAAGCTCTTGAGATAGCAAAGAAGGTGATCATATAAGAACGCGGCGCAAGCTTGAACACCTCAATCTGGCGCTGGAGATGGCCGATGGGCCAGCTGCCACGGGCTTCGAGGATCTTTACCTGCTCAACAATTCAGTTCCGGAAGTGGATCTGGCGCAGGTCAATACAGGGATAGTTTTTTTGGGCCGGGAGCTAAAGATGCCCCTCATAATAAATGCGATTACCGGGGGAATTCGCGAAGCGGACGAGTTAAATCGAGACCTGTCGCAGCTGGCCCGCCGTAAAGGACTGGGCATGGCAGTTGGATCCCAGGTAGTGGCTATGCATGAAAAGATGCCACCAGAAAGCTTTCGGGTGGTTCGTCGTGAAAACCCCGGGGGATTGGTACTGGCTAATGTGAGTGCCCGTTCCAGGTTTCCGGTCGCACTCAAGGCGGTGGAGATGCTGGAGGCTGATGGATTACAGGTTCACCTTAACGTACCCCAGGAGCTGGCTATGCCCGAAGGTGATCGGGAATTTTGCGGGGTACTCGATAATATCACCGAGCTGGTTAAAAGGTCACCGGTACCAGTCATTGCTAAAGAAGTAGGCTTTGGCTTATCGCGGGAAGCGGCGGAGCGGTTGATCGAAGCAGGGGTGGAGTACCTGGATATCGGTGGCCGGGGTGGAACCAACTTCATAGCCATCGAGAACCGCAGGGGAGGCCTGTTTGGCACGGAATTGACCGAATGGGGGATTTCTACCGCCGTTAGTTTGCTGGAGGTGCTTTCGTTGTCGGCATCGGTCAAGGTGGTGGCTTCGGGAGGTATCCGCGGCGCTTTGGATGCGGCTAAAGCCCTGGCTCTGGGTGCGGAGATGGTGGGAATGGCGGCTCCTCTTTTGCGGATGTGGCAGAATGGTGGGCTGCAGGTACTGGAGGATTGGACGGAGGCTTTTGGCTACCGTCTGAAAGCAGTAATGTTAATGACCGGGGTCTCCAATATGGCAGAGCTGCGTAACCTGCCGGTATTAATCACCGGTCAGACGGCTGAATGGATCAGGGCCAGGGGAATTGATCCAGAACGATGGTCGCGAAAGGGGGTCCAGAGTTATGCCCAGTTTACTAATTCGCAACGGAACTCTGGTGACCATGAATCAGGAAAGAGAGGTATGCACCGGTAATATTTACATAGAAAACGGCATTATTCGGGAAATGGACTCTACCCGGGTAGAAGCCGATGAAGTGATCGAAGCTCGGGATATGTTGGTGCTGCCGGGACTGATTCAGGTACATGTGCACCTGTGCCAGACCTTAATGCGAGGCATGGCCGATGATCTGGCCTTGCTGGATTGGTTACGGAAACGTATCTGGCCCCTGGAGGCGGCCCACGATTTCGATTCGCTTTACTGCTCGGCTTTGTTGGGGTGTGGTGAGCTGCTTTTATCTGGAACCACCACCATCCTGGATATGGGTACGGTAAACCATCAGGAAGCGGTTTTTGAGGCCATAAATCATTCAGGCATTCGGGCGATATCGGGCAAGTGTTTGATGGATAACGCACCGGATGCACCTCCGGCCTTACAGGAATCTACTGAAGATGGTATGCAGGAAACGCTCAAACTGCTGGAAAGATGGCATAACCAGGCCGGTGGGCGCATCAGATATGCTCCAGCCCCTCGTTTTGTACTGTCATGTTCTCGTAGATTGTGGGAAGAAGTGCGAGAATTGGCTGATTCTCTGGGAACATTGATTCATACCCATGCGGCGGAAAATCGGGATGAGACAGAACTGGTAAGGCAGTTGACGGGCCAGGGTAATGTAGAGTTTTTCCATCAGATGGGGGTGTGTGGACCCCGGACGGTATTGGCCCATTGTATCTGGCTCTCGGAAAGAGAGGAAGAGCTGCTGCAGGAGTCAGGGACAGCGGTGGCTCACTGCCCTTCGGCTAATCTGAAACTGGCTTCCGGGGTAGCCCGTATCCCGCGTTTGTTGGAGAAAGGGGTGCGGGTGGGTCTGGGCTGTGACGGTCCGCCCTGCAATAACCATCTGGATATGTTTAGTGAGATGCGCACTGCTGCCCTGATCCAGAAACCGGTGTATGGTGCAACGGCTATGCCGGCGGAAAAGGTATTGGCTATGGCGACGATAGAGGGTGCAGCTATTCTGGGATGGGATAGGGAAATCGGCAGCCTGGAACCGGGCAAGAAAGCGGATCTGATAATTATAAACCCGGGGCGTCCCCACTCCTGGCCGCGATTGAAACACCAGCCTTATGCGGATTTACTATACCAGGTCAAAGCGGAGGATGTTTGGTATACCGTAGTGGACGGGAAGGTGCTGGTACGAGAAGGAAGACTGGTTTCCATTGATGAGGAACATCTGGCACGGGAGACCGACCGGCAGGCACATCGCCTCATGACTCGAGCCGGGCTGCTGTAGCCTTTACCTGACGGCTTATCAGGGATAGACTCTTCGACTCTGGTCCAATATATCCCATATACTGACCAGGTAGTTCAGGCTAAAAAAGCTGTAACCCAGGTAACAGGCATAAACAGCCGCCAATCGGCCGAACAGAATAAATATCAGAGTAACCGCCAGGAACATGAAAGTTGTGTAGACTCCAAATCGAAACATGGCCCCTCTTAATACTTCACAATCCTTTTTCAGTAAGCAGCAGGTTAAAAATATATAAAGCAGTCCCAGAAGGTTCAGTGACATCAGGAAATAACCGGGGTCGAGCTGGTACCATACTGCAGCGGCCAGGATGATGCCTGCCAGCCATACTTTATAGTGGAATTGACGGGAGATGTCGTTCCATACATATTGCTTTAACACTGGATCACTCCTTTTCTTGCATTTTGTGCACCATGCGATTTTTTATCCAGGTCAAGCTTCTACCGGGCGGAGATGCCCGGTTTTTTTATGTCTGCTATATACTTTGCAACCGCAGATGAACGCTGATGCACGCAGATAATACTAAAAATATACATAGAAGATGCGGTATCTACCAGGAGAGTATTAACCGAGTCGAGCGACTTACGAAGCCAAGGATGTTTTGGCCAGTGCCGGCGGAATCGAAGGCGGAGCCTGAGCGCCGGTCGAAGCCGACGTAGCAGTGAAACGGAGCGAGCGGGTTAACCATATTCCAATAAACGTACTATTTTCATGGCTCTGCTGGTGATAGCATCGGTATCATGAACGTCTGCCTTGAGCACTGGTTTTTGCATAATCTTCTCGTTGACCGGAGAACCTATCTTTGAAAAAGGTGCGAAAGGAAGGGTGTTCGTGACTGCATTTCCACTGGGGACGATTACACTGGTGGTTGTCTCTATTCTAATCTACTTTGGGGTGGCCCACCGGGTGTTGGATCGGTTGAGGCTGTCCGATAAAGCGGCTCTGGGTGTGATAGTAGCTATTATCGTGGGCAGTTTTATCGATGTTCCCATATCCAGCCGTATAACCATAAACCTGGGGGGGATAATACCCGTGATTCTGGCCATATACCTGCTGGCAAGAGCGGGGACCGGGGTGGAGTGGCTCAGGGCTATTCTGGCCGGGGCAGTTACCGCAGTGACTCTATTTCTGGCGGGTAGAGTACTGGGAGCTGAACCAGAGAACATGTTCATCGACCCCCTTTACGTTTATCCTCTGGTAGCCGGGGTAGTGGGATATCTGGCTGGAAGGTCGCGTCGAGGGGCTTTTTTTGCAGCAGTAACCGGGGTTCTGGCTCTGGATATCGGTCAGTATTTCTGGTTGACCAGGGTCGGTGGACCGGGAACGGTTCATATCGGTGGGGCCGGTGCCTTTGATGCCCTGGTATTAGCAGGGATTCTGGCCCTGCTGCTGGCAGAGGTTATCGGAGAGACCCTGGAGCGTATCCAGGGCGGGCCGCAGGAAGAGGGACGTCCGGAGGAGCTGGTGGCCCATCTTAGGGAACCTGAACCGGAGATAGAGCCGGCCCGTAAGCCCCTGGATCAGGAATGGGGGGACAAAGATGAATAGGCTGATAATATCAGTATTGGCTATTATGTTATATCTATCAGCGCTTCCTGGCGCTGCCCTGGCCGTAGAATCAGAGCGGACGGACGGAAGCTATTTCCAGCTGGTAGACGAGAAGGGACAGGTTATCCACCGTACGGCGTTGATGGTGAATACTGGTGACGAATATATCACTCCTACCAACCAGCGTTTCAAGGTAATACGGCTGCAGGGGGATACGGCTTATTGTCGGTATGCTGGTCAGGAGAAGATGCCGCAGGCAGGGGCGGCTGCAGCGAACCTGGAAACCTCCGGGCCGGGAGAGGTGCCGGCAGCGGCACCGGGAAGACCGACCGTCGCTATCTATCACACCCATACAGATGAGTCCTATGTCCCCAGTGACGGTACCGAGAGTAAACGCGGGGATGGAGGGATTTTCGATGTAGGGGAGACCTTAAAAAATAAGCTGCAGGCCATGGGAATTAACGCTATACATGATACTACTCCTCATGATCCCCACGATCCCAATGCATATTATCGTTCCCGACGCACCGCGGCCAAACTGTTGAAACAGGGACCGGTACTGCTGGTAGATGTGCACCGGGATTCGGTGCCTCCCGAGGTGTACGCCACCAATGTGGAAGGTACCGAGGCGACTAAAGTGAAGCTGGTGGTGGGCAGGCAAAACAGCAATATGTCTACCAACCTTGAGTTGGCCAAGCGCCTGAAGGCGCATATGGATGAGGTGTCTCCGGGCCTGTCCGGTGGCATTTTTATGGGTAAGGGAAACTACAACCAGGATCTCACCCCGCGGTCCATTTTGGTGGAGGTGGGTGCCGATACTAACAGCAAGACGGATGCCGAGAGGGGAATATCTTTGTTTGCCCAATCTTTGCCGCCGGTACTGGGAATTGAAACTGGTCCGGCCCAGAAACCGCTTACTAATCGCGCCACGGAGCAGAGAACAGACTGGACCACTGCTCTATGGGTGGTGCTGGCGGTGGGGGCCGGTTTTGCCGGATACGTGTATCTTAATCGACGCCAGAATCGTTAAATGGAAGCGAGACTTTAATAAATGCAGAATCACGTCTTAACTATTCTCCTGGGGGTAGTGGCCGGAACTTTGGCGCGGCTGGTGATGCTGCGTTCTGACTACCGCCATTACCCTTCTTATCCACATGGATTTGTAACCCATATCTCTCTGGGGTTCATAGCCGCCCTGGTTGGAGCCGTGGCGGTGCCGGCCCTGGCCAAACCGGATTATGTGGCAGCTACCTTTCTTATCCTGGCGGCCCAGCAGTTCCGGGAGATCCGCAATATGGAGAGAGAAACTCTGGCCCGCATTGAGCAAACCAAACTGGTGCAGCGGGGATCTGATTACATTGAAGGCATAGCCGGGGTTTTTGAGGCCCGTAACTATCTGGTTATTATCACCGCGCTGGCTACCAGTGGGGCCAATCATCTATGGGGATGGCCCGTCGCCCTGGGGGTCGCGGTGATTTCCCTGGTTATATCCCATCTGCTGATGCAGGGGGAATGTGTAGGGGACATAGCGGATGTAGTGCCGGGTAAGGTGCATTTCGACCGCTCGCTCTTAATGGTGGGGGATGTGGTCATTATGAATGTGGGATTACCTGCGTTTAGAGAAAAGGTACTGGAAGAAGGTCGGGGTGTGGTGTTGAAACCTCGGGACGACGATGCGCGTCTGACCCTGGACAGCATAGGGCAAAGGCAGGCTATTCTGCATGATATTTCGGTTATTTTGGGAACCAAGATCGATGAAAAAGAGATGGAGTTTATGCCTCTGGCCAAAAAAAATGCGGATACAGGGGAAATTGGGATTTTTCTTCTGCCCAATGAACCAGATCTGGAATGTTTGGTGGAGATTATCAAAAAGGTGCCGGTGATCGAAAGTTCCAAGGCCAGGCCTTTGAGTTCCTATTATGGGCGGCGGGCTGCTGACTAAGCTGAACGAGGTGGGATATGGATACCGCAGGTGCAACTCGGATACTGGCAGTAGTTACCCCGGATTCGGGCCTGGTGGGGCCGGGTGGAGCTCCGGTTTTTATGGCCCACAGTCAGGAAGAGCAGGAACGATTGGCTCTACTTTTGGCCCGCATCATGGGTGGGGTGCCTCATGACCTGGAAAACGGTGTGTATATCGTGGTGAAGCACTCATAAATTATACAGGAGCGTACCATCATGGAAATTATCTATCATTGTTTTGGAGGCTCCCACTCCTCGGTAACGGCGGCTGCCATTCATTTGGAGATGCTGCCCACTCATCGTATCCCTACCCGAGAAGAACTAATGGCCTTGCCGTATTTTGACAAGACTACCGATAACGATTTTGGTTTAATCAAGCTAATGGGTGTGGATGGATACGGTAACCGGGTGTACGTTCTGGGCAAAAGGAGCCTGGGAGACCGGTTCAGCCGGGTGCTTAAAGGTGTTGCAGAACTCATGGGCGTAGAGCGCGAGTTATTGGTGGTGAATACCATGATTTATGTTAACTGGGTGATGATGCTGGGGGGTTACGTATCGCGCCGGATAGGGCTGCCGATGTTCGGTCGCCCGGTGGTATGCTACGGAACCCGCAAGGCTTTTCTGGATCTGGTGGGACTGGTAAAGACGGTTAAGGTGAAAGCTGCCCATTGATGGTTAGGAAATCGCAGATACACGCTGATGTACTGCAGTCGACAAGTCGGGGAGCGAGCGGGTTAACCACACTCCATAAATTAAGTATGTAGTTTTCATGTACTTGTTGGTGATACCTCCGGTATCATGGGGGCCTGCTGCGATGAAAACATAAAACTCCTGATTATTAACCTGGCTAGACGACCTGTGTGTGTTTTGGCAGAAAGGGGGACGTGGTTGAAAGTACTCATTCTGGGCACATCGGGTGTTCATCATACACTGGTAGCAGCCAATATGATTTTGAGCCGATTCCAAGATGATTTTACCGGTATCGATAGGTATTGTGATGTACAGCTCGATCGACGGGGTTTTCCCATCTATGTAGGCAGTGACGAGGAAGGCAGGCATATCTATACTCTGGGAGCGGGCAAAGAGATTGAAACTGCGCGCAAGGCTCTGGAAGGGTTATTTGAGGTTTTTTCAGATGAATCGCGGTATTTTTTGATAACCGAGGTCAGGATAAAAGGCGAAATCTGGATCCGGTTGGCCAGTGCCCTGGCTCGGGTGCCGCTGGGGAACTGGCTTAACCGTCTCATATCTGACCTGGTGTTAAAGAGGCAGATTCCGTTGATCCGGGCCCAGGCAGAAAAGATTCAGCAGCAAATGGAAGATTTGATGCGCATGGATTACCGGCGGTTACGCATGGGTACAGGTTGATAAAATCCGGGGTTATGGTTGCTAAGGCCGAGCTTTTATTGGATAATTAGTGCGGAATAGGTGCGAGGTGGTCAGGGATTGAGGGGAGAAGGAATACCGATTACCGGGGTAAATCCGCATAGCATTGCGGTGGAGATGGGCATTGAGCCCGGGGATCGCTTATTGGCCATTAATGGGCGTGCGGTCCGAGATATTCTAGAATATCGCTATTATACGGCTGACGACTCGATGGTGTTGGACATCGTGAAAAGCGATGGAGAATGGTGGAGCCTTGAAATCGACAAGGATTACGATGAAGATCTGGGACTGCTTTTCTCCGGGGTTATTTTTGATCGTATCCGGGTATGTCGTAATCGCTGTGTTTTTTGTTTTATGGATCAGCTGCCGCCGGGGGTCAGGAATCCGCTGCGCATAAAAGATGATGACTACCGTTTATCGTTCCTTTATGGTAATTTTATTACCCTGACCAATCTCGATGCTCGGGACTGGGAACGAATCATAACCATGCGTCTCAGTCCACTTTATGTGTCCGTCCACAGCACAAATACCGAGATTAGAGCTCGTATGTTGGGAAATCCGGAAGCTCGTTTAATTCTCTATGATCTGGAAAGATTACGAGATAACGGTTTACAGATACATACCCAGATTGTACTTTGTCCCGGCATTAATGATAAAAAGGCACTGACAGAGACGGTCCATACTCTGGGTGAATTCTGGCCCACGGTGTTATCCATAGGTATTGTGCCGGTAGGAATGACCAGTTATCGACGGGGATTGACTGATTTAGAACCAGTCGGCCCTCGGGAAGCCAGGGAGGTTATTGCCCTGGGTCTGACCTGGCAGGAATATTATCGTGAACGGACTGGAAACGGGTTGGTGTACCTGGCGGACGAGTTTTTCATTAAGGCCGGCCAGGCTTTCCCGGATAATGCTTATTATGATGATTATCCTCAGTTAGAGAACGGAATTGGGATGGCCAGGATGTTTTTGGATCGATGGGGGGAAATGGAAAAGGGATTTCCGACCCGGCTTTCGGAGCCGCGGGAAGTGACGGCAGTTTGTGGGGAGTCGGCGGAGCCAGTTCTGAAGCAGGCCGTAGATGCACTTAACCGGGTCAAAGGGCTGAAAATGAGCCTGCTGCCGGTTAAGAACCGTTTTTTCGGCCCCCAGGTCACGGTTACCGGGCTGCTGGCCGGGAGAGATCTGGTTAGAGCTCTAGGTGATAACTACAGGGATCGGGCGGTCCTGGTTCCCGATGTGATGCTCAGAGAGGGCGATGGGCTGTTTTTGGATGACATGACGATAGCCGAGTTGGAGGAGACCACCGGGGCCCACATCACGGTGGTGGAGGCCAGTGCTGATGGTCTGGCACAGGGGGCTCTGGGCATCGATATAGACGATTAATGGGAGGTGAAGATGAAAGTGACTATGCCGGTAGTAGCACTGGTGGGTCGTCCTAATGTGGGCAAGTCTACTCTATTCAACCGCTTGGCGGGGATGAGAAAGGCGATAGTTGAAGATATCCCCGGGATTACGCGTGATCGCATCTATGAGCATACTGACTGGGAAGGTAGAGATTTTATTATCATTGATACCGGCGGTATCCGGTTTGAAGAAGGGGATATGCTGGCAGCGGAAATCAGGAAGCAGTCAGAAGTGGCCATCGAGGAAGCCGATGTGATTGTCCTGGTGGTGGATACCCGGGAAGGAATAACCACAGAAGATGAGATGGTGGCAGGGATGCTGCGCCGGGCTCAGAAACCGATCGTAGTTGCGGCTAATAAAGTGGAGGATTTCAGTCGACAGGTCGATTACTATGAATTCTACCGCCTGGGTTTGGGAGAGCCGATACCTCTCTCGGCCGAACACGGGATGAATGTCAATGATCTGTTGGATATCATAGTATCACTTTTGCCTCCGGTGGAGTCTAAAGTGGAGGAAGACCTGGCCATACATATTTCGTTTGTGGGCCGCCCCAATGTGGGCAAATCTTCGCTGGTCAATCGGCTGCTGGGAGAGGAAAGGGTTATCGTGAGCGAAATACCCGGCACCACTCGAGACGCCATAGACACTCCCTTTCGGTTTAAAGATCGCCGGTATGTGCTGATCGATACCGCAGGTATGCGCCGTAAAGGGCGCATCAAGGAAGCCACCGAGCGGTACAGCGTTATTCGGGCCTTGCGGGCGGTGGAAAGATCTGATGTGGTATTGACGGTTCTTGATGCTGCCGAAGGTGTTACCGAGCAGGATAAAAGGATTGCCGGTTTTGTCCATGAAGAAGGGAAATCGAATATAATTGTAGTTAACAAATGGGATCTGGTTAAAAAGACGCATCGTACCATGCAAGAGTTCGATAATATGATTCGCGAAGAGCTCAAATTCCTGGCTTATTCGCCGATTGTATATGTATCGGCCCTGACAGGAAAACGGGTTTTCGAGATGCTGGAGGTGGTTGATTTTGTGGCTGAACAGTATGCTCAGAAAGTTCCAACTTCCGAGTTAAACCGGGTATTGAGGGAGGCACTGCTGCTGAATCCACCTCCGGGGGGAGGCAGGAAGAAGGTAAAAATATTCTACATAACCCAGGTGAAAACAGCTCCTCCCACCTTCGTAGTGTTTGTCAACTATCCGGAGCAGCTCCACTTTACCTATCTTCGTTATCTGGAGAATCATTTACGGCAGAATTTTGGGTTTGAAGGCACACCCATTCGCTTTATCGTCCGGCAGAGAAGTAGTCGTCGCCGGTAGTTCTTGGATTGGGAGGAATAGTCATGTGGTCGGCAGTTATGGTAATTCTGGCGTATCTTTTAGGTTCTATTCCGTTTTCATTTGTTGTCAGCCGCTGGCTGGGCAGAGTGGATATACGTTTTCAAGGCAGCGGAAATATAGGTGCTACCAATGTTTTGAGGTCGGCCGGGTTGGGATATGCGCTGTTGGCGGTAGTGGGGGATATAGTTAAAGGAATGCTGGCGGCCTGGTTGGGGCTGTTGGTAGGCGGTGTGGTTCTGGGTGCTTGGTGTGCAGCGGCGGCGGTAATAGGCCACTGCTGGCCAGTTTATCTGCAATTTCGGGGGGGCAAAGGGGTGGCCACATCGGCCGGGGTTCTGTTGGTATTAACACCGCGGGTGTTCCTGGCTCTGCTGGTTATTTTCGTGGCTACCGTGGCCATTTTTCGTATAGTCTCAGTGGGTTCATTGGTAGCTGCCATTGTAAATCCGGTGGTTATTGCGGTTATTTATCAGTCCTGGCCGCTTATAGTAATGGGTGCAATCCTTTCATTAATAGTGATATACAGACATCATTCCAATATTAATCGTTTGCGGCGGGGTATAGAACCGAGACTGGGGGAGAAAAGGTAGAGGAGGACCGATTCAATGGAAAAGATCGCAGTACTGGGTTCTGGTAGTTGGGGAACGGCTCTGGCGGTGCTGTTGGGGAACAAGGGTTTACCAGTACATATATGGGGTCGGCCTGAAGACGAGGTATCAAAGATACGACAGGTCCGAGAAAACCGACGCTTTTTACCCGGAGTTCCCCTGCCCGCGGTGGTCGAACCTACGGAAGACCTGGCCGGGGCCCTGGCAGGTGCCAGGGTGGTGGTGATATCAGTTCCTTCGCAAGCGGTTCGTGAGATTATGGTAAGGATTAAACCATTGCTCAATCCGGGAGTGGTTCTGGTGAATACGGCTAAAGGACTGGAAGTCTCCACTCGTCTGCGGATGAGCCAGGTGGTGGCCGAAGTGCTGGGAGAAGAGATCCTCCAACATTATGCGGTATTGTCAGGACCCAGCCATGCCGAAGAAGTGGGGCGGGGGATGCCCACTGCGGTGGTAGCGGCTTCATATAATAAGGAGACGGCTTTCCTGATTCAGGACATGTTTATGGCTGAGGTTTTTCGCGTGTACACCAATCCGGATGTAGCCGGGGTTGAGCTGGGCGGGGCCTTGAAAAACATTTTTGCCCTGGGGAGTGGAATAGCGGAAGGATTGGGTTTTGGCGATAATCCCAAGGCGGCCCTTATTACCAGGGGTCTCACCGAAATGACCCGCATGGGAGCGGCGATGGGAGGGCAGAAGTTCACCTTTTCGGGTCTGAGCGGCCTGGGGGATCTGGTCGTGACCTGCAGCAGCCTTCATTCTCGTAACCGCCGCGCCGGAATTCTTATCGGGCAGGGCAAGAGCCTGCAGGAGACGCTGGAGGAGATCGGCATGGTGGTGGAGGGAGTAACTACCACCCGTGTGGCTTATGGAATGGCCCATCAGTTAAATGTGGCCATGCCTATAACCAGTGCAGCTTATCAGATACTGTTCTGCAATAAAGATCCGATGGAAGCAGTATGGGGTTTAATGCGGCGCAAACGAAAACACGAGATTGAAGAGGTAGTCAGAAACACGGAAGGTTGGAAGTAAGTGTGGAAAATAACCACACTTTTTTTGTTTTTTGGTTATATATATCAGTCTCCTTCAATATATTTATATTGTTAAACCGTACCAGATAAGATATCGGACTGGTTGGGGCTCCGGTGATGATTAAAAACCCAACCAAAAGTCTATTCCGAGGAGGGAGACGAAGTGGAATGGAACCATGTCTTGGATGATATTGCCGAGAGAACGGGCGGCGACATTTACCTGGGAGTTGTAGGCCCGGTAAGAACCGGAAAGTCCACCTTTATTAAGCGTTTCATGGATTTACTGGTCTTGCCTAATATCAAGGACACCTATGAACGGCAGAGGGCTAAAGATGAGCTGCCTCAGAGCGGAGCCGGAAAAACTATTACCACCACGGAGCCCAAGTTCGTTCCTAATGAAGCGATAGAAGTTAACATACGGAACGGGGTTAACCTGAAGGTCAGGTTAATTGATTGTGTGGGATATACGGTGGAAGGAGCCCTGGGATATGTAGAAGAAGGCGAACCCCGTATGGTCAAAACCCCCTGGTTTGACTACGAGATATCCTTCGAAGAGGCGGCCGAGATAGGGACTCGTAAAGTCATAACCGACCATTCCACCATCGGCCTGGTAGTTTTCACAGACGGCTCTATAAGTGATATTCCGAGAGAAAGCTACGTAGAGGCTGAAGAAAGGGTGGTGGCTGAACTCCAGGAGTTGGGCAAACCCTTTATTATCCTGCTGAACTCTACTCAGCCATATGCTGCAGAGACCCTGGAACTGGCTGATGAGCTGGTCGATAAATACCAGGTGGCGGTAGTTCCCATCGATTGTGCCCAGGCTTCGATTGATGATTTGTACGGGGTTCTGGAGGAGGTACTCTATGAATTCCCGGTACAGGAGATCAGTGTCCGGCTGCCCAGGTGGGTGGATGAGCTGGAGGAAGAATTCTGGCTCCGGGATAAGCTGGAAAACTCTATTCGTACGATACTGGGGGATGTACGAAAAGTAAGGGATGTCGATGATGCCATCGAACGCATGCTGGAGATTGAGGTGGTTGGCTATGTCAACATGGAAGAACTGAACCTGGGTACGGGAACTGCTGCCATTGAGGTGACCATACCCGAGGAAATGTTCTACCATGTAATAGGAGAAGTCAGTGGGTTTGAAGTGGAGGGTACACATGATATCCTGCGCTTAATGAGAGACCTGAGTGGGGCCAAACGGGAATATGACAAGGTATCCTCGGCCCTGGGTGAGGTGCGGGATTCGGGTTACGGAGTGGTGACTCCCAGCCTGGAAGAGATGTTCCTGGAGGAACCGGAGCTTATCCGCCAGGGAAGCCGCTTTGGAGTTCGGCTCAGAGCCAGGGCACCGTCTCTTCATGTTATTCGAGCGGATATAACTACTGAAATTACCCCTATAATTGGTACTGAAAAACAGTGTGAAGAGTTAGTCAGATACATGCTGGAGGAGTTTGAGGAGGATCCAACCCGTATCTGGGAATCTAACATATTTGGTAAATCACTACATGATCTGGTAAGGGAGGGGATCCAGAACAAGCTTCAACGCATGCCGGAAAACGCCCAGGTCAAGCTCCAGGATACTTTGCAGCGAATTGTTAATGAGGGAAGCGGTGGTCTGATCTGCATTATAATTTAGAGTACAAGGGTGGTGGCCGGCATTCATGCCGGCTTATTTTCTTTTCAGCATTGAAGCGGACCTCTCGGGATAAGACGTCCATGCACTCAGCCTTCTATGCTCGAAACCTCCCGTTTTTCGCTCCGCTTTACAGCCCTCGGCTTTGCTGTGTGTAGCTACGCCTCGTCAGTCGGTGCTCCGGTGCCCCGCCTTCGATACGCCGACATTTACCGAAACATCGTTGACTTCGGCCGGCGCTCAGGCTTCGCCTTCGATTCCGCCGACACTCGCCCAAAACATCGTTGGCTTCGTAGGTCGCTGCGCCGGGTTGCCACATTCCAGGCCAGTGTTATTGTATTCTTTAGCGTATCCATAAGTCTTCTGTGTGTTCTGTATCTATTTTGCGATTCATCTGCGGCCATCTTGCGGTTTCAATTTTCATGCGGATTTGGATAATTTACTATGGTGAGCTGCGGGCAGGTCGGTGTAATGCCGGCCTGTTTTTATGCGATTTTGGACCTGGGACGACTGGAGCCGGCCCGAGATTTCCCCCGTCTGAGAACACCGGTTATAAATGTTTTGTCACATTATGGCCGGTAATGCT
>JAAZLJ010000130.1 GCA_012799365.1 Syntrophomonadaceae bacterium | reverse complement strand
CTGGCTATATACCCCCCTTTCACAAAATTCTCAAAGAACTTTATTAGGGATCAGTCTTTTCCTGGACTGCTCAATAAAGTTCTGAAGTATCTTAGACTGTTTAAAGATGACATCGTTTCTTCTGGATTCCCTACAAGAACCATCTTAAGAGTACTAAAGGTTAATGCCTCTGATTAATTTATGTTGAGTTGGATATTGTTTCGACACTTACTGTTATTTGTCCTGCTTGTTTTAAAGTCTTCTGGTGATTTGTAATGTTAATTCTAGTTTGCTCCCATAACAAAAAAATACGGTTCAACTCAAGGGACTTCCCTGGTTGAACCGCTTAACTCCTGGTGCCGTATATTAACGATACAAAAGAACCGTATCGATTTTTTGCTTTAAGCCCAAATGAAGGTTAGAATTGCCGCTACGGTGGTAAATATAAGTGCTATAGGTACTACTACCCGGATTACTCTAGCTTCCGCACCCAGGCTGTCAATGGTAGCAGCGGCGTTTTGTAGTTTAGCAGGTGAGATGACACTGGCTAATCCACCGGCAATGGCTGTACCAGCGGTCACTACCAGGGCATCTACACTCAGCATTTTTGAGGTCAGGACATTATATTTGGCAAACAGAGCTATAGTCGATGCTTCACTGCCGCTGACGAAACCTCCCAGCAATCCCAGGAAGGCTGCCGCGGCAGGATAAAGACCCTGGAAAAAGTCTGCCGAACTGATGGCCAGTATGGATATCATATTATAATCAGCGCTGGAAAGTTCCCAAATTCCGTTTACCGAAGCGTAACCGGAATAGGTCATAACATAAGCTATGGCAAAAAATATGGCTGCCGAAAATACCGGGCGTGGTGCCCGCCTTATCCATTTTTTCCCGATGTCCTGCCACTGTTCCCGGCTGGGCTTAATAAATGGTATGGCCAGCAAAGTACTTATTATTACCCAGGTATATGCATTCCATAACATACGGGTCATAATCGGTTTACCCCCGGGAATAATATGAACCGGCATAGCCAGGTCTTTAAATAAGAGATTAAAAAGCGGTGGCCAGAAGTTAATAAACAGGCAGGTGACCACCAGTATTATCCAGGGGCCCAGGGCAGCAAGCAGAGACATGGATTTTTCTATATTCTGTTCTTCTTTGCTGACACAACTACGATCCAGAACGGGTTTTCCACTCAGTTTAAGATAACTCAGCATAACTACAATGGTCGCTAAACCACCCAGCACCCCGGTCAGGACAATGCCGGTGCCCATATGGGCAACCGCTACAGCAGTAAAACCCATGGTAGAACCAGCCAGGATACAGGGTATAAAGCCTTCTCTCACTTTCGCCCACCCGCCTACCAACCAGAGCATGCCGAAACCGATCATGGTTGAAATTATGGGCATGAATTTGGAAAACACCAGAGCTGAAGTGGCTAGAGGGGTACCGGTCATATCGGAAAACACCACCAGCGGTGCCCCCAGTAAAGCATATGTACAGAGCGAATCAAAGCCCAGGGCCGGAAGAGCTATAGCTACAAAGGTGGAATAGCCCAGTGCCAGCATGATTGGGGGCAATATGGATACCGGGGTGGCTCCCACTGCCACCAGCAGAGTGCCTATACCCATATTTATAATCATTATCTGTACAGCCTGGTCATTCTTGGCCAGGGTCTTAACAAAGACTACTATTCTTTTTAAGGCCCCGGTTGATTCTAAAAAAGTAATTTGGAATATCGAGGTGGCTACCATTAAGGAGACCGGAAAGGAAGCAATAATTCCGGCGAGGCTGGCGGTTAATCCCACCCGCAGAGAGGTATTAAAAAAAAGGCAGCTGATAGCTATTACCAGAATCCATCCTGCCAATCCACTCGAGTCAGCTGACCATTTCGCCAGAGTAAGTAAAGCCAGCACAGCAATAATTGGTATCAAAGTAAGTACTACATCCATTAAGTATATAATCCTCCTGTCCTACTATCCTACAATGACTAAGTGTAGCAAAAGGCGGCTTTCTAGACAAGCACTATTTAATTTCCCTGAACTTCGACATGGTTTAGGAAATGAAAAATAGGGGTTCCCCAGTGGTCATTGACAAATGTTTGGCATAAATCGTGTCAAAAGTTCTTTATTTAAATAACCGCGGGGCACCAAATTAAATATTTCTTTCCGGGAGGAACTGCTTCTGTATGTGGATATACTAAAAGAAATAGGTGCAGAAATTGAATGACTTATAAAAGCCAGCCTTATAACCTGAAAGCACGTCACGGCCGCGCTGGATGACCCCATCTTAAAAGCGGCTCACTTTTTGCTGCCAATCACAGTCCTAGTGCAAAAACAAGGGTAGCCTCATGGTAGCGGGTACTCTGGTGATTGTTAAGAATTTATTATGATATAATATAAATGTAAATATCTAGAATTAGGTGATGACAATAAAAGTAACTATTATTCATATT
>JAAZLJ010000129.1 GCA_012799365.1 Syntrophomonadaceae bacterium | reverse complement strand
CGAAAGCTATCGTTCCATTCCTCATAACCTTTTACCCGAACCTGCAGGTTATAGGTCCACCCCGGCCACAGGCCACCCACAAAATCGGCCGGCAGCACCCCCTGGTCCATATCCTTTTTCTTAAATTCCTTGACCACAGCATACGCATCAGTAAACGGCTCTGGGGGCAGTACTGTGATCTCTCCCTTTTCTTCCACCGGCTGGCCATTCTGGTCCACGATACGGATGATGACCGAACCAGGCTCTGCTACCTCCGCCTGGTGGGGTGAAGTTCCTCCCTCCACCACCGTTATGGGAACACTGGCCTGATCCGGCCTTACCATCATTCCCAGGCCGAAAGCATCGACTTCCACTGTATACTTACCCGCCTCCAACTGAGTGAACAATGCTTTCCCTGCACTGTCGGTCCATAGAGTCTGCGGACTGTCGGGTCCTTCAATCAACTTCACCTTCACTTCCCGCACCGGAATATCCTTTCCATCCCTACTCATGGTGACAAACACCTTGATATTACTACCACCTGGATAGGCTGCTTCCCCGGCCTCCCGTGCGACCAGGCTGCGGATATCTGCCACTTCGACCACCTTACCGGTAAAACCCGGGGCAGTGACGGTTACCTGAACCTTTTTATAGTCACAGGGGATAGGGTCGTTACCGTCCTTATCGTTACTGGGATCGTCAACCCACCAGACCCGAACCTTAACCGTGGCCTTAACTCCGTTAATCATTTCCTGTCTGACCGGCTCAATATCACCTGCCGGATTACCACCCACAGTCCCCACCCGGTCATAGGGCAGAGCCCGTATTTCTTCTATCACCCCGGTGGCTACAGCCGCCGCCGCTACCCGCATTCGATTGGCCTGGGAACCCTGAGTTATGTAAATATAGAGCGGAATAAAGGCCATCGCTACCAACAGCAGGATGGTAAGAGCCACCACCACTTCCACCAGCGTAAAACCGGCCTCACCGTCAGCTTCTGCCGCCATCCTTATTCGTTTCCGAGCGTCTCGCCCATCAGTCTCAATCACCAGGGGAAACTGTCGTGAGTCCATCTCCTCCCACCTCCCTGACCACACCACCCGGTACCACTACCCGCCGATGGTAGTAATGGTAACAAACATGGGCAGGTACATGGCAATAACCAGAAAGCCAATTATTAATCCGATTACGATAAGCAGAATTGGTTCAATAACCGAAGTTAAGCCTTTGGTCAGGGCCTCGACCTCTGCTTCATAGAATTCTGCCATTTTCTTAAGCAGGTAAGGTAAGGAACCGGTTTCCTCCCCCACCGCCACCATCTGTACCACCAGGGGAGGAAATACTCCACTTTCCTTCAGCGGAGTGGCGATATCCTTACCCTGCTGTATCTCCTCCCCGGCTTCCTTGACCGCATCGGCAATGAGAGTGTTCCCCACGGCAGGTCCTGCTGACTCCAGGGCCTGCAGCAGGGGGATACCCCCGGCCAGCAGGGTAGCCAGGGTACGACAGAACCGGGCTATGGTTACCCGGTGAACCAGGTTGCCGAACACCGGGAGACGGAATTTAACCTGATCCCAGGTTCTAGTACCTCCGGGACTACGCAGGTAAATACGGATCCCCAGAACCACAGCAATAGCTCCCAATACCCAGAAATACCACCCGTGACGCAGTGAATCGGAAATTCCCAGCACTATGCGGGTGGGCCAGGGCAGACTGACCCCGGCGGGAAGCAGGTTCATAAACACGGGGACAATGAACAAAACCATCGCCAGAACTACGATCAGGGCAAAACTCAATACCACGGCCGGATAAATAACTGCCGAACGTACCTGATCTCGAAGAAATTTGCTCTTTTCTAACTGTTCAGACAGGTTTTGCAGGGCTTCCGCCAGCGAGCCTCCCAGTTCTCCGGAACGGACCATATTTAAATAAAAGGAAGAAAAAATATCCGGATAAGCGTCCAGAGAATCGGCAAACCCCACCCCTGATTCCACATTATGGGCAATTTGGCCCAGGGCTTCTTGCAAAGCGGGATTGACGGCCTGCTGGCTCAGGGTAAACAGGGAACGAGTCAATGGGATACCGGCTTCCAGGCTGGCGGCCAGCTCCCGGCTGAACAGGCTCAGGTCCCCAATACTTACCCGGGAACGGGAACGAAAAAGCGTCGAGAACGATGATGTGCGGGCGGTTTTTATATCCAGAACGGTAAAGCCCCTTTTTTGCAGACTTTCGATAGCAACCCATTCCTCATCCGCCTCGATCTCCCCGGCGAGCATCCGCCCCGAGCTATCAACCACTTCATAAGAATAAATCTCCATGCTATCCTCCCCCGGTAGAACTATCGGGAAATCCCGCGAACCGAACCCCGGCCGCTGCCTCCAACCCGGGCCAGGATACGCTCCAATTCCACCTTATCGATACAACGCTGGTAGGCGGTATCATGAGTGATCTTCCCCTGGAGACAGAGGTCGGCCAGGGCCTGATCCATGGTCTGCATGCCCAGGCTGCTCCCGGTCTGGATTACGGTGTAAAGCTGGTATTCCTTACCTTCACGAATCATATTCCGTACCGCAGGAGTGGACAAGAGCAGTTCTACCGCCACCACCCGCCCGCTGTTATCGACCCGGGGCAGAATTTGCTGGGCCACGATCCCCTGTAGAGAGTCGGCCAATTGCTGGCGAACCCGATTACGTGCATCCTCGCCAAAGACATCGACTATACGGTGTACCGCCAGGGCCGCAGTCTGCGTGTGCAAAGTAGAAAGCACCAGGTGCCCGGTCTCTGCCGCAGTCAGAGCGATACTTATGCTTTCTAAATCCCGCATCTCGCCGATGAGAATAACGTCCGGGTCATGGCGCAGAACATGGCGCAAAGCCTCCGCAAAAGAGTGAGTATCGGTTCCTACCTCCCGCTGTTTGATGATGGATTCTTTATGCTGGTGGAGAAACTCTATGGGTTCCTCTATGGTAACTATATTCACCCGACGGTGCCGGTTGATATAGTCAATCATGGCCGCCAGAGTGGTGGTCTTACCGCTGCCAGTCGGGCCGGTTACCAATACCAGACCCCGGGGCAGGCAGCAAAGATCTTTCAGCACGGGAGGCAGCCCCAGGCTGTCAAATTCCGGCGGGGTATGAGGTACCACCCGAAAAGCCGCGGCCAGGGTACCCCGCTGGCGCATGATGTTACCCCGGAACCGGCACAGCCCGGCAATAGAGTATGACAGATCCAGCTCCCATTGTTCTTCCAGATACTGCTGCTGGTAAGGCTCTAAAATAGGCAGTAAGAGGGCTGCGACGTCCCCGGAGCTCATAATAGGATAATCCAACCTGATAAGTTCACCATTGATCCTGACTACGGGAGCCATCCCCGGGGCCAGGTGCAAATCGGAAGCTCGACGTTCTACCGCTATCACCATCAAATTTTCCAAATCTACCGGATAGGAATCGGGTACCGACTTTCCACCTGGATTACCCTGACCCGGATTTCTTTCTTCTTCCCGCCTTCCCTCCATCTACCTTAACCCCCCTCCCTTCTAACCCCGACTTTTGCCTGACATTGGCAATGAATATGTAAGTCAAGAACTGTCTGCGCTTGCGTACTTCGCTGTCACTATTAATGCCTGGATAAAGAACCTTCACCGCGGCTGCCGGAAAATCCGTCAGCCAGAACTCTCCCCCTCCGGTTTTAATTTGATTAGATATACATCGTCATAATCGTACTTTTTCTGATAGTCCCAGATGCGATTCGGACCGAAAGAATTGGTCCACCCCACCACGATATAACCCCCATCATCAGTCTGTTGTATACAGTACGCCTCATCACAACCCTTTTCCCCCAGGGTCTTTTCCCAGAGCAATTGGCCGCTTGCATCCGTCTTTACCACATATATATCATAGTCAGCCCCCGGGGAATTCTTCACCCCGACCACCACGTATCCCCCGTCTACAGCAGGCCACACCGAATACCCGACCTCCCAACCGGCTCCACCTATAGCCTTCTCCCACTCCAGGTTCCCCATCTCATCCACCTTGAGTAGATACACATCAGAACTGCGATGGCCAGAAGAGAAGGTCTGCCCGGCGATAATCCAACCTCCATCACCGGTCTCATGGAGGGAAAAACCTTCATCATCTCCCTGACCACCAAAGGTTTTTTCCCATTCTACCCGGCCGTCACCGTCGGTCTTGACCAGATAGACATCGAGCCCTCCCCCTCCCCGAGAGGAAGTGGCCCCCACCACTATAAAACCGCCATCACTGGTTGGCCGTACACAGGAACCGCGCTGGATACCCTGACCCCCCACGGTCTTTTCCCATACTACCGCCCCGTTGGGTCTGGTTCGGGCCAGATAAAGGCTGGTACGTCCGTCCCCAAACTTATCATAACTCCCTACTATGATAAAACCACCGTCTCTGATCTCCTTAACAAACATGCCGGTATACTCACCGTCATCCCCCAGGGTCTTTTGCCACTGTCTCTGCCCCGCGGCATCAGTCCTGACCAAAAATACCTGATTATGCCGTTGGCTGCTGAATGACCTGGTGGTACCCACCATGATATAGCCCTCGTCACTGGTTTGCTGAACACACCTACCCTCTTCATAACCGGCACCACCGTAGGTCTTATCCCATTCTTTGGTTCCCGTAGCATCAACCTTTAGCAGGTATACATCGGAATCGCCCCGGCCATGCATATAAAAAGACGCGGTACTGCCGGTAACGATATATCCCCCATCCCGCGTCTGTTGGACAAAGGCCCCGCGATCAGCCAGCTTGCGTCCAAACCGCTTATCCCATTCCACGTCCGGGGCCGACCCGGCACCGATAGCTGTAACCCCGGAACCTGATATCAGCAGCATAATACTGACCATAATCAGGCTCACCAGCCTTACCCCAGGTACCTTGAACAGCACCCCCATATTCCGCGAGGAATCTAATTTTATGAGTTTAAATGTCACAGCCCCACCACTTTCCGATATTTCATTATGAATACGGAACCTCATGCCGCCTGGTCAGCCTTGGATCTCCGTCATTCAAGTACGATATTTACCTTGGGAATTTGAGTAAATTCCGGGTTATGGATGTCTGCGACCGCATTTTTCACCACAATTCTCCTATCACAACAATTCTGACCAATGGCCCGAATTTTCTGCCTGAAAGTGGTGAAATTGTTAAGGCTTTAGTCTGACTTTACAAAAAACCGGGGCGAACTCTTAAATCAAGTTCACCCCGGTTAAAGGCCACTAATTAGACTTTTTTGTCAAACTATTGTGTTTCATCAGGTATTTTTACCGCTGGCTAGACCTCCATAATAATCGGCAGGATCATCGGCCGGCGGTTGGTTCTGGCATACAGGTACTTGCTCAGGGCGTCACGCACATGGGACTTGATGGTAGCCCATTCCGTGGTTCCCTTTTCCTCGCAAACCTGCAGCGCATCCTTTACCCTTTCCCTGGCATCTTCTATCAACTGTTCAGACTCTCTAACATAGACAAATCCTCGACTCACGATATCCGGTCCGGCGATTACCTTACCAGTCTCTTTATTGATGGTAACCACCACGATGATAATACCCCCGGAAGAGAGCTGCTTCCGGTCACGTAGTACGATGTTGCCTACATCGCCCACTCCCAGGCCATCCACCAGAACTCTTCCCGAATTCACCTTACCGGCAATGATGGCTTTTTTCCTCCCCAATTCAATTATCTGTCCGTTCTCTACCACAAAGATGCGCGATCGAGGTATCCCAAGATTTTCCGCGATACGAGCATGCTTTTTGAGATGACGGTACTCTCCGTGTATGGGTAAGAAATAACGTGGGCGGACCAGATTCAGCATTATTTTCAGTTCTTCCTGGCTGGCATGACCAGAAACATGAACCCCGGTATCACGTTCATAGATAACCTCGGCTCCCTGTTTGAATAACAGGTCAATGGTACGAGCTACCAGTTTCTCATTACCTGGTACGGGACTGGCGGATATAATCACCGTATCCCCGGGCCGAATGGAAACCGACCGATGTTCACCACTTGCCATCCGGGTAAGGGCTGACATCGGTTCACCCTGTGACCCGGTAGTAACCACTACGACCTGATTGTCAGGGTAACGGCCGATAGCATCCACATCAATGAGGGTCCCTTCCGGTATAGATATATAGCCCAATTCTCCGGCTATACTGAGATTATTAACCATACTGCGGCCTACCACAGCTACCCTTCGATTGTACTTGTAGGCAGTATTGATCGCCTGTTGGATACGATGTACGTTAGAAGCAAAGGTAGTAACGATGATACGGCCATCACAGCGCCCGAACAAATCATCAAATGTGTTCCCTACCAACCGCTCGGACTTGGTATAACCAAGCCTCTCCGCATTGGTGCTGTCCGCCATCATCAATAGTACGCCTTTCTCTCCCAGTTCAGCAAACTTGCGAAAATCAACTACCTCACCGTCTACCGGAGTCTGATCCAACTTAAAGTCTCCGGTATGCAGGATGGTGCCGGCCGGCGAATGAACGGCAATGGCTAAAGTATCGGGTATGCTGTGGCTCACCCTGATGAACTCAACCCCCAGCGGACCAAATCTTATCTTACTCCGGGGCTTAACTACATTGAGTTTGATACCGTTCAAACCGTGTTCACGCAGTTTAGCTTCAACAATTCCCAGGGTCAGCCTGGTACCATATACTGGTATGTTAATCTCCCTTAGAACGTAAGGTAATGCTCCCACATGATCCTCGTGGCCATGGGTTAACAGAATGGCTTTCACCTTGTCCCGATTCTCCAATAAATAAGTGATATCAGGGATAACAATGTCAATGCCCAGCAGTTCCTCCTCTGGAAACATTAACCCGGCATCAATTACGACCATGGTATCCCGATATCGGATT
Organism: Syntrophomonadaceae bacterium; assembly: GCA_012799365.1. Classification (GTDB taxonomy): domain Bacteria; phylum Bacillota; class Syntrophomonadia; order Syntrophomonadales; family Syntrophothermaceae; genus JAAZLJ01. Next base: position 14,002 of record JAAZLJ010000129.1, on the reverse strand, counting down.
ACCATCATATTCTTGCCAATTTCCCCCAATCCGCCCAGGGGAATGACTTGTATTTTGTCAGGTTCGATAGAATATACACCTCCCGATGCTAGAAATATAGCGCCCGTTCTCAATTAGCATTAGACAGTTTCCTAACAGTCCGAACAGTCATATCTCATTAATTATAGTCCAATATGTAATTTCTTACAAGAAAACTTTGAATTAAAAAACCCGGACTGCCTGGTCCGGGCTTAAGAACCAGCATTATTCCTTTATCAAATAACCAAGCTGCTGCAGCATCTGCCGAATATAAAGTTTTTCTTCGTCTGTGGCCCCGGTAAGGGGAAGTCTGAACCCCCCCACCCTGGTTCCCATCATATTAAGTGCTTCTTTTAATGGAACCGGATTGGTGGTAATAAACAGTCCCTTAAAAAGAGGGAATAGTTTCGCATGCAGTTCCGCGGCTCGTACCACATCCCCTGCAAAAAATGATTCCATCATAGCCCTGATCTCTGGACCGGCAATATGGCTAACAATACTCACCACTCCGCTGGCTCCCACCGCCAACATCGGTAATGTCAGGGAATCGTCCCCTGAATAGATAACAAAATCATCCGGCAGCAGGATGCGTAGTTGTGATACCTGGTCCAGATTCCCGCTGGCCTCTTTTATAGCCACTATGTTTTCGACCTGGCTCAGTCTCTGCACCGTTTCCGGGAGCAGGTTGGCACCGGTTCGACCCGGTACGTTATACAGCATAACCGGCAGGTCAGCAGCTTCAGCTATCTTCCGGAAATGCTCATACAAACCGTCCTGGGAAGGCTTGTTGTAGTACGGAGTTACCAACATTATACCATCAACACCAGTACGGGAAGCAGCCTGAGTTAGTTCAATCGTAGCCCGGGTAAAATTAGAACCAGTTCCCGCCCAGACCTCCGCCCTTTCTCCCACCTCTTCTTTAACTGCAGTAAAGAGACGCAGTTTCTCTTCGGGAGTAAGGGTAGGTGACTCGCCCGTGGTGCCACATACTACAATGCCCTCGGTACCGGTTCTCACCAGATATGACGCCAACTCTCGAGCTTTCTGATAATCCACCTGCAATTCGTCGTCATAAGGAGTAACCATAGCAGTTAACAACCTGGCATTCAACACGTTAACCACCGCCATTCTTTAAGTTTTCGCCTGGTTCAACTCATAGTCCAACTCGATATAAGAGCCTTGCGCTTCTCTGGTGTACTTTATTATGCTCTTAATAAAGATTTTCCTTTACAACGGTTTCCGCAATTTGTATAGCATTGGTAGCCGCACCTTTGCGGATCTGGTCAGCCGCCACCCATATGCAGATGCCCTTTTCGGTAGAAATATCCTCCCGTATCCGACCCACATACACCTCATCCTTAAACGAAGTGTACAGGGGCATAGGATAAACCTGGGCCCCTGGATCATCCTGTACCACGATTCCCGGAGCCTGGCTCAGCACCTGGCGTGCTTCCTCAGCCGTAAGCTTCTTTTCCGTATCCAGATTGATAGATTCGGAATGACTGCGGTATACCGGAACCCTGACCGTAGTAGCAGCAATAGGCAGTTCCGGCAAATGCATAATCTTTCTAGTTTCCCATACCATCTTCATTTCTTCCTTGGTGTAATCGTTTTCCTGAAAAACATCTATATGAGGTATGAGATTAAAAGCAATCGGGTACTGAAAAACCTCCGGAGGCTGTTCTTCCCCGGCTAAAGCCACCCTGGTTTGGGCGGTTAATTCGTCAATACCCAGAATTCCGGCCCCTGATACCGCCTGGTAAGTAGAAACCACCACCCGCTTAAGACCGGCTGCCTGGTGAATCGGGTTTATGGCCACTACCATTATTATGGTAGAACAGTTGGGATTGGCAATAATACCCCGATGTTCCTTCACATCCTGAGCATTAACTTCTGGTACCACCAGGGGAACCTCCTCGTGCAGCCGAAAGGCATAGCTATTGTCAATGGCCACACAGCCTCGCTTCACTGCTTCCGGTGCCAGCTGCTGGCTGATCTCACTGGCTACGGCCAGAAAGACAATATCCATACCTTCAAAGGCTGCCGGACTGGCTCCTTTGACTGTAAGTTTTTCACCCCGGAAATCCACGGTAGTACCTTCTTCCCGAGGATCCGCCAGACAAACCAGCTCATCCACCGGGAAGTCCCGATCCTCCAAAAGCTGCAGCATCTGCCTTCCTACCGCTCCTGTAGCCCCTACCAATGCAACTCTTACCTGTGACATATATGAAACCTCCAGACCTGATTAATCCTAGAGAGTATTGTAGCACAACCATTCTGGCTGAAACAATAAATCTTTAGGTGGAACCCAGCAGAACGGGTTGAATTTGCTTACATTGTAAAGCCAGTATAGCGGTATCAACCAGCAAATTCATATCGGCTACAATCGAATTGGCCTTCTCCTGAGGATTATCCTGGCGAAAGGGAATAAAGTAAATGTGCTTCGTGTTCATCAGGATGCCAAGATTTTTAGCGTTCATTCCCAGACCATCATTGGTAGACACCCCTATAACCACCGGCTTCTGGTTACGCAGGTGAGCCTTTATCGCCATCAATGCCGGAGTATCGCTTATACCATTAGCCAGCTTGGCTAGAGTATTGCCAGTACAGGGAGCTACAATAACCAGATCCAAAAGTTTTTGTGGCCCAATAGGCTCTGCACCAGGTATAGTATTGATAATAGGGGTATTGGTTAAATTCTTTAAATGACTTTTCAAGTCATCAGCTCGGTAAAACCTGGTATCGACCTGGTCTACTGTGTATGATAGAACCACAGTGATAACAGCACCTTCTGCTCTGAGATCAGCGATAGCTGGCAATACATCACCCATGGTACAATGAGACCCGGTCATAACCATACCAACCTTAATACCCTTTAACCGCATCCCAAATACCTCCCTCTACTTTATCCATAAAGTAAGCCCTGGTCCAGTTTAGACAGCTCTTTAACAACCATTCGAGGCACTACATCGGCCAGAACCTTTCCAGCCGTCAGAGGCGCCACCTTGCCGGGAAGACCAGGAGCCAGAATAGCCTTGATACCAAATTGGTAGGCAGCTTCAAAATCAGTTCCTCCCGGCTGGGTAGCGAGGTCTACAATCAGTACATCGGGATTGGCCCGGCGAAGAACCTCCCGGTTCAGAACCACTTCTGGGACCGTGTTGAATATTACTTGCGACTGCTGCACCGTACTGGCCAGGTTATTAAAGGTACCAGGATAACAGCCCATCTCCTGTGCTCGTGCCAGCTGAGCCGGCTCACGCGATACCACCGTTACCACAGCATTAAGACCATTTAATTTGCGAGCCAGAGTGGTTCCTACCCGACCAAAACCCAGGACACACGCCCTGATCCCGTGAATAGTAACCGGTAACTCTTCCATAGCAATCTGTATAGCACCTTCCGCAGTAGGTATGGAGTTGGGAATAGCGATTTCGTCCATCTCTGCAATTTCCAACAAGGTAAAGCGATACTTGCGTGACCACTCCTGGAGAAAAGAACGGGCGGTTCCAATGATCACCAGAGCATTGGGAGCCATCAGCTTCACCGCTTTTTCGGTGAGCTCCAGTTCTTCTTCACAATACACAGCCCGGATGTGCCCCTGCGGGTTGGTACCCGGCATTGGCAAAATCAAGACCTCTGCTCCCCGGCAGGCCTCTTCCACCGTATCCACCAGGTAACCGCCCTGCTTAATTTTATTCCGCGGGAATCCCACCACTGCAACCGTGGCTCCTAACCTGATGAGTTCGGAGATGAGGACGTTCTCACGATCATCGCCCCCCACCACCGTAATCTTGATTCCCGAAAGCGCCGAGCTCATAAAAAAAGCGCCTCCTTTATACTTTAACTGCCATTATTAATAGCAGTATATTCATTCCGTACAAAGGAGGTGCTTGACCACCCGTAAGTATAACTGTTTATAACCTGGCTCTTAAAGAAAGTTCTCCAGCCCGTAGACCAGCCCCTTACGCCCGTGCATCTTCTTAATCACCAACAGCACTCCCGGCATGAAAGACTCGCGATTAAAAGAATCGTGCCTGATAGTAAGGCTCTGACCGGCTCCCCCAAAGATAACCTCCTGGTGAGCTACCAGGCCGGGTAACCGTACACTGTGAATACGAACATGGTTAAGGTTCCCGCCCCGAGAACCACTGATTTTTTCGATCTCCTGTACTCCACGCGGAGGTAATCCTTCTATAGCGTCGTTGATCATTTCTGCCGTCTTGATAGCGGTTCCAGAAGGAGCGTCGATCTTCTGGTCGTGATGCAGCTCAATGATCTCCGCCTGAGGCAGGTACCGGGCTGCTTGTCGGGCAAACATCATCATCAGCACGGCCCCGATAGCAAAGTTGGGAATTACCGCCACTCCCGTTTGCTTCTCTTCCGCCAGGCGGCTGAGTTCCCGAATTTCAACCTGGTTTAATCCGCTGGATCCGACTACGCTGGTTAGGCCCTGGCCCACAGTAGTCCGAACATTGTCAAAAACTGCCTGAGCATTGGTAAAGTCTACTATCACATCTGGCCGCCGGGCCTGGATAAGAGTTGCCAGATCATCAACAACGTCCAGATCAAGTCCGGACAAACCGACCACTTCGGATAGCTTTTGTCCCCGGGCCTGAACATCTACCGCCCCCACCAGTTCGAGGTCCTCATCACCGGCTACAGCTTTCACTGTTTCTTGCCCCATACGGCCAAGGGCCCCTGCCACCGCTACCTTGATTTTTTCAGCCATTATTGTCACTCCTTACACCATCGTATTGCATTATCAAATAGTGTCATATATTCTCAGGTATACGTCAAGTATCGTACTCAAGATACCAAAACCAAAAAGGTTCCGGCCAGGCAGCACAGGAACCGGAACCTGAGGAGTTTTGAAACCGTAGATGGAGGACGTAACCGTAAAATATACGCAGAATACACTGAAACTTATGAACACGCTGAAGAATAAAATAACTCTTCTAGAGGAGTGTGTTAACCCGGTGAAGCAAACTGATCAGGTCGACAATTTTTGAATCTGACTTTAACTGTTATTGATCGAACGGAACTTGAGAGTTTCTTGAAGTTAATTTATGCCAGGATTTTCAGATAGTCAGGTTCTAATTAATATAAGACGTAGACGGACACCGCATACCTATCAAGAACTATCTCCGCTGGCATCAGACACTGCTGTCTTTCAACCGGGGATGGGTCTGATCCAGCTCCACCACAATAACCTCCCGGCCGATTTTCTTTACCGCTTCCCAAGGAATGACCAATTTCTGCCTTTCCACCCACAGGTTTATGAAATTGCCCCGGTTGGGCAGTATCATCGACACCACCTCACCACTCTCACAGTCTATTACCAGATCCGAATCCCCTATGGTTCCCAATCTCATCCCATCGTATATGTTAATAATCTCTTTCCCCACCAACTCGCTGAGTCTCATGGCTCCGCCCCCTCTTCCCATTATTACAGTCTGGTACATTATAGTCCGGGCTGCCAAAATTTATCACTTAATCATTATGATGAAAAGTAGTGCGGGGTGAGAGGTGTCGCTGTATAAGAATGACTTGGAACCGCAAATGAACGCTGATGGACACAGATTATGCTGAAAATATAAAATAACTCTTAAAGGGAGTGTGTTTCTGAAGCAAGCTGATGTACTGCAGTCGACGAGTCCGGGAGCGAGCGGGTTAACCACACTCCAATAAAATACTGTTTTCACGCCTCTGATGGTGATGTCAGGCTCTAATATTAACCTGAAACACAGATATATCACAACACACAAGTCAAGAACCAGAACCTCGCTTTACCGGCCGGTGGAACCGAAACCGCCGGAGCCCCGTTCGGTGGATTCCAATTCATCAACCAGGTTTAAACGCGCTTGCAAAACCGGCAGAAAAACCATCTGCGCCACGCGATCTCCCGGCCGAACCGGGAATGGCTTGTCCCCCAGATTGGTTAATAATACCTTGATCTCTCCAATATAGTCCTGGTCTACCACTCCCACTGCATTGCTTAAAGTTATTCCGGAACGCCAGGCATTGCCGCTGCGCGGGAACAGCAAAGCCACTACTCCGGGAGGCATCTTGATAGCAATACCGGTCGGAACCTGTACCCGGGCTCCCGGTTCCAGGACTATCTCCTGCTCCAGGCACGCGCAAAGATCCATACCAGCTGCACCTTCAGTAGCATAAAAGGGATACTGTACAGTATCCCCGACCTTATCTGATACGGTGGTAACATCCACGGTTATGTCATATTTCACGGCTAACCAGTCTCCTCCCCACCTGATATAAAAATTTAATTTTTACAACTGAAAAACTCATCTTCCACCCGGGGCAGCACCTCTTTCGAGCCGATAGCCGCCAGTGATAACTGCTCCTTAACCATGATAGCCCGGAAAAAATCACAAATATCCGGTATCGTAACCGCCATGACGCGTTCGATCACCTCATCCACCGGAATAATCCGGTCGTAAAAAAGAACCGATTTCCCCAGCCGGTTCATGCGATTCATCACGCTTTCCAACCCCAGATAGACGTTGGCTTTAATCTGGTTCTGGGTCCGAGTTAGTTCTTTTTCCGTAGGACCATAAACGAGGAATTTTTCTATCTCTTCCCGGAGAGCACCAAAAAAGTCTGGAATCTTGTCCGCACCGGTGGCAACATAAACAGCATAAGTCCCGGCATCCGAGTAACAGGAAGGATAGGAGTAAACGGAATAAGCCAGCCCCTTATCTTCACGAATGGTCTGAAAAAGGCGGGAACTTAATGCTCCCCCAAAAATGCTGTTCATCACATTTTGTACATGTCGACTCTCATCCCGAAAAGAAATGCCCGGAACACCCAGGCAGATCTGTACCTGTTCTGTATCCTTATCGACCAGCCGCAGGCGGCCGGTACAGTCGGCTGGAGGTTTCGGATCCCTTTCCAATATCGTGTTATCCACACCAGCCAGAAAATTGGTCATCTTATCCCATACCCGCTTTGGACTAACATTACCGGCTACCGAAATAACCATATTAGAGGGTATATAATAGCTGTGATAATAATCCCACAGCTGCTCCCGTTCCAGGGAATTCACGGTTTCCCTGGTTCCCAGTATAGGCTGGCCCAGGGGATGTTCCTGCCACATCATCTGGGCAAATATATCGTGGATGAGTTCATCGGGTGAATCTTCGTACATCCCGATCTCCTCGATTATTACACCCTTCTCAGTGGAGATATCACGGTCTCGCAATGCCGAATTAAACACCATGTCCAGAAGTATATCGGCAGCCTGTTCGAAGTTTTCATCCAGGGTTCGAGCATATATGCAGGTATACTCTTTGGAGGTATAGGCATTTAGCTGGCCTCCTATACTCTCGAAAGTCTCAGCAATATCTTTGGCCGTCCTGGTCTCCGTTCCTTTAAAAAGCATGTGTTCGATAAAATGACTGGCTCCATTGATAGGAAAAACTTCGTCACGGGAGCCAGTCTTAATATAAATACCTATAGCTACCGAACGTAAATGAGGAATCTCCTCCGCAATTAACCGGGTGCCATTATTCAGGGTCCAGTATTCAATCACATCGTCAACCTCCATAAATACATATCTATATCTACTTCTTTACTTTTCCCTGAATTCCTTTTGGACTTGCAAATAAAATCGATACCAGAGACGCCATACTCCGGTCGGCTCCTTTTCTACTGCCTGGCGCGTGATCAGATTGACCCGTTCTATCGGTGCTCCCAGGTATCTGATCTCCAACACTCCCACTTTCTCACCCTTTCCCAGCGGAGCTTGCGGTCGGTAGTCCAATTTTACAACTTTCTCTATCTCTTTCTGATGTTCCGGCAGCCAGAGGTACACATCTTTCTCAGGGTACACGTCAACCGTCATCTTCTTGCCACCTGCTACCCGGACCTGTTTAAAATAATGGTTCTTTTCTACCACCCGTTCCCGGGTCAATGACTTATAACCATAGTTCAATAACCGGGTGCTATCACCATAGCGATCCGGTGAACGGAGAACCACCGAGATAAGAGTTCTATCATCCCGCTGTGCACTGGCGATAAGACAGTTACCCGCAGCATTGGTGGTACCGGTTTTCACCCCGGTGGCGCCGGTATAAGACCGCAGCAAACGATTGGTATTGCTAATAGATTTACCAGCCGGATAACCGGGATGGTTCATAGTGGTTTCCTGCGTAGCCACCAACCGGGCAAACTGCGGATTCTTTAAAGCATAACGGGTAATAACTGCCAGGTCGTAACACGAACTGTTATGTTCAGGGTGAGGAAGCCCGCTCGCATTGCGAAAACTGGTATTGGCAGCACCCAGCAAATAGGCCTTTTTGTTCATGAGGTGAGCGAAGATGTCTTCACTTCCGGCAATATATTCCGCCAGGACCACGCTGGCATCATTACCCGAGCGGATAAGAGCAGCTTTGAGCAAATCCTCTATCTTAATTTTCTGACCCTCGCGCAAACCGATACAGGATTCCGGAGTTTTGGCCGCTCGAGCACTTACGGTGGCTATTTCGTCATTATTGGTGTATTCCAGGGCCAGTACTGCTGTCATCACTTTGGTAGTACTGGCTACCGGCCGGGCGTCGTAGATGTTCTTCCCACTCAACAGCTGACCGGATTCATAATCCATCAAACAGTAGGCCGGGGAACCAATGTAAGGTGCGGCCTGAATGGAAGTGGGGTATACAATGATACCAATTAGTAACGCTGCTGCCAGAATGACCAACCGTCTCGTCAGCTTCCCGGCTGTTTTTCCCTTTTCCATTACTTCCCTTTCTCCTCTTTTTTATCCGGGGAGGGGGGACCCTTGATGATTTCACCAACGGTTAGAAACTCATAGCCTTCTTTTTTTAGTTCAGTTAATATAACAGGTAAGGCCTCGACCGTCGGCTGGGTAGGATGCATAAGTATTATGGCATCGTTATGAATACGTGGTACCACTCGCTTGACGATAGTAGCAGGCTCCGGACGCTGCCAGTCGATGGTGTCCAGACTCCACATAATCAGTTTGTAATCGAGATCAGCAACTGCTTTCTGAACCGTGGTATTGTATTCCCCATAAGGCGGGGCAAAAAGGGCAGGCTTTTCGCCGGTGGTTTCTTCAATGATCCTCTGAGCACCGATAATTTCTTGGGTTACTCCGTTTAATGAAAGATTGTTGAGGTGGGCATGACGATATCCGTGGTTTCCTATATCATGCCCCCTGGCTTTAATCTCCTTGGTTAGAGCTGGAAACTTGCTGGCCCACTTGCCAGTAACAAAAAAGGTGGCTTTAGCTTTGTGTTTATCCAGCACCTTCAGCAGATCAGGAATAAATTCTTCACCCCAATCAACATTAAAAGTTAGAGCCACCACTTTTTGGCCGGTATTTCCCTGATAAATTGGATCTTCCACCCGGGAAGCCCGGATAGAACTCCCGAAGTAACAGGCAAAACAGCCCAGGAAAAACACGGATAGAACCAACACCAGACCAAGCTTTATAATCTTTTGGGGAAAAAAATAAATCCGCATAAATAAAATTCACCCCTCACTTTCCCAGGATATAGACATAAATCTTACCCCTATCCAGACCAGCCTTAACAATAATTGGATGATCCCGATCGTTGAGAAACTTCATATCGGCGGCATTATAGGATACACTTGCGTCCCGCCCCTGGGCAATGTAGGGAACCGGTCGACTATGAGGATACCTTTCCATAATGGGTAATCCCGATTCTAGTGCTGCATTGTATACCGTAGTAGATGCCTGGCATACACCTCCGCCGAAGTCACGACCACCAATAATTGGAGCAACAGCGTACCCCCGCTCTGGAGTCCGGGGCCCTACCACTTCATTAAAGGAAAAAACCTTTCCTGGCCAGACTATAGTATTGTTACAGCTCTTACAGGCCAGATCTATGTTCTGCCAGCGACCACCGGAACCATAAAACCAGGTATGAAAATAGCCCATTTGTTTGGTGAGTGATTTGAGATCCTCAGACGTATATTTAGATTTGATTACGTTTTTAACCAGGTATGCCGTCTGACCGGGTTGGGCAGCAAAAATACTCTCCATAGTAGCATCTATGTTGACTTCATAGCCGTTTTTTTCCGGTATAATTTCACCTGTTTCTTTGTCCAGCATAGGGTTCACCGGTAGTACCTTGTGTTTGATGGCCAATTCCTGTAATATTACTTCCACTTCTTCGGGTAATTTGCCCGTAAGATCAATGCCATCAACTACAACCCCGGGTTCGACCCCATACAGGTTCCTTTCAACTCGGTCCAACCATACCGCATATAAAGATAGGCTAAGAAAGAAACCAATTAAGAATATGGATTGGCGCCGCAGAGCCAGGGTAGTAATGCCTTTGCGCAAAAAAATAACTCACCACCTTTCCTCGTACATCTTTATTCGGTAGTGAGTTACGATATTCTATGTATAAAAACAAATAAACCGAGAAACTCGGTCTACTTGCTTCTTTCGCCTTCAGCGCCTTCAGTTTTAGGAGTTGATTGTCGATTCCGCTTAGTCTGTCGTAAAACTGCTTTGCGTGACAGGTTAATTCGGCCGTGAGAGTCGATTTCGGTAACCTTGACCAGAATCTCATCTCCGACATCAACTACATCTCTGACCTTGGCTACCCTGTGTTCGGCCAGCTGAGAAATATGAACCAGCCCTTCTTTCCCCGGCAATCCCAATACACCGGGAATGATCTGCACAAAGGCACCAAAATCCATGATGCGCATTACTTTACCCATATAAGTCTTACCGACCACCACGTCCCTGGTCAAACATTCAACCAGATTCCGGGCTTTGTCAGCCGATTCCTGGTCTGCAGCCGCTATAAACAGGCTGCCATCGTCTTCTATATCAATACGGGCATCGGTTTCATCGACAATCTTCTTTATAATCTTGCCGCCGGGTCCAATTACATCGCGAATCTTATCAGGATGGATGTTCATCTTGATGAGCCGTGGAGCATGAGGTGAAAGTTCTGGACTGGGTTGGTCAATAGCCTCAAGCATTTTACCCATAATGTACATGCGACCTTCACGAGCCTGTTTTAAAGCCGCGCTCAAGATATCCCGAGATACACCTGCAATCTTGATATCCATCTGCAGGGCAGTAACCCCTTCGGCGGTTCCGGCTACTTTGAAGTCCATGTCCCCTAGCGCATCCTCCAGGCCCTGGATATCGCTGAGTATTGCGAAATTGTCTCCCTCTTTGACCAGTCCCATGGCAATACCTGCTACCGGTGCTTTTATGGGTACACCAGCGTGCATAAGTGATAGAGTACTGCCGCAAACGCTGCCCATAGAGGTAGAACCGTTTGACTCCAACACCTCGGAAACTACCCGAATGGTATAGGGGAACTCTTCTTCTGCAGGTAGCACTGATTCCAGAGCCTTTTCTGCCAGAGCTCCATGCCCGATCTCTCTTCTACCCGGACCTCTTATCGGTCTGGTCTCCCCGACACTATAGGAAGGGAAGTTATAATGGTGAAGGTAACATTTGGATTCTTCAATACCCAGACCATCAAGAATCTGCTCGTCACTAACGGTACCCAAAGTGGTAACTGAAAGCACCTGAGTCTGTCCCCGGGTAAAGAGACCTGAACCATGAGTCCGGGGTAAAATCCCTACCTCACAGCTGATAGGCCGGATCTCATCCAGTTTCCGTCCGTCCACCCGAACCCGCTCTTCCAGCATGAGACGTCGCACTATTTCCTGCAGGATCTTATCCAGAAGACCGGCGATCTCTTTTTCTTGCTCGGGATATAGCTCCGAAAAATGCTCAATAGTTTCATCCATCACCTGGTCGGTACGTGCTTCTCTCTCCAGCTTGTCCGCCCAACGAACCGCTTCCTCCAGTTTATCGGTACCGTATTCCCTTACTGCCGCTTCAATTTCAGGATCCAGTTCAGGAACAATAACTTCTTTCTTGATCGGATTGATAGCGGCGACGATCTTCTCCTGGAACTCAACCAGACGTTTAATCTCTTCGTGTCCAAACAGAATCGCGTCCAACATAACCTCTTCCGGTACTTCCTGAGCCTGGGCTTCAACCATCATGACGGCATCCCGAGTACCAGCCACCACCAGGTGCATTTTACTCCGAGCCGACTGTTCGATATCAGGATTGATAACAAACTCGTCATCTACCATACCCACGATAACCGCACCCAGCGGCCCATCGAATGGTATGTCCGATATCGACAGAGCGATAGAGGCCCCGTTAATAGCGGTAATATTGGGTGGGTTGTTCTGGTCAACCGACATTACTGTGGCTACGACATGAACATCATTGCGAAATCCCTTGGGAAACAGCGGTCTTATAGGCCGGTCCATCATCCGGGCCGCTAAAATAGCCGCTTCGGTTGGCCTGCCCTCACGTCTGATAAATCCTCCCGGGATTCTTCCTACCGCATAAAGCCTTTCTTCATAATCACAGGTGAGTGGAAAGAAATCAATCCCTTCCCGAGGTTTTTTAGAGGCAGTCGCAGTTACCAATACGGTGGTGTCCCCATAGTACATCAAGGCAGCACCACCAGCTTGTTTGGCTACTTTACCAATCTCGGCTCTTAAAACCCTGCCTCCTAATTCAATTTCGTATTCGATACAGCATCCCTCCTTTAATTTCGTCTATTAGTTTAAAGAGCGGTTTAACCGCTCTTTATCTTCTAAGTCCCAATCTGGTCACAATATCCCGATAACGTTCAAAATGCCTCTCCTTGAGATAATTCAAGAGAGCTCTACGTTTACCCACCATCTTAAGTAATCCCCGCCGCGAATGGTGGTCATTGGAATGATGCCGCAGGTGTTCAGTCAAATAGTTAATCCTTTCTGTCAGCATCGCAATCTGAACCTCTGGTGAACCGGTGTCTCCTTCATGGATCTGATAACTACTGATGATTTCCTGTTTTCTTTCCTGGCTAAGTGCCATAGTGTTCACCTCTCTTTCTTCTAAATCGCCACCAGCCGGAGTAGGCGTCAGAGTATCGCCAACCCCAGTCCGGGGTTTCGTATAAGACCCCAACAACCCAGTCTTATACCGAGTTTAATTGTAGCATAGCCGCCAACTAAAGTAAATTTATTCTATAGCAGCTCCTGAAACCCGGCAGATGCGGCAATTTTACGAGCCCGAGCCGCATCATCATTAATCTGGGATACCAGCTGCTCGGCACCGTCGAATTTTTTCTCGTCCCGAATCTTATCCAGAAAATACAGACGAATCCCCTTGCCGTAAATATTCTTATCAAAATCAAATATATGGGCCTCGATAGATACCGGGTAATCCTGGTGGAAAGTAGGCTTACGCCCGATGTTGACTACCGCACTGTAAGTTTCCCCGCTTAACCTTACCCGGGCGGCATATACTCCGCTGCCAGGAACTATAAGCTCCGACGGTACAGCTACATTGGCAGTGGGATACCCGATGGTAGTCCCCCGTTTTTCACCCTGTACCACCCTGCCTTCCAACATGGGAAGATGGCCTAAAAAACGGGAAGCACGACTTATTTCTCCAACTTCCAGGGCCTGTCGGACCAGAGTACTGGAAACCACCTCGTTCCCCACCTTGACCGGGGAAATTACTTGAACGGCAAACCCTTTCTCGGAGCCTAACTGCTGCAATGTCTCCGGTGTTCCTGCTCCCTTGTGTCCAAAAGTAAAGTTAAAACCCACTGATACTGATTCTACTCCCAGCGTATGGCAGAGCACATGCTCCACAAAATACTGCGGGCTCAGACGAGCAATATCACGAGTGAAAGGGACTTGGATCACCATCTCCAGCCCCAGGAGGGCAAACAATTCGATTTTACGTGCAGTGGAGATTAACAGACGAGGAGCCCGCTCCGGGAACAAGACTCGCAGGGGATGGGGTTCAAATATCATGGCCGCAGCTGTACATTTTCTGGCCTGGGCATCGATTATATTTTGACGGATAAGTTTCTGGTGCCCCAGGTGCAGCCCGTCAAAATTCCCCAGAGCCAATGCCAATGGTTGGTTT
>JAAZLJ010000128.1 GCA_012799365.1 Syntrophomonadaceae bacterium | reverse complement strand
CATTCGCTAATAATGGGGTATACGTAGTGCCCCATGTCATAACCCGCATCACTACCGCCGAAGGGCAGGTCTTATATGATCATAAAGTCCAGTATCAGCGAGCTATGAAACCATCAACCGCCTGGTTAATGACCAGTATGCTGCAGACAGTGGTTGAGCAAGGGACCGGTACCAGAGCACGTATCTCCGGCGTACCCTGTGCTGGAAAAACCGGCACCAGTCAGGATCTGCAGAACGCCTGGTTTGTCGGCTACACCCCCAACTTCAGCTGTGGGGTATGGATGGGCTACGATAAGCTGGAAAGAATGTCTGGTATGGCAGGTGGTACTTACCCGGCCAGGATATGGAAATCTATGATGCAAAAGGCTCTGGAAGATGAACCCCGGCAAACTTTCACCCAACCGAATGATATCATACAGGTTAAGGTATGTAAGAAATCTGGTCTGCTGCCTACTGAACTCTGCCCTGAGGACTCCGTCATAACCGAATTCTGTACCAAAGAGAATGCTCCCCAGGAATTATGCAACCAGCACCTGATCTACAGCATTTGCCCGGATTCGGGCCTGCTGGCTACAGATTACTGTCCGTACCCTATTCCCAAAAGCTATATCACCACTTCCCCGGACAGCTCCGAGGCCGATAAGGCCCCAACTGAGTATTGTGATATCCATGCCGGACCCCATTCCTCTTCGATCGAGCCGGTGTGTAAAGACCCTCGACACCAGGGTGAAATGTATCGGGCTAACATTCCCCGTGACGAGCAAAAAGGCGGGTGCCCATCAGACCTGGTGGAAGAAATGCAGATCTCACCCGGCAGGTATCTGCCCTCATGCAGCTTGCCAGACCACCAAATAGTAAGATAAGTTTGCATTTCGTCCCGGTTAATCTTTATTTGGTTTGGTAAATAATTCTTATCAGGTTATGATTAAGGAAGGATATAGTAGAAAACTCAGGGAGGTTTCTAAATTGGAAGAAATAACGCTTAAACCAGTGGGAATTGTAAGGTCAGAATACGAAGATGTGCTCGGTATACCCATCGGGGGAAACCAGGCGATCATCGAAGTTTTCCCCGAATACCAGGAAGCTCTGCTGCGAATAGAAGCTAACTCACATCTCTGGATTATATCGTGGTTTCATAAGGCCAGAAGGGAGCAGCTTTCTACCGTACCGGCGCGGGTTAACCCCGACCTTCCGGTTTATGGAGTTTTTGGCTTGCGGGCTCCAGCCCGCCCCAATCCACTGGGCCTGAGCCTGGTGAGGTTGGAGGCCAGGGAAGGCAACATCCTGCGGGTAAGCGGCTTGGATGCTGTGGACGGAACCCCCATCCTGGATATCAAATCGTATTTTGAAAACGATATCATTTTCTCGCCCCTCACACCTTATATACGTCCACAAAAACTGGCTATGCGCCGGGAAATGTTTATGAAACAAGCTTTGAATCATCACCAGGAAGAATGTCCCGGGTTATGGTTGGGAGTACGTATGGCCCTGGCAGCCGAGGAGCGACTGGGACACTTAAATCAACCGTCATTACGGGTAAAAACGGTGGGAACCCCTTGCCTGGCAGACACCATCCAGGGTTTGACCCGGGCCAGACTGGCCAACCCCCCGCGGTTTAGCTACCAGGAGTCAGAAGCTCCTTTCCGTACCGTCTGGGAAAAAGATGGCCAGTTAATAACCATCGAGACCCGCCGGGATATTACCAGGGATGAGTTTGAAAAATCAAGTGATGCGGAGCTGTTTCAGATACAGGAATAAGTCCCATCAATACTGCTTTTTTAAATATTCTTTCAAGAAAGCTTCGGGATCTGGAATGCTGATTTTGGCAGCTTCAGATTCGTGTTTTTGCGTAATTTCACGCAGATCTCCGAATGCATCATCTGTGATGTTCATCCTCTTTTTTAACAGAGCGATTCTTCTTTGTGCCTCGGCATCAAGAGGTGATTCCTGTACAAACTCAGTTTCCTGCTGCTTGACTTTGTCTTTATCCATTCTTGTTCCCTCCCAGTTTAATTATTAACCAACCTGGCTACTTATATATTAGCCAATACAATACTGAAAGTATATACCTGCTTCAGGTACATCCGGGACATTAACATGGAGGTGGGACCTACGAATTCGGTTTTAGTAGTGGAGGATCAGCCCGTCAGTCAAATGGTTATAAGCCATCAACTGCACAAGTTGGGTTATGAAGGAGACATCGTTACTAATGGACACGAAGCCATAGACAGGTTCGCCCACGGTGAATACCTTTGGGTACTCATGGACTGCCATCTACCGGGACTGGATGGCTTTCTTACTACCTGGGCTATGCAAAGAATAGAGAAGGTTCAAGATAGATACATACCGATCGTCGCTCTCACGGCCCGAAACATGGTCGGAGATCGGGAAATGTGCCTGGCAGCGGGAATGGATGATTACCTCAGTAAACCGGTTGAACTGGAAAAGCTGAGAACTTTGTGTAATCGTTGGACCAAACCGTTAGATGAAGCAGACCGACTTATCACCGGTAAATACCCGCCCGTAGACCTGAATGTAATCAAACAAACCCTGGGGGGATTGAAAGACGAAGCAGCTCTCTTATTCCTGGATGAAGCCATTGAAGACTTTATCCAGAATACACCTCAGCTGGTACAAGAACTCAGAGAGGCTGTGATACAGGACATGGTGCTGCCAGAAATACAGGCAGTTTACGGCCTGATATCAGCCAGTACCACCATCGGTGCCATAAGCCTGGCCCGGCTGGTGCGAAAAACACTGAGAACCTGGACTCCCGGACAGCCCGAGCAAACACAGAAGGATGTAGAGGACATAGAGTCAGAGTATAAGCGGATCCATGAAGCACTGCAGGCTAGAAAATATTTTTTGAACAGGTAATTTCGTGCACCGGTTCATTTTACGTTCTCCCAGGCCTCAAGAAGCCGGGGCACGGTGGATAATAACTTGATTTCCTGGGGACGGATCCAACGATAATCCTTGTGTTCCCAGTCAGTTCTGATCTTCTTCACCTCGCCCAGATGAAAACGAAACGGATGTACCACCCACTTTTTCTTCAGCTGTCCATCCATGACTTCCAGGGGCAGCCCTTCCCTGACCAATACAACATCACTTTCGTCGAGCCCTACTTCCTCACCCAGTTCTTCCCAGGCTTGCTGCAGCGGAGTATGGGTGGGCTCTATATAACCACTGACTCCAGCCCATCTCTCTTGGTATGAACCAACCTCTCCACTTCTTTTCAATACCAACACCCGACCATCATGTTCTACAAAACAGGTAACCACATGTGTCTCGTCCATCCTTGTCATTCCTCCCGTATCACGGTTATTCTATGTCGAGGTACACCTCAGGGCTGCTGGTTAGAAGTAAATATTTCATCAAATTCGGCAGCAATCTTGACCAGGGTCTGCAGTATATGAGGATCAAAGTGTTCCGGTCTGGTTCTATCATCACCCTCGGTTATGATTTTTATGGTCTCTTTATGATCTAAAGGTGGCTTATAGGGTCGCTTACTTCTTAGAGCGTCGTATTGATCACAGATAGCGACAATCCGACCCTCAACAGGTATTTCTTCACCTTTAAGCCCCCGGGGGTAGCCTGAACCATCCCACTTTTCATGATGGGTCAGGGCGATTGATTCTATCATGCGAATTTTATCATGTTTGGAATTGGCTAAGATAGCCGCACCGGTAACAGTATGAGCTTTCATAATTTCGCATTCTTCCCGGGTTAAGGGACCCGGCTTGAGCAGGATTTTATCCGAAATGCCAATCTTACCTATATCATGTAAGGGAGCGGCAAAAGCTATACATTCCACAAAATCTAACGACATCCCCAATTCCCGAGACAGCCGCTCACTGTAGATCCCGATCCTCTGGTTGTGCATTCCCGTTTCCGCATCGCGTAGTTCGGCCGCGGCTGAAAGTCGATAAATAACTTCAAGAGTGAGCTCATTGACCGTATTCAGAGCTTCACGAAGCTCTTGAGTTTTTTGGGTAACGGTTATTTCCAGTTTTCTTTTCTGCTCTTTTTCCATTCTGGTGAATTTAGCAAGTTTAATGGCTTTGTCCAATACCGTAAGAAATTGCCTGACGTCTAACGGTTTGAGCACAAAATAATCCGCACCCAGATTTATTAGTTCCAGGAAATACCGGGCTTCGTCATGGGCCGATATCACAATAACCACCTGTTGGGGATTATCCGCCTTAATAGTTCGGGCTAACTTTACTCCATCCATAAGGGGCATCTTGATATCGGTTATAACCAGATCATACCGGCCTTTTTTGTATTTCTCCAGCCCTTCTACTCCGTTTTTGGCCGTTTCAATAGAGGAGAAAAAACTGGACAACAACCGGACGGTATTCTGGCGTAATACCTGATCATCTTCCACATAAAGTACTGAAACATCTTGTGCCGCTTCTTTTAATTCCTGGGGATGAACCATACTGCCATACCTCCACTAAACAGGTAATCTGATGGTAAAACACGCTCCTTTATCCGTATTGGTTACTCTCAAGTCGCCCCGACAGTGTTCTTCTACGATCATTTTAGACATGTATAAACCCAGGCCCGTGCCTGTCCCCGGGCCCTTGGTAGAAAAATAGGGTTCAAAAATCTTGGTTATAAAGGCTTCCGGTATGCCTCCACCATTGTCCTCAATCTGCATAACCTGAAAGCTTTCGGTTTCATAGCCCCGAATAACAATCTCGGGCTCAAGCACATTAGCTTCAATAAAAGCATCAGATGCATTTTTAAGGATATTTAAAAAAACCTGTCTTAACTCATTGGGGTAGGTAAGAATAGGAACCGAGAAGGAATAATCCTTAATCAGTTGCACGTTTTTGTATTCCAGGGATTTGCCGATAATACTCAGAGTATCTTCCATAATCTGACTGAGCATCACCGTATCCTCGGGATTGTCAGGTTTGAAAAAGTGGCGGAAATCATTGATAGTATCAGATAAGTATTGCGCATGGTCGTTGATCTCGTTCAACATCTCCTTGAACTGTTCTTCATCATACATGTCAAGCTCTATACACACCTGCAAATTACCAGCTACGGTGCTGATGGCTGAAAGAGGCTGCCGCCACTGGTGAGCGATCATACCCATCATTTCCCCCATCGCTGCCAGTTTAGAATTCTGTACCAGCAGCTGTTCCTGCTGTTTGCGTTCGGCAATTTCTTTGTGCAGCTGACGGTTAAGCTGGGCCAGTTCCTCCACCATTTTGTTAAGTATCTCATGTTCCTGTCTCAGCTCTTTTTCCTGATACAAGTGACAGTTTTCTACCTTATTCAGGTCATTATGTATGGCAATGGCCATGTGATAACAAGAATTGTACCCGCAGGCGGCACAGTTACGAAAATCTTTCTCTTCTTCCTTGTGCATATCCTGATAAATCTTCTGCAGTTCATTGTGGTTGGGCATCTCCAAGCTATCGCCATACGCCGATAAGTCACGGTATTCATGGTAGTCAAAATTATGACCCGCAGCCACTTCCTGCAGAAACTCCTCCCGCTGCTGGTTAACCCGCTCGTTACAGATAGCATTTTCTGCTCGCCGGGCCGCCGTCTTTTCTATTTCATCGATTGACTTGTGATGGCTGATACAGCCCGCCCCCATGTTGCAACCCTTTTCACAACTCAGGATATCTATTATTATGGGCAGGTTTGAGTTTCCGTTTTGTAAGGCTGCCACCAGATCAGGCAGGTATTTAGTATAAATAATCGGCCCCTCAACCTGAATTATGTCACTGGCTTTAGTATCTGGATATTTGTAAAGGTAGGCCTGCTTCAGTCCACCCGGG
This sequence comes from Syntrophomonadaceae bacterium, assembly GCA_012799365.1. Lineage (GTDB taxonomy): Bacteria > Bacillota > Syntrophomonadia > Syntrophomonadales > Syntrophothermaceae > JAAZLJ01. The sequence continues at coordinate 27,180 of JAAZLJ010000128.1, read as the reverse complement.
GTAGGAAAATTAGCTGCTATCCCGGCAGGTACCCCCTGGTCAAACTGACTGTCATCCAATTCTGATAATTTAATGTCCCGAACAGCAAACAAGCGGGCCAGCGACTGATAAATAACGTTATATTCTACCATTCTGCTGTCCTGGAATTCTCTCCTTTTCGCCAGGCAAGGAGAAATAAAAGCCACTTCACAGTGAGGATGAAGTGACTTCACATATACAGCCAGGTCATGTACCGGGCTGCCGGTAGGAGCCAGATGTTCAATTAATGCAGGTTGGTATAGCTCGATATATTTAACCACTGCCGGACAGGTCTGCGCTATCATAGGTAATTTGGCCTTACCGGAAGTGATGGCTTCATGGTAACACGTAACCACCATTTCCGCGCCCAATGCAACATCATATACCGCCTTAACCCCCAGATGTTTCAGACCGGTTATCATCTTCGGTACATCAAAATTACTATGGGCTGAAGGGGCTACCAGGGCCACAATGTCGTGGCCCGAAGACAGAGCCTTCATGAAACGGGACGTATCATCAATGGGTATACGGGCGCTTTTCTCCACAGTTCCACCATGACTCTTGATACATGCCTCAATACACCGTCCACAACCAATACACAGCTGGTTGTTGAATTTTACTACATCACCACTGCCATCACTACATATTTTAACCGGACAGACCGATATGCACTGGTGGCAGTTGATACAGTTATCTTCTTTAATGCCGATGACTTCGATCAACGTATCAGCAACCTTACGAATATCCACAACTGCTGCCCCCCCTTTCCGTCAGCCTTTTTCTGCCATGCACTCCCTCAACCATTTAAATTCAACAACATTCCTGAAATATCCTCTTATTTTTAAAAGATTTCCCCTGTTTTATGGGTGCAATATCCATACATTGTATGTTTATCCTTACCTGGAATCTTCTCCTGCTTTACTTCTACTGTGAACGGTTATTCGGGAGTGTATTAACCCGCTCGCTCCCGGACTCGTCAACTACAGTACATCAGTACGAAATCTCGGAAATGATCAGAGTAAGAGGTGGGCTGAATAGCCCACCTCTTACTCATTGGTTCCATAAAATAACCCATATAAAAATAGAGCGCACCGCCGATCGACCATATATCTTACACTAGAAACAAGGCTGTTTCTTTCCCCGGCAACCAAAATACATTGGTTTCGCATTCAGCGCCAGGGCTACTGCCTTGAAAGAGCCTGCGTCTATCAAGTAGTTTCATGATAAACAGCCGTACCCTCGGCTTCATCCCGCTCTTTGCGCTTGTAGTAATCTTCAACCATCTTTTTGCCACTCCAGTCGCCGCCCTTAAAAGATCCAGCTCCCTTGATAAGTATGGAACCCCCGGTAATTATCCGTTTAACCGGACTGGAACAGGTAGGGCATTCTTCCAGGGCAGGCTCACTAATGCGCTGAAACTTGTCAAACCGACCACACTCCGGACACTCGTAAAGATAAGTTGGCATACAAGTCATCTCCTTTCCCTGTTATGAAAATTGAAACCGCAGATATACGCTGATAAGTCCCATAAAATAAACGCAGAGTACGCGAACAGTTCCCTTTACAGCATTATAACCCAAAGGCAAAAACATTTGTCAATAAGAAAGGAGTGGAATCAAGGTTTATAAGTATACAGCCTGACTGCTGAGACGACTGCTTGTAAGAGCTTGCTGCTCCGGCCATAAAGCGACCGTATCAAATTTTTAAAATGTTCGTACTTCTCGGCCGAATACGGATACCACTGCAGTTCGTTCACCCGGATCCCCCGATCCACTATCACAGAGGTAGCATGGCAAAAAGCATAAAGCCCCTCGGCGGCATGGTATTCGCCCATACCGCTGCTCTTTACCCCGCCAAAAGGAAGATAAGGGTTGGCAAAGTTAACCATTATGTCGTTCACCACCACATTCCCGGTTATCAGCTGGCTGGCTACGGCCTGAGCCTGATTCAAATCTCGAGTCCAGATGCTGGTGCTCAGACCATACTCTGAATCATTGACCAGTTCCACCACTTCATTTCTATCCTTGAACTCCATGACCGCTATTATCGGTCCAAAAGTTTCTTCCCGCATTAGCTTCATGGAGTGATCCACATCCACTACCACGGTAGGCGGAACCAGCATAGAATCTGCGGCATCCGATGGCAGCCCCCCACAGATGATTTTGGCTCCTTTGGCCACCGCATCCCGCAGGTGGGCATCTATCACTTCCAGCTGCCGGGGATCGGTCATATGCCCCAGTTCCCCATCTTTACCGCTGCCCTGACGTAAGGTATTAATTCGAGCCAGAAGTCGGTCCAGAAATTCCGAATATACATCGGCTTCAACGTATAGCCGTTCCACCGCCATGCACACCTGCCCGCTATTGGTAAAGCCACCCCATAGGACACCATTTACTGAACGTTCCAGAGGGGCATCAGCCAATACTACCATGGCGTCTTTACCTCCCAATTCCAACTGAACCGGGATCAGCTGCTCAGCTGCGGCTGCCATTATCTGTTTGCCGGTGGCAGCACTGCCGGTAAAAAAAATCTTATCCGGCCCGGCTTGAACCAGAGCCTGTCCCACTTCCCCTCCCCCATGCAGTACCTGGATAACTCCAGAGGGAAAAGCAGCCTGCCTGAACAAATCCTCTACCAACAACCCCACCAGTGGAGCAACTTCTGAAGGTTTTAAAATCACCACGTTACCCGCGGCCAGAGCAGAAATAGCCGGGACCACAGCCAGATTAAAAGGATAGTTCCAGGGGGCAATAACCGCAACCACCCCCATGGGCTTGTATTCTACGTAGGACTTCTTACCCCAGAGCAACCATGGGGTCTTAACTTTTTGTTTACTCAAAAAGACGGGCGCATGCTGCTCATAAAACTTTATAATATCCACCGTGGATAAAATCTCCGCAGTTAGCGCATCCATACGGGTTTTACCGGTATTGATACAAATCTTATCAACGATGACATCTATATTATCCAATATGCACTGACGCAAGCACCCCAGTGCTTTCAGCCGTTCGGCCAGGGGAACCTGGCACCACTCGACAAATGCCTTTCGCCCGGCATGAACGGCCCCCGGTACCTCCTCGGGACTGACCACAGGAACCGTTCCCAACCTCTCGCCGGTGGCAGGATTAATGATGGGTAAGGATTGCTCACGGTACAATATAAGTTCCTCCCTGGTGTTTAAGAGCCCGATCCAGCTCGCTGGCCGAAGTAATAAGCACTTCCTGGCCGCCGGCCTCAATAAATTTTATCGCCGCCGCTATCTTAGGCCCCATGCTTCCGGGCGGAAACTGCCCTTCTGCTGTATACTTTTTAGCTTCCGCCACAGTTATGGTTTCCAGCCATTGCCTATCCGGTTGGCCATAATTAATCGCCACCTGAGGAACCCCGGTGAGGATAATGAAAAGATGGGCACCAATCTCCCGCGCCAGCAGACTGGAGGCTAAATCCTTATCGATGACCGCCTCCACTCCTTTAAACTCGCCATCCTGTATAATAACCGGAATGCCTCCCCCTCCACAGGCTATGACTATATTATGGTGCTCAATCATTTGCTGAATACTACTTTTCTCCAGTATGCCTATCGGTTCGGGCGAAGGAACTACCCGCCGGTAGCCCCGGCCGCTATCCTCGACCACTATCCAACCCTTTTCCACAGCCATCCTCTCCGCATATTCTTTGGTGAAAAACGGTCCGATAGGCTTGGTCGGCGTGTTAAAGGCAGCGTCATCCGGGTCCACCACCACCGTAGTCAAAACTGTAACCACCTCCTGGCTTAGCCCCAGCCGCCCACACTCCTGGCGCAGAGCATTGGTTAACATATAACCTATCGTCCCTTGCGTGCCCGCCACACATGCATACAGCGGCAATACTGGTACCTCGTCAGCCGCCTTTTCCATCTGGATAAGAAGCGACCCCACTTGTGGACCATTACCATGTACCACTACCACTTCATAACCATTATGAACAATTTCAGAAATGGCTGCACTGGCTTCTACCGCATTCTTTTCCTGCTCTTCTGCAGTTCCTACTTGATGTTCAGGATGCAATGCATTTCCTCCAAAAGCTACTACGGCAATCCGGTTTTCCATATTGGCCCACTCCCTTAACGCTCTTTATACTAACTGCATCGATGAGTTTTACCTCTTAATATTTTACTCCTATCGGGCCATTTGCCAAGCAAAACCTTACAAAAAAATACATTGTATCTTCATACAGATATCCATGTCGGTCATACCGCCGCCACTGGAGAATAAAAACAGCACGTTTATTGGAGTGTGTTAACCCGGCGAAGCGACGGAGGAGACGTAGCAGTACACAGCGAAACTCCCCGGCTCGTGAAGCGGAGCGAGAAATAGGAGGTTTCGAGCAGGGAAACTTTAGTGCATTCCCTCCGAATTTCGACCGGTCCGCCTGGCGCAGCCCAAGAAACCTGTTCACACTTGGTTTCAAGCTATCCATAATGGTAGTTTCTTGGATAAGCTGCAGGCTGTAAATAATTAAACGAAGCTTGCCGGTCTGCGACAGCAGATCGCGCCCGAAGCAAGCTGATGTACTGCAGTTAACAAGTGCGGGAGCGAGCGGGTTATCACACTCTTGATAAGATTATTTTGTAACGATTCGCCTTACACCTAACTGCGCTCATCAGCGTTCATCTGCGGTTTCAAAAACTATTCATGGTGCCTGATTTATTGTTCGTCAGGCTCCAGGTTGAGGGCTGACACCGGAATGGCCAGGGCCCGCTCCTCCTCCTTGTCTTCAGTTTTTATCCTGCCGGTAGCAAAAACAATACCCACCACCTGACCGCTATCGTCCAGCACCGGACTACCGCTGCTGCCTGGAGCAATAACGACATCGATATCAAAGACCAGAGGACCATCTTCCTCCAACCGATAGTAGCCGCCCACCTGACCACGAGCCGGCACGCGCTGAAACCCCCGTGGGTTCCCGATGACGGTTACCAACTGTCCGGGTCGAGCCTCCCCCTCCTCCGACGTTGGCAAAAAAGGCAGATCTTTCCCCTGCAAATGGATTACCGCCAGGTCAGCATGGGACACCATTTCCAGCTCCTGCCCTGGATAACTCTTACCTCCACCGAAACTGACCGTAATACCGCGGCTCCCCTCTACCACATGCCGATTCGTGACCACCACCCCCTCTGGAGCCAGATTCACTCCGGTACCGCTGCTGCTCTGGCCCGCACTTTTCCAGGCTCGTATGCTGACCACCGCCGGTTCACATCGCTTTACCAGTTCATCTTCACTCAGGGTACGATCCTGGCTGAGAAAATCAAAATCCACGGTCCACAGGAGATGCTGTTCCGCCAGACAAAGCGACACAAAAGCCACCAGAGCCAGTAAGGCCACTATACGCAGGACCCAGGTTCGCCATTTACGCTCCTCCCGGATCTCCTCCTCTTCTATTTCTTCCTCATCAAGCCCGATTCTTTCCTCATCCATCCGGCCATCCACTCTCCCAACCTGCCACCCCGGCCACATAATATCTGCTTGAACCCATCACTCCAATTATTCTCGATCGGCCACCTTTTCCCTGCATTTATCCATTACCCGCTGGTAACCCCTCCCGGGAGAATGGGCGTCCGCCAGTAAATTGAAACCGCAAATGTACGCTGATGGACGTAATAATACTAAAAAATATAAAATAACTCTTATGGGGAGTGTGCTAAATAGATCGGGGACCTATCCCCGGACTTATTGTGTTAGTAAAATAAAAGGGCGGTGCTAACCCCGCTTGAACGGGTGCTAATGCCGCCCTTTTAATCCGGTCCCCAATGACTGTCAACAAAGCTGCCAGTCCACCGGGAACATTTTAAGTTTAGGAAAATCCCCCACGAGAAATTAACCCAAAGTGCCAAACCTGGGACTAGAAAACTACTTCACCACTTAGAAAAGCCCGGGTTCTTTTATCTATCGCATTTTCGAACAAATCTTCCGAGCTGCCGGTTTCTATGATCTCCCCATCCCACATAAAAATGGTGTGGTCGGCCAGCCTGCGCGCCTGAAACAGGTTATGAGTAACCAGGATAACCGTAGTACCAAGTTCCGAGTTAATAAATTTGATATAACGTTCTATATCCCGAGCACTGGTAGGATCGATACTGGAAGTAGGCTCATCCAAAAACAACACCCGTGGTTTCAACGCTAACACCCGAGCAATGGCGACTTTCTGCTTTTCCCCCCCGGACAGGTTTCGGGCCGGGTAGTCTATAAAGTCAGACATCCCCACCAATTCCAGAGATTCCTTAACCAGTTTATTTACTTCAACCACCGACTTATTTCTAACCCGTAAACCATAAGAAACATTATAATGAACCGGGCCTGCAAACATATAGGACGTTTGCGTGACCATGCTCATCTGCCGTCTCAATCGCAATAACTGGGATTTATCCCAGGTGACCTTTTCACCCAGAACCTCAATCTGTCCGATGTTATTCCGGGTTAGCAAAGCCATGATCCTCATCATAGTAGTCTTGCCGGCCCCATTCGGTCCCAGTATAGAATATATCTGGCCAGCACCGATTTCCAGTTCTTCTACATTAAGAACCTGGCGCGAACCATAGTATTTGGTTACATTAGATAATTTCAATACCGTCGTCACCAGTATAAGTCCTCTTTTCCAGCTTCAGTATGGTTACCATAATCAAAAAAGCTAACAACAGCAATATCATTCCTATGGCCAGAGCCGTGCTGTCATTACCCATTCGGGTCTGCAGCACTATAGAGGTGGTTAGAACCCGGGTACTGCCCTTGATGTTCCCCCCCACCATCATAACCGCTCCCACCTCGGCAATCAGCCGGCCCAGAGCCGTGGTAAGGGCACCAACAATCCCCATACGGCTTTCCCGAAGAATACTTCGCACCGCCTGAAAACGGGTAGCTCCCAGGGTTACCGCCGTATCATATACCTCCTGTTGTTGAGCCGCCACCGCCCGGGTGGTCAAACCACACACAATCGGTACACCCAGCAAGACCTGGGCAATAACCATGGCTGCCGGAGTGAAAAGCAGTTCAAACTGCCCCAGCGGCCCGCGGTTGCCCACGACCAGAAAAACAATGAGACCGGCTAGCACCGGCGGCAGGCCCATCAAAGTATAGGTAAGATTCAGCAGCGTTTTTCTCCCCGGGAAAACGCTCAAAGCGAAAAGAGCCCCCAGCGGTACACCCAGAAGACCAGATATTATCAAGGCCGATAGGGATACCTCAAGAGAAAGCACGGTAACCTGCACTATCTCCGGGTCAAACGCAAGTATGAGTAATAATCCTTCTTTTAACCCTTGTATTATAACGTCCATTATCTCTCACCATCAATAATGTAGAAAATCAGGACAGAGGCCAGAAATGCCCCCATCCCGATTCCCGAACTATTCCGCTAACCGATTATTTTGCATCCGGAGTGAACAAGGCCTGATTAAATTTATCTTTTCCGTATTCACCAATCATGTCCTGGCCTTTTTCGCTGACCATCCACTCTACCAGAGCCATCGCCCCATCGTAATTTACATTAGGATATTTGTCCGGATTAACAGCAATAATTCCGTAAGGGTTAAAGAGCAGTTCGTCGCCCTCCACCATAGGTTCCAATTCATATTTGTCCTTATTAAACAGGAAGGTAGCCCGGTCAATCAGGACATAACCTTTCATCTCATTGGCCATGCGGTAGGTGTCCCCCATGCCTTTGCCTACCGATTTGTACCAATCGCCCTCGGGTGTTATCCCGGTAGCTTCCCAAACTTTAACTTCTTTCTTATGGGTTCCCGAATCGTCTCCCCGAGAAACAAAGATGGCTTCTTTTTCGGCGATAGCTTTAAGAGCTGCTACTATATCCTGGCCGCCTTTGATACCTGCCGGATCATCCTTGGGACCTATAATAAGGTAATCATTGTACATAACATCTTTACGGTTAACTCCGAATCCATCGGCCACAAATTTGTCTTCCGCCGGGCGGGAGTGAACCAGTATCACGTCGACATCGCCATTTTCGCCATGATTTATGGCCTGACCGGTACCAACTGCAATAACGTCAACTTTATACCCGGTTTCTTTTTCAAACTCAGGCAGCAGCACATCCAGCAGTCCGGAATCCTGGGTACTGGTAGTGGTAGCCAGCTTAATCTTCGGATTCTCGGGGGCCTGCGTCTGTTGTCCCGGCTCGTCCAGCTGGTCGACAGGTTCCTGACCGCCACAACCCGCCAAACAGGTCACGGCAAACATCAGCGTCAGACATAGTGCCAATACTTTCCAATGCTTCGCATGTCTCAATTTTCTCACCAAGTATGACCTCCTTTATAAAATAGAACTACAGGGTTGATAAAAATGTATGACTGATTGTAGCGACTCGGTCACATCACCTCCTTAACTTGAAATGGGCTGCGGTTTCCGAGAAAACCATACATATATGATTAAGGTTCTCAACCGGCGCCGGGTCAAAAACGAATCAAAGACACACTTAGATAAAACGTTGATGAGTTGTCAAATAGACTGATACGAACGCTGACAGCTTAATAGTGTTCCGTGTATTGGAGCCGATATTTTTAGTTCTCTATAAGTGACCCTACCAGGGATCATGAGTATTCCCTTATATCGCCATATTAAAGAAGGGTCTGAAAATCAGACCCCTACAAACCCCTAAATAATTAGCGGTATTGATAGAAATCTTCTTTCCACCCCGGGAGGCACAACCGTTTCCAGCTGGACCCTGACGTTCAATAACCCTATGGTTATACCCACTTAGGTAAATTGAATCGAAGATTCATATGAAAAAAATGCTCATTTCTTATTCCTGAGACACTTTTAGTATATATTCTCCTTGGTTCGATTTTTTCCTGCCTGCGGCCCGCTTACAATTTTAGATGTTTTTCGACATGAAGTAAATACCCTCGGTCCTGAGAGTCCTTAAAATCCTGATAATTCCACCCGGGAGTACAGACATAGAAAGCCAGCTCCCCTCCCTTCAAAATGTCAAAAACGACCGCCAGGAATAATTTCCCGGCAGTCGCTTTTTGGTGCTGCAACCACATATTAGCCTGGCTGCGGTCAGGTCTTATTAAACTGCATTACCTTTTGGAGTATCAGTTGCAAATAGACTACCAACCTGGCTCAATATCTACTCATCCGTCTTTCAGGTTAGTTATCAGAATCCGGTTAACTTGAGAGCTTTGACGATTACGGTAGCCGCCTCCGCCCGGGTAGCACTGGCGCTGGGCTTGAAGGTGTTATCCGGATAGCCGGTGATTATGTTTTTGCTGCTAGTAACAGCTACTGCGTCTATAGCCCAATCAGCAATCTGAGCACTATCAGCAAAGGTTTTACCTTCCCCGCCACTGAGACCAGCTGCTTTGCTAATCATCACTGCCATTTGCTCACGGGTAATCAGGTCATCGGGACCGAAGGTGGTTTCATCATAGCCGCTTACTATACCGTGGGCAGCAGCTGCGCTTATACCATCCCTGGCCCAGTGTCCGCTGGTATCGCTGAACACTTTGCCACTATCAGGCTTTATTTTGAAGGCTTTGACCACCATAGTAGCAAATTCCGCCCGAGTAATGGTACTATCTGGTCTAAAAGTTCCATCTGGATACCCGCTTACCGCACCTATTGCTACCAGTTCGGTAATAAACTTTTCGGCCCAATGGTTGGCAATGTCTTTTAATCCTGATTTAATCGGCTTCAATACATCCTGGATTGGCTGTTTGTCTTCAATTATTGGAATTTCACCCTTTTCACTGCAAAGAGCAGCAAATATACTGAAATGATTTACTGTGCCACTTACTTTTCTGGTTTCCAGGTTTGCTTTCACTTGATCCACAAGTATCCACTGATTATTACTCCAGCAATAGATGCCTACATCATATTTGTCATTAACTATTTCATCCTGGTCGAAGTACAGAGTGATAGTAACCGGTTTTTTAAATGTAACATCTTTGTCAGTGGTAATTTCATAAACCTTACCCAGCTGTTTAAAACCTGATGGAACTGACGGAATAGTACCCTGGCTCAGTTTTTTGATACTTACCCTGATATCTTCACTGACTGCATTTGCTGGGAAAATATACATAGCTCCCTCTATTTTTATAATGGCACCCCGGCTGCTTATCGTTTGACTTCTAACAATTTCATCAAACTCAAAAAACTCGTCAGTAATATCGGGTAGGGGAATAGGTGATGGTAATTCAGAATTCAAGGGTGTGTAAGCTATAAACTTGGTAAAATGTTTGGTCCAGATTATGAGGTCCTGACGATAATCAACAGCACCCTCCTGCATCTCCGTCTCTTCAAAAAGCTTGGCAACGGCATCTACATCGCCGTCACTGGTAAGACCACTAAGAGAGTCCGGTTTGCTGATTGTGTGAAATTTCCTATCATTATCGATGAACCCGGCTGATCTTTTTCCCTGTCCTTTCAGAACCAGACGAACTGGTTTACTAAAGGTGATGGTATCGGCATTGGAACCAACTTCAATAACTAAATTAACCCGTTGAGCCCCGGATACATCGACACTGGAGTCAGACTTTACCTCAGGCAGCTGAATAATATCAGAACCTGAGACCGTGGTACCGTTAGGAATAGTCATCTCTACCTGATCTGATTTAACTTTTATCGATGGCAGGGCTGTGTCTTGTGAAATCTGAATCCCGGCGTTGGTGGTGTCTTCAGGAATAGTTATAGTTAAGGGAATATTCGTTATAGCTATAGTTTCATTTTCAGCAGCCGTTACCAATTCCGAAATAATTACTACATAAGTGGCCGTCTTATCACCAACGCTAACGGTCAAGATTTGCTGTGCTGCCGGTTCAGAACTATCAAAACCGGAGATGTTAGCGGTAGTAATATCCTCTACCCTGGAGCTGCCATCACTGTAATACCCGGTTACTTCCAAACCACTAATATCCAAAGATTCGTCCACAATGTAAATTACCCTGGCAGCTGTTTGGGTAATAGCTATACTATTAAGGACTCCCCCCCCTTACCCGATACCTACAATGTTTTATTAGCAACATTACTGCCACATCCGGCTACCACATTCAGGTTTCCGGGAGAAACCTGGGGGATTTTAAAATCATAACTATAATCCCCGCTGCTATTTGATTTTATTAAATCAAAAACCACTATGCTTCCACAGCTATCCACTACCTTTATACATACCCATTCATTTTGAGTGGTACTTCCATAGGCAGTTACACTGTCTCCCACTGCAGCATTGCTTTTATTCAAATCCAAACTAACCTGGGCACCCAGGGCCAGCCCTGGCAGTATTGAAAACATAAGCAGTGCTGTAACGATAATGGCAATCCTTTTCTCCGCCACCAATCTCACCTCTTGTAAATTATTTAATCCATGATTCCATTGCAAAAAATAAGCTTCATTTAGGGTTAAAATAGAGAGAAATAAGGCGCAATCTTAAATTATGAACGATAGTAAACATTGTTATACCCGCAGGATGTATTTCCATTTAAAATTCTACTATATTCATATGTAATCCATGTAAAATCCACCCGCTACGGTTCTATAGGGAATAAAAAAGGGACCGGGTTGCGGTGAGCATCATTGCTTAATTGGTCAACAATATAAACTTTTATAATGTCGCCCGGCTGTACATTGAACCCGGCCTGTGCCTCCTGTACAACATCAAAATCCACCCGGATTGCATTTATAGTAAGCTGAGTATCATCCCTCCATTGGTTAAAAACCAGGGTTTCTACCCCTTCGTGCTCTATAACTGGAGTAACCTGAACCCCAAAATACTTCATCCCTGAATAATCTGAGTTTACCGTCATGGTCCTGATACCATCCGGAGTTGCACCAATGGTATAAGCAGCATCTTCTACCGGAGTCACCTCATATTGAGTCGAAGGTGCCGACGAATCTATTACCTGCTGCTTAAGGTTTAGATCCAAGTAATTATCAGCTTCGATTTTTATATTATATTCGCCCTCGCTGGGGAACAAATCCTTGCCTATAGTAATTTGTCCGGCTTCAACAGTATAGCTGTTATAAACGCTATCTCGTACCAAGGTCGTATCATTTACATATACGGCACTAATAGCATTGCGCCAGTCTTCATCATCAATAAAGGTAAGGTTTGCGTTATTACCCACAGTATTATTAATACTATCAACCTTAACTACTGGCGGAGCGCCCTCTAACCGTTTACCGGTTACTTCAATTTTGTAGGTCCATTTAAGAAAATGCATAGTGATACATTCGCTGGGATATTTTTGCCCATAGCACAGTCTTAATCTAGTCGTACCATCCATCAGGTCAAATCGTGGTTCGGTATTTACTGGTTTTCCAGGATCTGAAGTAATGGCCCGGCATCCATAAGATATTATCCCCAGCATCGGTCTAACCAGCTGTTGTTCAGCTCGGGTATATTCGTCGGACCCATCGATAAAATTCCCTGGAACACCCGTATTTGAAGGGTTTTCCATATCTTCATCCCAGTATTCATCCCAACATTCCTGTATTTTGGGAAAATAATACCGGTCGGGATCCAGTAAATCACTGGCTTGCAAGACTTTCCCATAGTTTGGAGGAAAATTGTCTGCATCGAAATCAGTAGCTCGAAATTTAAACTTCTCTACCGTGCCCATATCAAACATAAGACTTTCTAAAAAATCTATCAGGTCAATGCCCCTGGCTGCGGTAAACACCGGTGCAGGTAGACTATCAGTAGAGCTATAGGCTCGCTCTACCTGGGGCATTTGTTCCAGTTCCGGAAAGGTATAGGTGACCAGGTGAGTCTTATTACCCGTATCCGAGTCTATCAGCCAAACCTCAAAATGATCCGCCGGTTCACTCCATTCCGTCTTGGCATACGCCGAGTCCAAATTACCCAGCCCCAGTATACCGAAAAACATGATTACGACTACCATACAGGCAATAAGTTTCCTGCTATGGGGCTTTAATCCCCGATTCATCAAATGCATATGTTTAAACCCTCCCTATGTTTAGTTTTTAAAACATAGGGGTCAGGCATTATTAAAAGCCTGACCCCTTTTTGTTTACTTTAGTTTAAGGCTTTGACAATAACGGTAACGGCTTCAGCCCGGGTCGCATGGGCCTGGGGTCTGAAGGTGTTATCGGGATAACCACTGATAATGTTTTGGCTGCTGGCAGCAGCAACTCCAGCTTTAGCCCAATCAGCAATCTGATTGTTATCGGCAAAGGTTTTACCTTCCCCAACACTGAGGTTGGCTGCTTTGCTAATCATCACTGCCATCTGCTCACGGGTAATCACATTATTGGGACCAAAGTTAGTTTCACTATATCCGCTTACTATGCCGTGGGCAGCCGCGATACTTATGTTATCCTGAGCCCAATGTCCACTGGTATCGCCAAACACCTTGCCGCTTTTGGGCTCTAAATTAAAGGCTTTTACCAGGATAGTAGCAAATTCTGCCCGGGTAATGGTGTTATTTGGCTTAAAGGTACCGTCCGGATATCCGCTTACTGCACCTGCGTTTACTAATTTGCTGATATTGGTTTCTGCCCAGTGTCCAGCGATGTCTTTTAGTGCTGGTTTAACTGGTACATCATTGGTAGGCTCTTGGTCTTCGTCAATCGGGGTATCTTTCTTACTGAGAAGGACAGCGAATTTGCTGAAATGGTTGGTTTCACCGCCGACTTTCCCGGCTTTCAGGTCTACTTTTACCTGCTCCAGAATTACCCACTGACTACTCCAGCAGTAGATAGCTACATCATGCTTATCATTATCTATTTCATCCGGATCAAAGGGTAGGGTAATGGTAACTGGTTTTTCGAATTTGGTTTTGGTATCACTGCTGATTTCATATACATCTCCCAGCAGGTTAAAACCCGTGGAAACAGAGGGTATACCTGCGCTTAGTTTCTTGATAGTTACCTTGATATCACTGCTTACGGCATCGGCTGGGAAACTGACTTCGGCTCCAGCTTCTTTTATGGTGCCACCTTTACTGCCAATGGTTTGACCACTGGGAGTAATGGAGCCTCCTCCTCCACCGCTGCTCTTGCGTTTGGTTTCACTCGTTTTAGGGGTGTAGGCAATAAATTCGGTGAAATGCTTGGTCCAGATGGCCAGGTCATCACCTGTATCAACTTTGCCGTCTCTCATACCATTTTTCAGCTCTTTATCAGCTGTAACTTGACCATCTTTAGATATAACGGTAGTTATTTCTGTAAACTCGCCACTACGAATAAAGCCTGCTGATTTGCCTTTCTGTCCGGGAATCAGTAAACGAACTGCCTTATCGAAGGTTATTTCTTCATCAGGTAGTCCTACTTCAATAACTGCATTAACCTGCTGAGCTTTAGTAACAGTGGCACTGGGTTTCTCTTTTACTTCCGGTAAGGTAATGGTGCCATCCCAATTCTTGGGAACTTTGTCAATTTTAGTTCCTTCGGGAATAGTCATTTTTACTGTTACTTTACCTTCGGTAGTTTTTGCCTCTACTGCTACCAGGGGTAGTGGTTTTTCCTGTTCAACTTTGATTTTAGCCCCGCTAGCCTCCTGGGGTACAGTTATTGTTACCGGAATATTCGAGTCTATAGTTATGGGTTCAGATTCATCTTTTCTAGCTTCTACTGGTTTAGTTATAGTTACCACATAAGTAGTACTCTTATCGCCAACGGCAATAGTTAAAGTTTGGTTACCCAGCTTAGAGCTATTAAAGCCAGAAATCATATCTTTTGTAACTTCAATCGTTTTTGTAGATTTATCATCATAAGTTCCGGTTACTACAAGACCAGTTAAGTCAAGTTCTTCATCAACTATATAAATTGTTTTCGTTGGTAATGTTGTAACTGTAATGCTTTCTAATTTTGCTACTGATGCTTGTACTTCTGTAATCGTCCACTCTTCTTCCGCAAAGGTGGCTTTCATTTCTTTGTCGCCATCTTTGAATGTAAACTCGGTTACACCTGCCGATACGGTGAACTTGCCGTCAGCAAAGGTTACTGTTTCAGGATTAATCTCTGTGATTTCACCTTCTGCTGCATAGGCAACTTCCACGGTTTCAGGTTCAGTTATTACTTCTTCTAAGGCTACGGTTACGGTCTCGTCTTTGTCCGATACGGTAATCGTACTAGTCTTCGTTACATAGCCTTCTTTACTTATGGTGTAGCTGTATTCACCAGCTTCCAACTTATAAGTTCCGTCTGCTTCTGCAGCTACTACATCTTCACCCTTTTTGACAACTACAGTCGGACCTTCCGGGGTTACCTCAAAGGTTACGGTGTAGGTAGTCGGTTCTGGCGTTACTACTTCTGTAATCGTCCACTCTTCTTCCGCAAAGGTGGCTTTCATTTCCTCCCCGCCATCTTTGAAGGTAAACTCGGTTACACCTGCTGGTACGGTGAACTTGCCGTCGGCAAAGGTTACCGTATCGGGAGTAATTGCTGTAATGTCGCCCGTTGCTGTGTAGGGAACTTCTGACGGCTCTTTTACTATTTCCCATTCCCCTGTTTCTAAAAGGATATAAGTACCGGCGCCTCCCGCAGCATATGCTTCATTGAATTTACCATCACCGATTAAGTTATCTCCTATTTCTATACCGGCTCTCCCCATTGTTATACTCGTTAGGACTGTGCAACCCATAAACGCACAGTCTCCTATGCTCTCAACACTATCAGGAATTGTTATACTCGTTAAGCTACTGCATTCATAAAACGCTTTGCGTTCTATATTTGTAACGCTATTAGGAATCGTTACGCTCGTTAAACCTGTACAACTCTCAAAAGCTGCTTCTCCTATACTGGTAACACTATCAGGAATTGTTACGCTCGTTAGACTACTGCAATTATAAAATGCGTCGCTCCCTATATGTTCTACCTGGACTCCATTAATAGTCAACGGGATAACAACGTCTCCTCCACTACCTGTATAGCCTGTAATTGTTTTCGTATTTTCATCGAATGCAAAATCGCCTTGCGGAATTTCACCCGTCATAGTTACTGCTACAGCTGCTGCTGAACCGGACACTACTACTTCACCATCTGTAATAGAGCCAAAGCCTTCGGCTGTTACGCCGTAGATATAGGTGCCATTTTCTAAATCAATGGTTGCTTCACCATTTGCATCGGTGGTTAAGGTCTGTTCTGCTATAGTTATTTCTACCCCTGGAATGGCTGCATTTTCACTATCAGTTACGGTAAAGGTTACGGTATAAGTGGTCGGTTCAGTTACTACTTCTGCAAAGGTCCAGGTGCCTTCTGCAAAGGTGGCTTTCATTTCTTTGTCGGCATCTTTGAAGGTAAACTCGGTTACCTCTGTTAGAACGGTGAACTTGCCGTAAGCAAAGGTTACACCTTCTGGGCTAATCGCTGTGATGTCGCCTTCTGCTGTGTATTCAACTTCCACTGTTGTCGGTTTAGTTGCTTCGTTTATTTTCTGTTTAACAGTGGAATTCATAAAACCGGTGGCCTCCACAGTTATCGCATAAGTACCGGCTTCAGTAAATACACCAGGTTTGATTGTGATTTCCCCTGCTGTTATTTCATATTTATCCGGGTCTAAAATATCCTCATTCACTCTGACCTGGGTAATAGCTGTCTGCCAAGTAGAGTTATTTTTAAATGTAATCTCAATCGGCTGTCCAACTTCATTGTCGGTTTTATCGGCCGTTAGTCTTTCACCGTTTACCGGACCGACATCTACCCGGTATACCCACCGGGCAAATTTATTGGTACTGGAGAAATTTTCATCTAGGGCTTCTGCTTCGGTAATGCCCATGCAAAATCGAAAGGACTCCGTACCGTCCATTTCCACTGGATTGTCAGTACTCTTGAGGATTTCATCAGTCGCCCACCTTTCCTGATAGGAAGATGAAGCTAACATAGGGGCTACAGCCACGGCTCCATCAAGCTCGATATCCTCCCTACCCCATTCTGGGTCGTAGGTCTCAACCAGTTTCGGAAAATAACACCGTTCTTGCCCATATAAAAAATCATAAGTATAATAGTTGGTTCCCTGATAGGGAACTGTGGGGTAATCCGTAACGTAAAATACCAATTTCTGGCCAGACCCCCACTTTATATTAGAATCATAGTTTTCTACGGCATGCTCTATAAGGGTATGGATTTTAACACCTTTGGCCTTGGTACCCACACCTATTGGCAGTGCATCAATGGTTGCATAGTATTCAATCTCTTCCAAGGGCTCTAATTCTTCATATGAATATTCATGTACCAGAGTAGTAGTACCATCGGGATTGAGAATATTGACAACCAAAAATTCGGCTGGATCACTCTCCTCGGTCTTGGCCCACGCCGTACCGGGACTACCCAGTCCCAGTATACTGAAAAACATGACTAAAGCCACCATGCAGGCGATAAGTTTCCTGCTGTCAGGCTTTATTCCGCAATTCATCAACTGCATATCTTCAAACCCTCCCTATGTTTTTAAATAAGGTCTACGGTCAGTGTTTATAAACTTTTATTTTCTTTTACACTGCCGGGCAACAATTAAAAAATGAAAGATTTATCTCCTCCTCTCAAGCTCTTGTAAGGGAAACGAGTTCCAACCGAAATATGCCCGGGAATAAATATAGATACAGCGATATTAGTTGCGAGTGATAGCCGGGACTGTTGTCAACTGCGTCTTACTCGTCTGTCAGCATAAACATTTTCCCGGTATCGGGGTCTTTGTAAACTGTGCCCATCTTTTGGTAGAGTTGGCCTTCTCCCTCGGTTTCTACCAGGTCGCTGCGGATATCGGCATCATCTATCACTTCTTCGCCCTGGGTGACATTAACACGATCCCCGAACTGAGCCAGGTCAACGTTCCAGCGGATAACCAGGGCCAGCATCAGCCCGCAGGCAAATACCAGCATGGCATCCACAATATTAATAGCACCTTCCAGGGGGCTGATATCCTCATCCAGTGTTCTCAGCCTTCTCCTACTCCGTAATCCCCGGTTCACCGGCAAACACCTCCAGTAAGCTTTCCATCAAGGCCTCCAGAGAACTCAAGTACTCCTCATACCACCTTTTGCGTAAACGAGAAATGGCAAAGGCAATGGCGGCTGCTGCCAGACCGGTTACGGTGGCATCAAAGGCGGTTAATAGGCAGTCAGCCAGGGTTTTGGTATCACCCTGACCCAGTGCTATCAGACCTGGTCCCAGCGGAATCAAGGTAGCCATTAAACCCAGCATGGGTCCCAGGCGGGCTACTACATCAGTGCGGTTGGTTATCTTAAAATAATGAAGTTCCTCATTGGTCAGCAGGCGACGAGCCAGTGCCTGCAGAGAGACAGCTGGTAAATCGCTGTGTTCTAATAGCTCATGTAATGCTGCCTTTTGGCGGCGGAACAGGTTACTGTTATCAATTTCGACGATAATTCCCTGGACATCCTTACCCTGAAAAGCTTCCAGTAACTCGGGTATATTGGTTTTCTCTTTGCGCCGTTCGGTAAGTATTTCTACCAGTAAACCTCCCAGCTCAACCACCATGAAAGCTACCAACAGCAGCAGGATAATGATGGTTGGCGCCAGTAAGCCGTAGGAAATAGTATGCATAGTTTCCCGAAGTGGGTCTAATACTGCAAATATCACCAGGCTACCTCCTTCTTATATTCCATATATTTTCTGCCTGCACCCAGGAAAAAGAGAATTAACGATGTTATTCCGGTAAGAACATTCAGGTT
The DNA here is from genome assembly GCA_012799365.1 of Syntrophomonadaceae bacterium. Taxonomy (GTDB): domain Bacteria; phylum Bacillota; class Syntrophomonadia; order Syntrophomonadales; family Syntrophothermaceae; genus JAAZLJ01. The sequence continues at coordinate 8,525 of JAAZLJ010000128.1, read as the reverse complement.
CCCATGCTCACTTCGCGGCTCCAGGGGCTCAATGTCGGCTGACATCTCAAATACTCTGCCAGCCCATTTGGTGGTGGCAGCTGTACCTTTTTCAGCCAGGCGTTGTTGCCCGTCTGGTAATATAGAGGGATCTGAGTCTTCCTTCTCCTCTTCCTCCCTGCCGTCTAGAACCGCTCTCTGATTGTCTGCACTCTGAGTGGAGCCATGTACGATACAGGTAGCGGTCTGCTCCCCTATGGCCGTAGTTACAGTAATGGTAGCTGTACCCGGAGCAATAATGGATACCCGTCCAGTCTCATCTACGGTAGCCACCTCCGGGTTGCTGGAACTCCAGATAACGCTTTTGTTAGTAGCATCAGATGGACCTACTGTCGCCTCCAGGAGTACGGTACTGCCAATCTTGGCATTAATAGTATCCTGATTAAGTGTAACTTCACTGGGCGGATGACCGATCAACATTACCGAGATTTCACGTATCCATTTGGCAGAGCGCATAGATGTGATAGTACTGGTATCTTCCTGACCAAACACTAGCCTGAACCCATTACTCTCAACCATCTGGCTGAAATCAGGGTCAGTGGCAAAGCGTTTCCAGTAGTCCCGAATGGCTATGATCGGCTCTACCTGTACAGCGCCTTCCTCGGCCCCAGGCAGCGCTTCTTCTTCCTCGTAATCCCAATGGGTCGGTAAGTTGGGAAAATAGTAACGTTTAGTATCCAGCAGATAAGATTTGGATAAGCTCTGATACCATCCTTTATTAACGTCAGTAGTATAAAAATATAGTTTGTCTATAGAATTAATATCAATATCACAACTCTCCAGAATATCTACCAGCCTCACTCCCTGAGCCGAATCTAATACTACAGCCGGCATGCTATCGATGAAGGTATAAGCCTGGTACACATCGGCCATAGCTTCTAAATCGCTGAAGGTAAAAACCTTCAGAGTGTTGTACGGGGTGCCAAAATAGCCTGCCTTAACGGTCAGCGTTTCTGACGGGATTCCATCTCGGGTGGGAGAGAATCTGGCTTTGGTCACAGTCCCCATACCGGGGAGCAGTTTAACGGTCCTGATTTCTTCATCCCATTCCAGTTTTGCCCCCATGGCTTCGGCTATCGATACAAGGGGAACATAAACCCGGTCATCAATATTACAAACAGCTGCGTCCAGGGATAATGCCTGCCCGTTCATCTTGGCCTGATCGCTATCTACCCGCATGCGAATAGTATCCCGGTTTTTCGTAAAGGTAACTGTTTGCTGCTCAGGGTCCCAGACCACCTTGCCCTGTAAAGTATCAGCCAGGGTAGATATTGGTACAAAAGCGTAGCCCTCTTTAATCATCGGCGGAGGATCAGTCATGATTAACTGGTTATCTGCATCAACGATATAAAGTGGGAGCTCCTCCGCCTGTACCATCACGGGTGTAACCAGGCTGCTGCCAGTAACAATTAATAATGCCATTAAAAATACGAATATTAACGTAAAACCCTTGGTTTCCCAAGAGCTAAGACCCCGGTTATTTATTTTAGATGATAGCACCGTATATTGGTTTATATGACTCACCTCCCTGGTGGTTTTTACTCCAATTGCTAATGCAATGAAACATATTCCTACTTAAGACATAAATATGGTACAAACATCGAATCACAGGTAAATTCCTGTGCGGCACTTCCCGGGGTACCGATAATAATTACCTTACCCGGCCAACGATTTACCAGCCCTTGCAGATACTTATCAATCGCAGTAATTGCAGCCCGGGTGGGCTCGGCCTCATCACCATAGTGTTCACTGCTGGTAGCGATATCCTGAAAACGAACTATCAACAGGTCATAGCCCTGTTCGAGCTTGTCCAAGGTAACCCTATAAAGTTCATCATCTCCCGTTTTACCGATATTTTTGCCGTTTACCAGCAGTGGTTCTACTTCTGTATTCAGCAGCTGGGGACCAGAGTATAACAGCAGGGCTGACTTTTTTAATTGCTGCGAAATGGCAAATAATGAAGGTGCTTTTAAATCCTGGTCTTTCTCGGCGATAATCCCGTTTTCTTCCGGAGATACTCCAGTTAGCATTGCTGCCAGCCATGCGTTACTTCCCAGCGGATATACCCCGGTTGCCTTTGCGACTGAACCCGCACTTTTTAGAAAGGGCAGATGCCCTTTTTCAACAGCATCGGTATACCGGCTGTAGGTTAACCCATCTAAAACTACCACCAGCACCTTATCGCCATTCTCCAGATAATATCGGGCATCATAGTAGGTATCCATGATGCTGGTCGCAGGGGGATTTACTACTACCCCTTTTACTTTTTCCAACTGGCTGCGTTCATCAAGGTCCAGGTAATTGATATAGTTATCTTTTAGCTCGAAATAACCCCGGTTCTCCAGGAAACGGTGTTCCCCATGAGTACCCATTACCAGCATCATTGCTTCATTCTGGCCGGGAATTAAATCATTCAGCGAAAAAACTTTCCGTTTGGTGTAAACCGAAGTAGTATAAGTTTTCCCCCCGTTTTCTACCGCAGCCTGGCCTTCGGCGTAGGGGTACTCCAAGAGGGTACGGGTATATAGCTGACCTGGAGTAATTCTCATAAGCTCTTTTTCCAGATTAATAATCGTCAAATCAAAATGGGGAGAGCTTCTATCTGAAACTACTACGATTTCTTTCAGCATTTTGGCATTGCTATTAACCGGGTGATTAAGGTTGATTGCTTCCCAGCCATTTTGGGCCGTAAAGGTAATATAGGATTTCTCCAGCCCTTGCGCCGGAAATGAGGAAGTAAAACCATCACTGCCGACTAAATATATCTGCTCCGGTGATGCTATGGGTTGAGCTGCTGTGATAATATCCATTAGCCTAATGGCCTGATACTTATGCCCGTCATAGCTTACATGATGCAACTTACCCAGCTGTTGCAGGTCTTCCAACTTTACTACCCGGGCAACATCACCCACCACTTTCAGGGGGGGAACATAACCGGGAGCTTGCCAAAAAGCACCGAATATCAGGCCCCCGATAACAAAACCCAGCAGACCCAGACCAATAGCCAGAAACCAATTTCTTTTATCCACTGTTTTAGACTCCTTCTCCCCTGCACCACAAACCAGGTTAATGGTTAAATTAACCCGCTGCTATTTCATACATTCAATCGAAAGCAAGTTTTCTACGCTCTTATCTGCTGCTCCCGAACAGCGAAAGGTCAGTGCCTCCTGACTATTTTCGAAAATTAATCCGCTCCCAAACTGGGTAACTTCCAATTCCAGGCTTTGGCCATTGAGACTGCTGAACTTGTATTTTGCCGCCCGGCTGAGACCGGTCTGCTTTATAACGTCTGATAAGGCGATTCCGATCTGCCCATCAAGCGTTTGTGGGGATAATACCTTTATTCCCTGAGAATATGCTAGAAAGCTAGTCTCACCATAATTGATGTAGAGTACATCCCGCACATGCATACCCTGAGGTAAGTGAGGCGCCAGGAATTTAGGTGCTTCCTCACCCGTTATTTTGATATAGGCACTTAGAAAATTAGATTGGGTTTCATTCTTATACAAGCCATCTCCGGCTTTAATAAAAACGTTTTTAACCTTATCAGTCCCGGCATAGGTGTCGACCAAATCTTTGGTTTTAACAGCCTTATCGGTGCTATCAAAATACTGGTAATCTTCTTGTGGCAAAGTCTTTATGGCTGTTTCCAGGAATACCACCTTTTTGATAGGGGTTTGTTCAGCCCCGGTTTCCAAATCAACCCTATCCAGCATCCGCACCCAATACATAGCTCTCTCACCTGGAATTACTACCCGAACTGGTTCATTTTCAGCATCCAGGGGTTTGCCATCAATCTGGTAAGCCAGGATAATGGAGCGATTTTTTAGTACATCAGGGGGAACTGCAATGGAATAACCATCCCGAGCGGTAAAGCGAATGCTGCTATAGTCTTTTACAGACTTACCTTCTTGCTGGAGTACATCTTCCAGCAAAGGTCCGGTGGCTTTAACCTTGACGGTTTCGCCATTGGCCCGGGTGGCTTGTGCTTTTTTCGTAACCGCCGGCAGCTTTTTTAATTGTCCCACGGTAATTTTATAATCGCTGTCAGATAGTCCAGTAATTAGAATTTCTTGTCCATCATCAGGAACTGCCGGACTGCTGGCAGTTTCTGTTTTTCCCCCGCAGCCAACTGCGATCAGCATTATAATCAAAGCCAATACAACCAGTAACAATTTATTTGCTGTCGTTCGCATATAACAAAACCCGCCTTTTTTTCACCTATTCCAGTTCAATGCTTACCAGAAAATTAGTAAAACGCTGGCCAAATTCATCACCAAGAATGATGATACGCATACTGCCCTCTTTACCGGTTTTGGTTTTTAACGGTTTACCTCCATCGGCATAAGCGATATAAACATTATCCGTCTGCAGTACTTCGCTCATCTCCAGACCGGAGGTATAATTATCTATACCCCGGGTTATAACCTGGGTATATTTGGAGGTTAACCCCGGGTCGATACTATCAAGAACTTCGCTGAGTTCAATACAGGTGAATTGGTGTTCACTCTTACCGCGAGATGAGTGAATTGTCATCTTTTTTTCCACAGCTGGTAGCTGCTGCAGGTCGGTAATAGTTAGCAGCGCTAACTGGGTATCACCGGCCTTGATTAACAACTGCCCTTCCTGTAGATTATCCTGGCTGCGATTTAAGAAGGAGAATACGGCAACCACCACTACCAGCAATAAAATTCCGCAAATCAATAGTTTCTTTGATTTATTGTTTTCAGTTGTTTCCTGCATAGCTTTATCCCATTTTTATATCAGTTAATTCATATCTAAGGCGTTTATAATAACAGCCACCGCCTCAGCCCGGGTCGCTTTACTACCAGGCTTAAAGGTATTATCAGGATAACCCCGTATAATCTGGTTGTTTACCGCTGTAACAACAGCATCTCTAGCCCAATCGGCAATGCTCGCACTATCAACGAATTGGTTTTCTCCTGCTGCCGGAGTAAGCTGAGCCGCTTTTACCACGATGGCTGCCATCTGTTCACGAGTGACAGGGTCATTGGGACCAAAAGTGCTGTCATTGTAACCACCGACAATGCCTGCACCAGCTGCGGTGGCGATATAATCTTTAGCCCAGTGCTCGCTGGTATCGCCAAAGGATTTGCCATCCGTGTTAGTTAGATTAAAAGCTTTTACCACAACGGTGGTAAATTCAGCTCGGGTAATGGTGGTATCAGGCTGGAAAGTACCATCTGGGTATCCTTTAATGGCTCCACGATTGACCAGGTCATTAATTCGGTCCACTGCCCAATGATTGGTAGTATCTTTTAAAGAGCTGGTTGGTGCCGCCACCACAGGTTGGGTCTCAGATTCTGTTTTGGTGGTCACGGGTTCTGGTTTGGTCTCCGTAACAGGGGTATCCGAAGGGCTGGCTGCCTCTGCCTCAACAACTTGGAAGATACGAGTATAGTCCTGTTTCAATCCAGGTGCACTGATTTTAATAGTATAGTCGCCAGGTAATGCATCAGCAGTCGGGGTAAATTCCTCGGTAAAGTCACCACTTTTATTAATAGTGCTGGTATATACGGTTTCCTCATCAGGGTTTATAATCTCGAGCTTTACAGTAGTTAGACCACTGGCAGATCCGCTAATCTTTACCTTATCCCCCGGTTGTACGGTGTAACCTGCCTCGGGGGTATTCAGGGTAATATTAGCGGCAGAGGATGACGCCGTGGTTACATGGAAAGTCTGGGTACATCCCTCTCCCGTTCCCGATCCCGGTCCAACCTTAACGGTATAGTTACCAGGTACAGCATCTGGACCCAGGGGGAATTCCTCATTAAATTTGCCATCCCTGGTATCAACATCAAAAGAAGTATATACGGCATGTCCATCCGGATCAGTGATAGTTAGCGTAACCGATGACAATCTTTCAACTGTTCCATCGATTTCTACAGTGTCCCCCACCTGATAACTTTGGCCTGATGAAGGTTTATCCACTGTAATCCTGGAGGCAATTATGGAGCTGCCTGCTTCCAACTTCCCAAATACTTCAATCTTATAGACCCACCTGACAAAGTTCATGGTGATACACTCTTCGGGGGTAGCCTGCCCCAGGCATAATCTCAGGCAGGTGGAACCGTCCAGGCTATTCCAGTCGGGGCAATCAAGCCAGCGTCCCTGAGAAGATGTTATGGCCAGCATCGGTTTAACTGGAACAGCTCCGGCACTTACCTTCTCAACATCGGTATAACGGTTGGTATCCTCATCCCAATCAGTATCCCAACATTCTACAATTTTGGGGAAATAGTAACCGGTTCTGTCCAGCAGCATATTCCGATCCAGTTTTTTGACCAGATCATCAGTAGCATAAAATCTAAAGTGGGTTATCGAACTAATATCTATACCCTGACTGCTAAGGAAAGATTCCAAATCAAGCCCCTTACCTGCAGTAAATACCGGGGCCGGCATTCTATCTATGGAAGAATATTCCCGCTGCACCTGGGACATGTTCTCAAGTTCGGGAATAGTATAGGTAGCTAATTCGTAAACTTCTCCATTATCATTGAGTACGACTGTAAGTGAGGTAGCCGGGTCACTATACATGGTCTTGGCCATAGCTGTACCCGGCTGTACCATCCCCACCAGGCCGAACAAAAACATGAACATCACTAATAAAGCTATTCTGGCTTTTCCTTTACGTTTTAATCCCAACGTCATAAGCTGTACATCTCCCTCCTGTAATAGCATTAAAATACGATTCACTCTCTCCACAATGATTAACCTGGCCTATATCTAAACCTCCTCTCCCCAATCAGCTAAATCCAGCATCCCACTGTAGAATACAGGGCTGGAATCTAGCAATTAGTTTAAATTATTGACAGCGTAAGCCTTAATAGTGTCACAAAAATACTTCATTCGAAAAATGATATCGTTTATTGTCATAACTGATGCCCCGCTGTAAATATTTTCGCTGTTGTAGGCATCCCATAGAGGTGTAATTTTGTTGTGTTGGGAGTTATACGGAGATGGTTTACTTAAGGTATAGCTATCAGTCTCCTGCCCATCAGCATTTCGGGCTATCAAGGTAAATGTATTTCCATTAATAGTGACAATCTGGTAGCTGCTGATATTGGTCTCTTGGTGGGCTATGTAATCATGATTATCTCCACCAGGATAAAACTTGCTCCCAGAGTTGCCAATAACATAGACAATGCCCTCCCCATCTGCCTGTACCTGACCATTACGTAACGGTTTGGTTCGCATATAAACATGCTGATGCCCGACAAAGACAATATCTACACCGCATTGTTCGAAAAGGGGTACCCAGCTTTCCTGGAAATTATAAGAATGGCCATCATCTACTACCGGATAGGGGGGATAGTGGAACATCAGTAACTTCCACTGCTGACTGCTGTTTTCAATATCCTGCTGCAGCCAGCATTTAAGTTTATCGTAATAAGGCTTGGCAGCACCCATTTTGTTGCTGTTTAATACCGCTATATGACAGTTTCCATAGTCAAAGGAGTAGAATTCTTCCTTAAACCCTTCCGGCCCATTCTCGGGCAGAGCAAAGAACTTCCAGAATATTGGCGTATCATCGTGATTACCTACTGCTGGCATTAAGGGAATTTTATTAAAGACCGGGCTGGCAGCATTAAAAAACAGCTCCCATTCATCGGTGTTGTATCCATCATCAACCAGGTCTCCACCCAGGAGTCCAAATTTTAGACTGGGGTTTTCAGCAACAATATGCTGCAGCATTTCCCCCCAATTTTCATAACCTTTTTGAACATCACCCATATAAACGAAGGAAAATTTGTCATCACTTATACCAGTGGTAAAAGAAGCAGGTTCACTCCAGGCTCCTTCTCGTCCAACCCGGTAGATGTATTCGCTATCAGGGGATAACTCTGACAGGATACCCTCACAGTGAGAATATCCCGCATACAGCTCAGTTTTAACTGCTGCTACTTCAAGAGCGCCAATAAAACTGTCATTATAATCAGCAGCCGACAAGTACTGTACCCACTCTGATTTGGTATCGGCACTACTCCGCCAGACAATTGTCTGTGTAGTAACTGGATCATCAGTCCAGGAGAGCATGATTTGGTCAGGTAATCCGGTTTGGCTGTTGGCCATAGCCATATTGGGATTGACTACCGCTGACAAGGTAAATATCAGCAGGAAAATGGCCAGGGACGATGCCCTCATTTTGAAATAAGGCTTAATTTTTTTACTTAACAGCACAATATCCACTTCTTTTATTTTTGCTCCCCCCAAAAAATAAAGCCTGGCTGAAAACAAGCCAGGCTTTAATGTTTTTTGTATAAAACATATCTCCATTTAGATAAAAAATTGTTACTTGATGGTTTTCTCCTTTATCTAAACAATCCGCTGCTTCTTTTCACAATGGAGGGCATATCCGTTTCCAGATATACCGTATCGGCCTGAAAACCCTGGCATGAGCTTTAGGTTAATAGACTCGAAGCGTATTATTATTTTCTGTTTTTACTTACGGTGAGGTTAAATTT